>JBAZGB010000013.1:0-46836 GCA_041653135.1 Eubacteriales bacterium | reverse complement strand
CCCGCCACTGCACCCGAGGGAATAAGAAGCGGTCCGCTAATGATATGAGCAAGGGGGACAATAATCGGCTTTACGGCAATCCCCAGGGCAGAAACCATGGCAATGATAATCAAATCATAAACAGAAAACCTGTCCAGAAATTTTTGCCTTATACTCACGAATTTCCATCCTTTAAAGCAGAATAGACTCAAAATATTACTGCGGTCATATTGATAAGGGGCAGTGTTTGCTTAAAACTAAGAGGCGGCAATTTTTCGCACAGCTGTCAGCGCCTTGTCGATATCGCTGAAAGTATTGAAGAACCCGATACTGAACCTGATTGTGCCAGTATTTTGCGTCCCTATGGTTTCATGAGCCAAATAAGCGCAGTGCAGCCCACCTCTAGCGGCGATATCATATTTTTCATCCAATTCACGACACACCTCCTGGCAGTCCTTACCATCTATTGTAATTGATATAACACCGGTCCTGCGCTCATGGTTTCTGCTCCCGTAGACCCTGACTTTCTTGATTTCACAAAGCCCTTCATACATATATCCGGCAAGCTGGTTTTCATGGTCTTTGATATTTTCAACGCCCGTTTTCAGGATGAATTTGACCCCTTCATTTAATCCCGCGATGCCGGGTGTGTTTAATGTGCCGCTTTCATACCGGTCAGGCAAAAAATCAGGCTGCCGGGGATTTTCAGAAACACTTCCCGTACCGCCTTCCTTCAGAGTATCCAGACACAACCCGGGACGTATATACAGCCCCCCCGTGCCTTGCGGCCCCAACAATCCTTTATGCCCTGAAAAAGCAAGCAGGTCAATACTCATAATTCCGACATCCACAGGATAATTCCCTGCCGTCTGAGCAGCGTCAACCATGAAACTAACTTTATGTTCTTTCAACAACTGCCCAAGTGAAGCCAAATCATTGACCGTCCCAGTTACATTGGAAGCATGGGTGATGATAAAAAGCTTCGTGTTCTTTCTGATTCTTCCGGCAATATCCGCAGTATCAACCTTTCCGCTTGAGTCTGTTTTAACAATAGAGAGTTCCACACCAGCGAACTCCAATTTTTTTAGGGGCCGTACCACTGAATTATGCTCCATCCCGGACAGGATTACATGATCGCCCGGCGCCAACAGACCTTTAGCAGCCAGGTTGATGGCTTCGGTCGCATTACTTGTAAAAACAATCCGCAGCGGGTCTTCGACACCGAATAACCTGGCCAGGTTCTCCCTGCATTCATATACTTTCTCACTGGCCTGCATGGCCATCCGGTGTCCGCTTCTGCCGGGATTGGCCCCGTATTCTTTAATGCACTTGATCATTTCCAGGCAAACCGATTCAGGCTTGGGCCACGATGTGGCGGCATTATCAAGGTATACCGTTCATCTCAACCCCCTATTCATCGATACGGGTATATACTTTGATTCCTTTTTGATCTTCCTCTTTGTAAAAACCATTGACGGCAATACCCAATTCCTGCGCCGCCTGTTTTACAAAGTTCAGCTTGCCCTCCTCGAAACGGAGCGCAAAACCGCAGCCCCCGGGTGAAACGCTTTGCGGGGCGCGGATCATGCCAAAATACTGGCCGTCCCGGTTTAACCGGCTTTTTATTCGATTAATCAGATATATGGAGGGAAAAACCGCCAGAACATATTCCATTGTTATGAACCTCACGCTTGAACGCTTTCGATTCTTTGCACAGAGGCAAATAAAATATCCTCGCTAACCTCCAACACTTCACTTGCTCCTGAATAGATATGATCATTAAGTCTAATTTCCACTTCGCTGCCTTTGCCTGAAAGCTTAATTTTCCACTTTCCCGGGGACGAATCAAACTCGTTAAAAACCATATTGCCTTTTATAGTACTGCACCCTGTTGCTCCCTCAACTCCCTGGGCAAAAAAATGCCCCCCCACAACTTCCGCCCTCAGCGCTTCACCACGGCCAACGCCTATGACCTGCAATGCTTTTGCGCCTGCCCTGAGCCCTAAAGTAAGCCCGACATTGACGGTGTCCCAGTGAAAATGTCTCGAAGTGGTAATCAGTTCATTTCCCTTGCACCAGTTCAGCGGTGTTTCCGCTAAAGGGAACGCGTCATAATGAGGAATATAAATTTTAATGTCCAGAACGGGGGTTCCGTCAAGAGCATCCAACCCCCTGACATAAAGAAGGTTTCCTTCGCGTTTGATGAGTTCAACAACACAAGACCCTATCGCTGAAGGACGGGCCGGCGACCGGGTGGAATAAACTCCCTGGCAAACCGGTTCACTGGTAAAAGGTATCGTTATAGGCGCTGTATCCTGCTTCCAGTCTTCCATCTGTAGCCACTCTTCCCTGCGATGATGGTGATAAATCACATGGATATGGGAGAAATATTCCAATCCGATGAGAGCGTCGGTAAGGTCTTCCCTTATGCAAATCATGCTTTCACTATTATAATCATATGTGCGGCTGCATTTTTTAAAATCGGAAACGACAACACCAACCGGAATAATGGAAACCGGTTCCTGCGGAACAATGACCACATTCATCAGCCTCCTGCTTAATTATTGTTTATAACGAGTTATACTATAGCCCAATTCTTCATATATACTATTAGAAATGAGTTCATTTCAGCTTCCTGGTTATACTGCTGGCGCGCTGCAATATCCTTATTAAAATTTTGTACAGGGGAAGTCAAAAAGACGCTTCCCCTGTTTCTCCAAAGCAAATAAGCATATTACACGTTGAAGATGCGCTAAACAGTTGAATCTTTTTTAATTATTTTACTTGACAACATTGACGATAACCGTCACGGCCTCAGCTCTGGTAGCATTGTTCTTAGGCCGAATGGTATTGTCGGGATAGCCGTTCATGATCTTGTTAAGAACCGCAGTTGCAACGGCGTTGCTGGCCCAACTAGAGATACTCGCTCTATCGGTAAAGTTAGTTCCTGCAGTATCTGCGGTAAGTTTCGCTGCTTTGACAATCATCGCCGCCATCTGTTCACGGGTGATCAGATCATCAGGACCGAAGGTTGTCTCATCATAACCGCTGACTATGCCATTGAATGCTGCTGCGGCAATACTTCCTTTGGCCCAGTGATTGGCAGTATCGGCGAACACTTTGCCGCCCTCGGACGACAGCTCGAATGCCTTTACTAATATGGTGACAAATTCAGCCCTGGTGATAGATTTATCAGGTTTGAAGCTACCGTCCGGGTAACCGCCGATAGCACCGAGGGCGAACAGTTTTTTAATGCTGTTCTCCGCCCAGTGCCCGGTGATGTCTGTCAGGGTTACAACCGGAACGCCCGCTGTTTTTTTGGCCGCCATCACGGCATACTTGGTAAAGTGGTCCACCTGCACGGTAATAGTGAAGCCTGACACCGTACCACCGAGGTTTATCCACTTGGCCTGCGCCTCGTCGTAGTAGTAAACGGCCGGAATTTCATCCTGGACAAGAACGGATGGATCGAAATTAAACGTCAAAGTTACACTTTTATTAAAGCTGTATCTACTCTGTCCACCCACGCTAAACTCGTAGACGCTGCCGGCCAGTTTGAAACCTGATGGTATGACGGGAGGGGTATTTACTTTCTCTATTTTTACTTCCACTTTGTCAGAACCGCTTAACGCGCCGGCCGGCACATTAACCTTTACTTCACTGCCCAAGCTGATTGTACCGCCAGCGCTGGGTGTGACTATCGCAGCCCCGGTCGTTGAGGTTACTGCCTGCGGTGTTGTCGACGAACCACCACCGCTACTGCTGGAACTTGTTGTCGTCACGGTTACGCTGGGACCGTCCGTGCTCTGGTTACCGGCAGCGTCTACCGCCTCTACCTTGAAGGTGTACTGGGCGCCGGCGCTCAGGCCGGTGACGTTGTAGCTGGTACCCGTTACCGGCGTCGCAGTCAGCTGGGTTGCTCCCTTGTATACTTTGTACCCGGTCACGCCTACGTTGTCTGTGGCGCCGCTCCAATTTAAGGTTAATCCGGTCTTGCTTTTGCTGGTGGCTGTCAGGCTGCCGCTGCTCCAACTCGGCGCTGTGGTGTCACCCGCCGGGGTTGTCGTCACTGTAACGGTCTTGCTGACTACATTACTGCCGGAACCCGCTACAACAGTCAGAACCCCGCTTGAACCGCCCGGTATTATAAAGGAAATACTGTAATTGCCGTTTGCGTCTGCCTTTGTGGCATCAAATACAACTACATTTTGCGCGCTATCAAGCACTTTTATAGGAACCCAATCGTTTGGAGAGGCCGTGCCGGATGCGGTTACACTGTCTCCTGCCGCTGCGTTGTTTTTGCTGAGATTCAAAGTGACTGTTGTCTCCGGCAATAGATTTCCATCTACGTCGATCTCGTTAACCCATTTAGCAAACCTGTTGCTGGTCACTTCATTAATATTATTAGGATCCTGCCCGAAGCAAAGCCTGAGCGCATTTGCATTATCCATCAGGTTGAACCCGGGCGCGGGATCAAATCGCTTATAGTAAGATACTAACGCCAAAATCGGTTCAACCTGAACTCCGCCGTCCAAAGTCCCGGCGCCAACTTTTTGGTTAGCGTCATCCCAGTTAGTGGTTAGATTGGGATAATAGTAACGGACCGTATTCAGCAGATATTGCTTGGTTAATTGAACAGAATAACCATCGGTCGATTTAAAAATTATATTGTTCACTGAACTGACGTCGATTCCGGCATTCGTCAGGATATCGGTTACTTTAACCCCCCGCGCCGCCGTCATGCACGGCGCCGGCATGCTGTCAATCGAAGAGTACCCCTGTGTTACCTGTGTCATATTCTGCAAATCGCTGATTGAATAGGTTGCCACTGTGTTATTATTCAGCTTCACTGTAAGCGATGTCGCCGGTGTACCGGCGGCGACGGCAAGTCCTGGCATAACCAAACAAATAAGGCTAAACATCATAATCAACAAAGTAAGACCATAAAAGATACTTTTAGTTTTTGGTCCGACATCAGATTGTTTTAGCAGCAATCATATCTCCCCTTTCAATATTTTTCGTTCTTAAAGAGTACCTTTTATTGCAGTATGGTCGGGTTGAAGTCAACATCATTGGTCAAATCATCGACGATATAGACATTAACGACATCACCGGGCTGTACATTGAAGCCGGCCTGAGCGATATTTACCACATCAAAATCAGCTTTAGTCACATTCATATTATCCTGTGCGCCATTTCTTAAATGCACAAAAGCAACCGCTTCAGTCCCGTTATGCGTTTTTACCGGAGTCACCTGCACAGCGAAATATTTCATGCCGGAAACGCCTGACTTCACTGTCATCATACTGATCCCGTCCGTTGTCGCTCCTGTCTGATAAGTTGCTTCATCTGCAACCGGGATAACGGTATATTGATAATGATTATTTGTTTGCTTCGCCGTCAGTTCCAGACCTTCCGCCGCGGCCACCAAAACATCGACATCTTTACCCGCTGTGGTATAGTCGGTGGCGCCGGAGCCGGTTATATTTTCACCGGCGCCCGGTATAATAATTTTGGCATCGTTGTATGTGATCGTCACCCTTTTGCCTTCCGGAATATTGGCGCTGCTCTTGGACTGGGTGTTGTTATAAGCGGCAAAATACAGGGCTATGTTATCCGTTATATCAGTCTTTGTCCCGCCTTTGGCGACCAGTTTAACGGTGTAGTCACCGCTGACGCCGCTTAATAAACTGCTCAGCCATACTCCGTTATACCTGTAGTACATCGGTCTTGAATACCCGTATGGCGCAGTGTTGGCGCCGGCGTCGGGCATCTGTACGTGCGCAGCGATTAAATCCGTATAGGTGTAATTTGTTGTTGCGCCTGTTGTGATATTCTTTACATAGAAATATGTGTCCTCGGTATAGGTGAATGTGATCACCTGCGTCGACGGCGCTCCGTCTCCAACGGTAATCAGTACAGGATTGGTCTGTCCGGCGGTTAAAGCAGCATTGGTGACTGCGGGCGCTTTAACCGCGTACTGCATACCGGGAAGCAATCCTTTAATTGTAGAGTCATTGGCTACTTTTATAGCCGGGTTCTTATCGCTTACACAGGTTGCAACGCAGCCGTTATTGCCTGTTAAAAGCGCCCCGTCCGTGCTTACTACAACACCCATTAAATACTTTATCACTGCAGAGTTGGCAGAACCGGTATCCCTGTATGCTCTTAAAAAGCCTGAGTTGTTGTCGGCATCTTTAAATACTCCCGGCGGGTCGTTCACATTGTAGGCGTCGGGATTTGCATACTCCTCATGAATTAAATGCGAAACTATTGAACGCACCGGGTTCTTTGTGCTGCCGCTGCCGTTTACGGTTTGCTGGGTTAAGCTCGCTACCGTATCTTTATAGTTAGAGTCAATCACTGCCGTATTGGGATCGGCATGATAAGCGTCTTCCTCGGCATACTGAATTACCATATCATCAGTAATTGTTACACCTTGAAGATTATTAAGCAGGTCTTTTAATAAAGCTCCTTTGCAGGTAACCGTCTTGATCACACTATGATCATCATAAGTATAGGATTCCTGGGTTTCATAGCCCTGCAATTCTTCTTTGGTGTAATAATAATATTTTGTCTCGCCATTAGCGCTGTCTTTCACAGCTATATAATATACTGAATTGCTTATATCTCCCCCGGGCTCTTTATTGTTTCGCGGGACACTGAACTGACCGTTGGTCGCAGTGATAGCGATAGGACCTCCCGCTGCATCAGAAAGGGTTACGTCGTTTAATTCCAGGCTGCAGATTTGTCCCGGAGCAACCCCGGCAGCCACCTGGAACTTCAATTCTACGACTGTACCGGTCCCTGCTGCAATTAATGTGTTAGTTGCCGAATAAATCATTACCCTTAATTCATCATCTGATTGCAGGTTTGTGGTGATATTAAAGATATTGTTTTCATCTATATCCTTGCCATTTGTCAGACTTCCGTATATCTTTCCCTGGTATGTCAGTAAATTGTGGTCAAACGTCAGATCGAACTGTATACCAGCGACATCTTCCAAACTGGTCAGGTTCACCGGAACCTGGACCACCTCTCCCGGAGCGCCGGACACACTTCCTGCCACCAGTTCCGTCTGCTCCGCAGCGGCGGAGATCCCATTCATAAACGGGCTACTAGCCGTCAGACTTAACAGCATGGTCAGGATAACAAAGCAGCACAGTATAGAAAGTTTGAACAATATGTTTGGATTTTTTCTTGACATTTCTTTTTTCACACTCCTGAAATTTCTATTTTAAAACTTGCTTTTTGTTTTCGTTCAACAAAGTATCTGATATCCACCCCCTTTCCCCAGACGAAAGCATGTTTATTTCTAATGTCACTTTCCTAACGCTTTATTTACAATCTGTACTACATCCAAAATGTTGACGCTGCCGTCACCGTTGAGGTTGGCGGCGTTGAACTGCATGGCGTTGGGGGTCGCCTTGCCCAGAGCATAGTTGACCGCCTGCACCACATCCAGAATGTTCACCATACCGTCACTGTTGACATCCCCCGGTTCAACGGCGACTGAACTCCATTTTGCATACAGAGTCATGTTTCCTGTCACTGCCATCGGAAAAGTAACCGCTGATGCAAGAGCTTCATCGGCATACCATCCTGCAAATGTATAGCCGTCTTTTGTTGTTACCGGCGCCGTGTCTATCGTTGCGCCGGACGCCTGAGTAATGTCGGTGACTGCGCTGCCGCCGTTTTCTTCAAAACTGACGGTATACATGCTGACATCACTGACAGCGGCGCCCACAACATTTTCAATCAATACACCGGCTTTTGTTTCCCCCGGGCAATACAATCTCAATGGCTTGACGCTGCCCGAAACGCGTTGGCCGTTTTCAAATGCGTCAAAAGCAACAAAGCATTCGTTTATTTCACCGTAACTGATGGCTCGGCTGCTGGCAACAGTTCCACTGCCATTATTGACATTGATAGTCAGCCCTCTGTCACTTGGAACTGTAATGTCCAGTTTTGTCAACAATACGATTAAAGGAACGCCGACAACATCTTGCGTAACCTGTGCGCCGCCGTTATCCCAGAAATAGGATGTTTGATAGAGTCCTATCAATGCAATATCCGATAAAGAGATGGATTTTGTCGTACTGTCTTTTGTTATTGTAAATGCCGGCGTATCCAGCCCCGCTCTGATTTTTACAGTGTTTTTAACAAAAGTGCAGTTGTTTGATTCCAAAACTTCTTTTTGCCCGTAGGCAAATAATGGATTGGTGTCTGTTATTGCTGCGGTTGATGTTGGAACTACCGTATCCGGACCGGGAGCATCTGTTGAAACTTGATTATCATAGAAAATCAGGATCGGGTCCACAACAGCTCCAACCGTTCCATCCGGAGCAATATAATTACGGCTGGCTGTTTTACCGAAAGCGTCATTAATTACTGCGTCATAATTGTCAATGCCTTTCGCTTCAAGCGCAACCGGTTCGCTTGTCACGTCGGCGCCCAAGGCTGTCAAAGCCGTTTTTAGATTGATTCCTTCCGCCAAAGTGTACGTATATTCCGGCGTGCCATGGTTGTGATAGGATGAGTAAAGTGTCGGGGGACTTGTCCACGAACTGCCAAGGCAAAGACCGCCTATGCTTTTGTTGGCTTTAATGTCATCAACCTGAGTCTGGCTGAGATAAACAAAGCTGTTTAGCAATCCCATTCCTTCGGTTATTCCGGTTCCGCCGATAACCAGTCCGGTCGCTGCAGGGGCACCGCTGCTGCCACCACCGTTATTACCAGCTTTGGTGATAGTAATCCCCGTTACATTCTTATAAGTTATGCCGATGCCCCAGTAAATCCTCAGGGTGGTCTGATTATCAGGCCCCGTGGTTATAGGCTGACCGTCCAGATCATAGGTCAACAGGTATCTGTTGGACGGGTCGAGCAGATCAGCAACCCTGACCGGGGCAATAGGGAAAGTGGCTGCATCAGTAACGTTTATCTGCGCCTGCCAGTCGGAACCGGTGATGTTGGCCGCTGCGAAAAGATCATCCAAGGCTACACCTTTGCAAGTGTGCGCCCCATATTGAGCGGTTGTGGCTGGCATTGCTCTTAGGTCGGCTGCGGTATAAACATGCTGTTCTGTGGCGTTGCCATCCAAAGTGAAAATAACCGGCCAGGAACCCTTGTGCTGTGTAACACCGGCATCCTGGTAACCGGTGGCTTTGACTAAAATGCAATAATCTTTTTCACTGTCAAAGACACTGCCGTCAATCGTGATCATGCCGGCAGCAATGCTGTATTTCCCGGCGATGGAAGTTCCGTCAACGGTAACTTCGGTGATTGCACTGCGCCAGTTTTGATCATCGGTGAAACTGATGCCCACGTCCTGACCGACGGAGTTATGCGTCATATCTGCGGTCAAAGCAGGCGGTTGAGCTCCTGCCGGCTTTGTAAAAACCACGATTTGACTTACCCACTTGACATAACCCTGGTCACTGACCAGGTCCTGCTCATTTTGCCCAAAAAATAGCCTGACCGAGTAGTAATCACCAGCCAAACTGTAATCAACCTGGTCATATTGTGAAAACTCCATCGATTTCAAGGCCAGAACAGGCTGAACCTGGATTGCGCCTTCGGTCGAAAGATTATTTTCCAGATTCGGATAACAATAACGCGGCGTATCCAGCAGATATGTTTTTGTAAACGTACGGGCGTAATTATCGGTCGCCGTAAAGGTGAACCTGTCAATATTGTTGATGTCGATATCAGCTTGAGCCAAAAGGCCGGTTAAAAGAACCCCCTCTGTCGCATAGAATTTTTTTTCGGTGTTGTTGTTGATTGTACTGTAGATATTTCTCTCCTGAGACATGCTTTGCAGATCGCTGACAGTAAATGTGCCGGCTGTGGTAATATTGCCGTTGTCATTAACAGTAATGTTAATCTCGGTCGTTTTATCACCGACGGTGTTTGTAGCGCCAACCGGACCCGGGTTGAACATCAGCAAAAAAGCCGTCAACACTGCCAGCATTACAAGACAGCTGAACATCTTGTCGATCTTGTGCTTTAAACATAATTTCACTAAAAACTTTCCACTCCCCCCAATGTTAGTTATCCTTGACTATCACTATCAGCAGCGTTGTCTTTCGAACCTGGCGAACAGTTTTTTCCCTAACCAGATATTTTCATACCTCCTTTTCCTCCCAGACACAGGCTCACAATCGCTGCCTTTATTGCAGAATGGTTGGATTGAAATCAACCAAGTTATTTAAATCGTCCACGATATAAACTTTAATTATATCGCCGGGCTGCACGTTAAAACCAGCCCGGGCGGTATTAACTGCGTCAAAATCAGCTTTGGTAACGTTCAAGCTTTGCCGGACCCCGTTCCTGGAATGAACAAAGACAACCGCCTCCGATCCCTTATGCGTTCTAACCGGCGCAACCCGGGCGCCGAAATATTTCAGACTGTAAATACCGCTATTTACAGTCATGGCGCCGATGCCGTCAGCCGTTTTACCATTCTGATAATCTGTATCAGCTATTGGGGTGACTGTATAACAGGCATCGTCTGCATCTGTCTGTTTTTCAAATGTATAGCTGTCTATTTCCTGACCGCCGGCATTTTTAGCGGTCAGGCTAAAGGTATTTCCATTAATGCTGACGACTTCGTAATTGCTGACGTTGGCGATCTCTTCGGCAATATAATCGTAATTGGGACCAGGATCACAAAACTTGTTCCCGGCGTTACCCATGATATAAACGATGCCCTGGCCGTCAGCCTGAACCTGATTGTTCCTCAGGGGCTTGGTCCTCATATAGATATGCTGATGCCCGTCAAAAACCGCATCCACCTGGCCTTGCTCCAGGAGGGGTACCCAGTTTTCCTGAAGATTGGCCGCATGGCCATCCGGCGCCGCCGGATAGGGCGGGTAATGAAGAACGGCAAACTTCCACTGCTTGCAGCTATTGTCTAGATCATTTCTCAGCCAGGCGCTGACCTTGCCAAAATCGGCGGCGGCGGGATTGCCAAGATAATTGCTGTTCAGCACGACAATATGGCAGTTTCCGTAATCAAAGGAGTAAAATTTTTCTTCAAGCCCTTCCGGACCGTTTTGGGGCAGGGCAAAAGAATTCCAGAACAATGGCGTATCATCGTGGTTGCCCGCAGCCGGCATCAACGGAATCTGTTTAAAAACCGGAGCGGCGGCGTTAAAAAATTGCTGCCACTCCACGCTGTTGCTGTCATCAACCAGGTCCCCGCCTAAAAGGGCAAATTTTGGGCCGGGTTCTTCAGCAACAGCTACCTGCAGCATATTCCCCCATTCCCCGTAACCTTGCTGGACATCACCCATATAAATAAAGGAAAACTTATCAGCGGCGCTTGAGGTAGTGAAAGAGGCGGGCGCGCTCCAGGCGCCTTCCCGGCCCACTCTGTACACATAGCCGGCGCCGGGTGTCAGTCCCTGCAGGGTCACTTCATAGTGGAAATACCCCGGGTAAAGATCACTTCGGACTGCAGATACCTCCTGCGCACCGGTAAAATCAGCTTTAGCAACGGCTGCCGGCATGTATTGCGCCTGGTCGCCGATAATATCGTCGCTTGTACGCCAGGCGATAGTCTGGGTAGTTTCAGGATTTACTGTCCATGAAAGGATAATCTCATCGGGCAGTATATTACCGGCATTGTCATCAGCAGCCATGCACCAGCCGGCCGGTAATAATAAAGAAAAAACCGTACATAACATGACCAGAAAGTTGAACACTTTTTTGAATTCCAGTATGCTCTTCCATTTTTCTAATCGCACTTTTACTTTCCTCCCTCAGTTGAGCGGCTGACCTTTATTGCAGCAGGGCCGGCAAGCTCTCTATGGAAGTCTCCAGTATGGCACAAACATATTATCATTGCTAAACTGCGCTTTTCTCCCCGCCAACCGGCCGGTCCGGGTTCCCTGATCTCCGGTGATAATAACCTTGCCCGGCCACTTGCCGGTGATTTGTTTGAGAAACTTATCCGCATCGCTGATTGTCCGCATTGTTGGTTGGGTCAGACCACCATAGCGCTGCCCGGCGCTATCGATATCATGAAAACGGGTTACTATCAAATCGTAGCCTTTGTCCAGATTGTCCATTACTGTTTTGTACAGCTCATCGTCGGAATTGCCGTCAGCGTTTTGATCAGAAATGGAAACAGGCTGTATTTCGGTTTCCAATCGCTTCCGGTCAGCTTCTAAAAAGAGCGTCTTTTTATTTAACCTTTTCGCCTTCGCAAAAATCGATGGGACTTTCAACTGCCGGTCACCTGCGGCTAAAATGCCATTTTCTCCGGCTGTTTTTCCTGTTAACAGAGCAGCCATTCCCACATTGATCTCAAGCGGATAAATCCCGGATGCCTTTATGGCTTTGCCGCTATTTTTAAGAAACGGCGCATACCCTTTTGAAGCGGCATAGCAATACTGGTTGTAAGTGAGTCCGTCCAGCGCTACCACCAGTAACTGCTCACCGCCGTCAAGATAATGCTCTGCATCATAGTAGGCATCCATTATACTGGCGGCGGGCGGGCGGACGATCACTCCCTTCACTTTCTCCAGGGTCGTCCGGGTTTCAGGCTGCAGGCAGTTGACATAATTATCCTTTACTTCAAAGAGGTTCCGGTTATCGACCATGCCGCATTCGCCTTTTTCGCCCATTACCAGGAAGGACTCCCCGTCATTAACCGGTGTTAGATCACTTAATTTGAAAATCCGGCGGCTGGTAAAAACTTGCGATTCATAATCTTTTCCGTCATTTTGCACAACAGCTTTCCCTTCCGGGTAAAAGCTCTGCGTCAATGCTCCGGTTAAGAGCTGTCCCGGTGTAATCTGAACCAGATTGCTTTCCTGATCGATGACATTAAATGCGAAATCCCCGGTCTTGCCATTCGACGCCACTATAATTTCGGTAAGGAGTTTGACGTTGCTGTTAACGGGGTGCTTCAGGTTAATGGCTTCCCAGCCATTTTTAGATGTAAAAGCGATAAAACAATCATCAATGCTATCCGCTTCGATGGCTGAAACAAATCCGTCTAAGCTAACTAAATAAAGTAGAACGATATTGGCCGCCGGATTAGCCTTGTCAATAATATCTGCCAGCATAACCGCCCTGTATCTTGTTCCCTGAAAAGTTACCCAGACCGGTTTGCCGATCTCTTTCAGATCTTGAAGCGCATAACTGTTGACAACATCACCGATCACTTTCAGTGGTGGAGTAAATTGGGAGGTATGGAAGATTAACATGGCTGATACTCCGATTGCCAGTCCAAGCAAACCCGAGCAGAAGCCTAACAGCCAACTTTTTCTGATCATTTTTTCCATTCTCCCGGCGGCTCGACTTTCATCAATATCTACTCTGAAAACAAGTTTTCATAATTCGTGGCGCCGCTTCAGCGGCATGGGGAACTACTCTGAAAATTAACTTGCATTAAAGGAGGTCAACTTCTATTAAAAGTAGGTTATTCAGGCTGCTTTTGCCGGATATGCCAGGAGAGATGAAGGTCAGGTCCCCCCGGGTATTTTGATAAATCAACCCGTTGCCCAGTTCATCCGTTTCCAACTCAACACTTTCACCGTCAACCCCGGTAAACTTGTACCAGTTGCCCCCTGCCATGCCTGTCTGCTTGATAATTTGCGATAAAGCAATTCCTTCCTTGCCTTCAACGGTCTGTTTTGGCAGGCAGGCGATCCCTTCCGTATAGTCGAAGAAAGCTGTTTGACCATAGATAATAAAAAGCAAATCCCGGATATGCATACCTTCAGGCAGTTGCGGCGCGATAAATTTGGGCGCTTCCTTGCCGGTTATTTTTAGATAAGACCCCAGGAAGTTTGCCCTGGTCTCGTATTTCTGCAGTCCGTCGCCGGCCTTCATCAAGACATTAGTCACGGCCTGATCGTTGATATCGGCATATCTTGTGATCAGGTCCTCTGTTTTGACGGCTTTATCCGTACTATCGTAGTATTGATAATCTTCCTGGGGCAGCTGCCCAACCGCTGTTTCCAGGAATACCAGCTTATTGACCGGTTTCTGGCTGTCCCCCGTTTCAAAATCCATTCGAATCATTTCTCTGACCCAGTACATGGATCTCTCACCGGGAATGACTATGCGGACCGGCTGGCAGTCATCTTTCAGGGGTTTGCCGTCATTGATATAGGACAGGATGATCTGACGGTTTTCCAGAATATCATGCGGAACGGCAATTGAATATTTGTCCCTGGCAGTAAAGCGTATGCGGCTGAAATCTTTCTGGCTTTTCCCGTACTGATGCAAAAAGGTATCAAGCAGCGGACCGGTTGCATCGACACTAATTTTTTCTCCGTTGGTCCGCGTAGCTTCACCATGTCTGGTTACCGCCTTCAGCTTCCTCAGATCGTCCTGGGTTATTTCAAAATCTTGATCTTTAAGTCCGTGCACAACAATCTTCTCTCCGGAAAAAGGGCTGGCGGCGCCAGTTGTTGATCCTGCCCTATTACAGGCAGTCGCAATAACCAGCAAAATCAGGACAACTTGCAGCAGGAGCAGCTTTTTAATAATTGTTTTCATCAATCAATTAACTCCTTTAATTAGCTGCTTTTTCATTTACTGTAATTCCAGGCTTACGAGCCAATATGTAAAGCGCTGCCCAAACTCGTCGTTGCAGATGATGACCTTCATGCTTCCATCACCGCCTGCCTTTGTCTTTAACGGTTTACCATAATCGGCATAGACGATATATACATTATCCGGCTGCAGAACTTCATCCATATCCATACCGGAGGTATAATTATCAACGCCTTTAGAGACAACCTTTTTATACTTTTGAGTCAGCCCCGGGTCGATACTGTTTAATACGGCCAGGAGAGGAACGCCGGTAAAATCGTGTACGGTATTGCCCCGGGTTGAATGAATCGTCATTTTCTTTTCTACCGCCGGCAGTTCCCGGAGATCGGCAATTGTAAAACTTCCTAATTTTGTTTCGCCGGCTTTAATTACCAGTATTCCTTCTTTGAGACCACTGCTTTTTTCACGGTTTAGAAGGGAAAAGGCGGCAACGATCAAAACAAGCATCATGATACAAGATACAAGTATTTTTTTGGAGCTAAGACTGCTGACTTTCCCGTCGCTTGCTTCAGCCATCTCAATTGCCGCTTCTATCCGATTTATTTCCGACACCGGTATCGACCAGTAAAATTTTTTTCTGCACATACCGGTTTAGTTAAGCTTGCCGCCTATCGCATTCAAAGAAGCTGCAACAGCCTCTGCTCTGGTGGCATTGCCCCGGGGCCGGAAGGTGTTGCCGGGATATCCGTTCATGATTTTGTTCCGGGTTGCTGTTGCAACGGCTTCCCTGGCCCAATTGGCAATATCTGCCTTATCGGCATAATCAGTTTCTTCTGTTGCCGGGTCAAGTTTCGCGGCTTTAACAGTCATCGCCGCCATCTGCTCACGGGTGATTAGGTCATCAGGTCCGAAGGTGTTCTATCCTGAAAATTAACTTGCTTTAGGGAGGTCAATTGCTAAGCGTGCCCATGTTCGCAAGGCTCAAAATCGCACTTAAGGCATTGCCCTCCCTTTGTTGATGAATTTTCATCCTCCTGCTGGCGCCGCTTTAGCGACATGGATGTCTATCCTGAAAATTGGTTTTTCACGCTATTAGTCCGATAGGCACGGCATTGTCACCGCTCACTCCGGTGCTCCGCTCCGACAGCAGCACGGCTTGCTTCGGACCGGACTAGCGGCGCCGCAGAGGCGGCATATAAATAACTCACATCTTTGCTCTTTTAACTTTGGCATTAAGACTGCTTTTTCTATCAGCTTTGGAAAGCCGCTGGTTTCACACCGCTGTCCGGTTACCCTCGCTTCGCCGGTTGCTGTTACCGGCGCTTCGCAAGTCGTTCGCTGTTGACAACACCGTGCCCTTTGGACGGGTTTTGCGTTATTGTTTAAGCAGCATAAATAACTGTCCCGTAGCCGGGTCTTTATAAACCGTGCCCATTTCTTCATAAAGCTTGGTTTTATTTAAGCTGTTTTGTATATCCTTGTCCTGGGCTACCTCCTGACCACGATTTAGATTAACGCGCTCTTTAGCGTAATCCAGGTCAACATTCCAGTGGATGACCAGGGCGAGTATCAATCCACAGGCAAACACAAGCATGGCGTCCACAATGTTGATGGCGCCTTCAAGAGGATTGATCTCTTCTGATATTCTGCGGCTCCTACTCCGCAATCCCCCGTTCACGTCCAAACACCTCCAGCAAGCTTTCCATCAATGCCTCTAGGGAACTTAAATAATCTTCATACCACCTTTTCCGCAGCCGCGAGATAGTAAAGGCGACACCGGCGGCTGCCAATCCGGACACTGTTGCGTCAAAGGCAGTAAGCAGGGAATCCGCCAGTGTTTTGGTGTCACCCTGGCCAAGAGCAATCAAACCCGGCCCGAGTGGAATCAAAGTAGCCATCAACCCAAACATCGGACCCAGACGAGCCACTAGGTCAGTCCTGGTGGTTATCCCTGCATAATGCAGTTCCTCACTGACAAGCAAACGGCGGGCCAGGGCCTGCAGGGAATCGGATGGCAAATTACTGTGCTCGATTAACTCGCCAAGAGCAACTTTTTGGCGTCTGAAAAGGTGGCTGACAGCGATAACATCCATGATTTCCTGTTCGTTTTTTTTCTGAAAGGCGTTAACCAACTCCGGCACGTTCACCTTTGCCCTGCGCCGTTCTGCAAGAACCTCCACCAGCAGGCTGCCCGACTCGACCACTGCCAGAACCATAAACAACATCAGAATAATAATGACAGGAATCAGTAAACCAGTTGAAATGTTATGCATCGAATCTCTGAGCAATGTTAAAATAGATACTGCCATCCTAATCCTCCCTCATATATTCCACATACCTAGTGCCTGACCCGAAAAGAAACAGGACTAAAATAATCACCGCAACACAAATATCCAGATTATTTTGCTCCTTCTCACGCTGCAGCGGTACAGCATCGGCAGACATTTCAAATATGCGCCACGGCTGACTGCCTGATTGTTTTATAGAAACATTTAGACCAGTTAAACCGGCGGTTTTATTCTCTTTTTTTAACTGATGCCTTTGTTCCTGCGCATCATTATTCTGATAACCGGCGCTGAAACCATGGCCGTCGTCATTATTACCTGTGCTGTTAACGGTACAGGTATCCGTCATATTGCCGACTATTGTACTTACGGTTATAACAGCAGTGCCTGAACCGACAACTGTCACCGTACCATTTTCGTCGACCTTCGCTACACCGGTATCGCTGGAGACCCAGTTCACATTCTTATCCGGGGTTTCATCCGGAGATACGGTAGCTGTCAACCCGAACGTGCTGCCGACTTTAAGATTGACGACATCCTGATCGAGGGTAACTCCGGCTGGCGGCATACCACCAAGCATAACTTCAACTGCATGCACCCATCTGACAGATCTGGCAGCAGTGCGGGAACTGGTATCATCTTGACCGAACACCAGCCTGAACCTGCTATCACCGTTCATCCGTGAAAAATCAGGAGAAACGGCAAACCGTTGCCAATTGTCCTGTATTGCTATAACCGGATCTACCCTGACTGCTCCATAGACTGCCCCGGGTATGGATACCTGACTGCTGCTGTCCCAATGCTCCGGCAGGTTGGGATAATAGTACCGGTTTGCGTCCAGCAGAAAGGACTTGGGCAAGCATTCATACCATCCCTTTTTAATATCTGTCGAGTAAAAATAAAAAGCTTCCACAGAATTAACATCAATGCCGGAATCCTCCAGCAAAACGGTAAGCTTCACTCCTTTGGCCGAATCAATACATACCGACGGCATGTTGTCAATAAGGGTGTATGCTTGCTGTACCTGCGGCATCGCTTCCAGATCACCAACCGTATAGACCTTCTTCGTATAATATGGTCCGCCAAAATAACCAACCTTGATTGTCAGCGTGTCGGACGGTACACCCGTTTTCAAGCTTGAATCAGCGCTTGCCGTGGCAGTCATGGCACTCGCAAACAGGCCTAGCGGCAAGACTAGCATTATCAAAAAGGTGATAACTTGTCGCAGTATGATTTTAAGCTTCAGCAACTTTGGCTGCATTATTTTTCACTAACTTTGGCTGCATTATTTTTCACTAATCGCAAGCAGAATTTATTACACTTAAAATAAAAAACAACGCTTAGCTTTATACATAAAGGTGCAAGCCAAACGTTGCAAAAAGAAACGGAGCCTCACTTAAACAAAAACACTCATTGATATTTATCAGCAGGCAAGCTTCCCCTTTACGTAATGGAAGGAACGTCCATTTCCAAACGCTCCCAGCGGTCTCTAATTCGTAGCTTCTGTTGCGGCCTTAGAAATTAAGACTCGGGGATTTTTACTCCTTATATTTCTTTATCTCTAAGATATGATTCTACATAATATATTATTACATGTCAATACAGTATATTGCATTATATTATGGGTTAACATAATATATATTTATTGTTGTATAATTATATGCTATGGACTGTTATGCATACTAATGATTATTTATAATTACTTTTTCTGTCTTGACATGATACACCTTGTGTTATTTCCTGCCGGATGTGTAAAAACAACGGTGAACCGGCTAAATAAAATAGGAGATAATAAAAAAAGCCGGGATCGGTTCTAATCCTGGCTTTTTTATTGATTTAACTGAATTTATGTTAACAAAAATTATACCACGGAAACAATTGCAATAAACCTGATTGCTGTAACAGGATGAGTTAATAATCCTTTGATTACCAATTTGCCTTTTAAAATTTCTTTAATTATACTCCAGCCTCTTTTAGTAAAGAACCCGGCCGGCAACAAACCGCCGATCACTTTTACCTGAGAAACGTCAAGAATATGGTCTGTAGTACCTTTAATAACCAGTTTTAGCGGTTCCGATTAGTCATTTTTAATAACCAGGCGATTATTAAAAATAAGAGTTGCCTTTTGTTCCGTATCGGCGCCGTTTATACCGATGGAACATTTTTTTGAGCAAGCTGTTCCTTGCCGGCATCATTTAGGTTCTGGGTCAAGAGCATATTTAATAAAAAACACAAGCCATTCGCTTGATCACCATCGGCAAGTTCCAAATTCACATTTGACTCCACCCTGTCAATAATATTATTTTAATACTCCGTAGGGATTTTTCCTGCAGTAGCCATACAACTATTGAAAGCGCCAGCATTTTTAATTGCCACGTCAACAGGTCCCCTAATCATTTTCACTTTACCCATGGCCAACATTTTTGTTGCTTGCTCCTGTCCGGAAGCAATTTTTTTCCATGTATCACTGTCCGCCACAATTACGATAGTTAAATCTTCATCCTTAAATTTCGGTTCGCCTGCCCAAGTTGCTATACCGGATTCAAAGCTGATATGGAATTTTTTGTCCGAGGCGGCAAATTCCATGTTGTAAGTAAAGCTTGCGGGATCCGCCAACCCCTTGAAAAAACCAGCGTTATTGTTTAGTGCGTCTTTAAATGCATTAGCCCATTCATTAGAACCGAATTTCATTAAATAAACCTCCGATTTTTAAAATTCACACAAAAATAATCTCCCTTGTTTCTTGGCGCTAATTTGGAAATACTTCTTCTTGAGCATTAATCACCTCGCTTCCGTTTAAATCAATCAGCAACAAAGTTTTATAAATCTTAGAACTGCACTCAGGCCTGTGTGGTTGCTATAGGGCAAACCAGAGAGTCCTTTGAGAATAAAAATTATTTCTTTTAATATATTTCATATTATTTTGAGAATGCCAATTATATGTATTTTGTAAAACATACTGTATATAATGTTAATTGTCAACACACAAATCGCATCAGCCCTTACAAATAACTATTATTTAAGCAGCCCGTGTATTTGAGTAAACTTGAAGAAATTTTATAACCAATATCTTTATAATCTATGCAGATAAAATACAAGACAGGATCTGGCGGCAAAACATGAATATACGGTTTGGCTATATTGCTATGTCAGCCATACTGGAAAATGCATCACCTCCAAAGAGTGTTACTGTAAAGAGCTATTCCGCCCTTGCTGAAAAAGACAGGGGGGGCCGCTTTTAATAAAGTGCGCCGGGCTGCTTCAGAAAATCTTTCCAACACACTGCGTATCTTGCTGCATAACAAAGCCTACGGGATTATGATATATAGGTTTTCTTCCAAAATTGTGCCCCTGGCCACGCACCCGCTCCTTTCCGGCTGGGATTATACATCCGAACTTTCTCCCCAGTTGAAGGCTATTGGCTGTTTTACAAATAAAGATAAAATAAGGGTCTCTTTTCACCCCGATCATTTCACTGTTCTAAACTCACCAAAGGAGGAGATCCTTCAATCATCGCTGAAGGATTTCCAACACCATTGCCTGCTGCTCAAGGAAATGGGCCTGGACAAAGGAACAAAACTTGTTGCCCATGTTGGGGGAACATACAATGACAGGGAAAAATCGATCAAAAAAAATTATCGTGCGATTTGACAGATACTTTAGACGTAATGGTGGAAGCAAAACAAAAGAATAAAGCGATGCTAAAGCTGGTTGAGGACCTTGCCGGATACACCTTTATTAAAAAAACGGGGTTGGCTTCATTGAACTTTTCTTAAAAAAGGCAAAAAGCACAAAACGCTTTTTCGGTTCTGTACCGGGTGGTTAATAACCGATATTCTTACATTAGTTAATGGTATGATAATTGCGATATATTATTTATATACCGCGCCGAATCAGAGAAAAGCAGAGTAAGTATTAAGAAAATCGGAGGGAATGATGATGAGCGCTGCCAGCCAGGTTAAAGGCAGTCTGAGCGGCTTATTTAACGCCAGGAGTATTGCCATTGTAGGGGCTTCACCCAAGAAGGACAAGCTGGGCAACCAGATTATCCGGCATGCTCAGGCCATGGACTTTGACGGACAAATATATCCGATCAACCCCACGCAAAAAACAATAGAAGGACTCAAGTGTTATCCGGACATCATGGATATTCCCGGCCGGCTGGACTTAATTGTGCTGGTTGTCGGCGCGGATGAATGTGTCAGGATGGCGCGGGAAATAGCCCGGCGGAGGGATGAAAAAGGTGACGTGGCCGGCATAGTGGTTGTTTCCGGCGGATTCAGCGAAGGAGGTTCGGCAAAAGGCGGAGAAAAAGAGAAGGCCATGCTGGAACCTTTGCAGGCCCGCGGTATAAGGCTAATCGGACCCAATTGCCCGGGAATCGTCGATCAATACAGTGGTGTTAATACCACTTTTGATGTGCCGCCGTACATTAAAGGCGGGGTTTCCATAGTATCCCAAAGCGGCGCGCTGGCTGCCTCATTTCTCACCTGGGCGAAAGACATGGAGCAGATCGGCATCAGCAAGTTTTTTACGGTAGGCAATATGGCTGATGTGGGCGTGGATGAAGCGGTGGAATTTCTTGGCAAAGATGAAAACACCAAGGTCATCGCCTTGTATGTGGAAGGAATCAGACAGGGAAGACGCTTTGTGGAAGCAGCCCAAAAGGTATCGCAAACGAAACCGGTAGTGGCATATAAAAGCGGGCGGACCTCGTTTGGCTCCGGAGCGGTGCTCAGTCATACGGGCGCAGTGGCCGGCAACGACAGGATTTATGATGGCGCGTTTCGCCAGGCCGGCGTTATTCGAGCCGCAACTATCGCGGAATTCTTTTATACTGTCTGCGCTATGGGCAAGCAGCCGCTGCCCAGGGGAAACCGGATATGTGTTCTCACTGTTGTCGGCGGGCCGGGAACAATTTGCATAGACGCTTTGCTGGCGACCGGTGTCGTGGAAATGGCCCGCCTGTCCGATGGTACCAAGGGGCATTTAAAAGAACTGCTCGCCCCGACGGCTGTCGTCGGCGAACCGCATGGGTATGTGGATCTAACGGCCTCTGTAACTAAAGAGATGCATGAAGAGATTGTTAGAACCATCCTTGCTGATGAAGGCGTGGATGGGTTGATCTATTTGAATACTCCGCCGCCTTTTTTAGGCGATGAAAAGCTTGTCGAGAGCATCCTGAAAGGGTATAATTCCTTTCCCGAAGAAGAACGGAAGCCTTTGCTTTGCGTACTCACATTCGGATCAAATGTCGCCGGGCTGAGGCTTCTCTTCGAGCGCGGCGGCATACCCACCATGGAATTTCCCGATGTAGCGGCCGCTGTTATGGCGAATATGATCCGGTATAGTGAATGGAAAAATACCCATAAAACCTTTAAATAGATTTCACACTTAATTAAAAAGGTGGGTTCAATAATGGACTGCAAAAAAATTATCAAAGACGTTTTGGCCGCGGGGAGAAGTCATTTGCTGGAACCGGAAGCTTATCAGGTTTGTGATGAGTTTAAAATAACTTATCCTCAATTCATTTATGTTTCAAATGCAGGAGATGGAGTAGAAGCCGCCAGATCAATAGGCTTTCCTGTGGCAATCAAAGTGGTGTCCCCGCAAATCATTCATAAAACCGACGCTGGCGGTGTTGTTACCAGCATTCAATCGGAAGAGCAATTCACCGACGCGTATGACACCATGCTTCAGAATGTACGAAAAAATGCCCCGGCTGCTAAGATTAACGGAGTGATTGTCCAAAAGTCTATGCCCAAAGGCGTGGAAGTAGCGGTTGGCGGTTTAAGGGATCCGCAGTTTGGGCCGGTAGTTATGTTCGGGGCGGGAGGTATTTTGATTGAAGTGCTGCAAGACGCTTCCTTCAGGCTGGCGCGGCTCGACAGGGAAGAGGCATTGAGGCAGATTAAGGAAACCAAGATTTATAAGGTCCTGCAAGGCGTGCGCCGGAACGAACCCAGCGATGTTGAGGCATTGGCGGATCTTGTAGTTATTGTTGGTAATTTGCTTGTGGATACCCCGGAAATCAGAGAATTGGATTTCAATCCGGTGCTGGCTTATCCTGACCGGTATGCGGTCGTTGACGCGCGGATAATATTATCCAGGTGAGGCAGCGCTTGCTCTACCTTTATAATAACCCTCATACAACCCTTAATAATGATTTTCAGGATGAATACCTGTCGGGTGCAGGCGGCCAGAAAAAGGAAAGGCATGCCGGAATTTCCTTGTAAATCAGTTGGCTAACAACATACAACTTGGATCACCGATTAACCCTTAAATTGGTTAATTTTTTTGTACTAAACTCTCCCCTCCTGCCCAACGGGAACCGTTATAAAAGATTTTAATAGTCCCAGGCACAGAGCCGCTATCACCCTTTTGTATTGCGCAGGCTATACTTCTTTAAATTCAGATTTAGCAGCCCCGCATACAGGGCAAACCCAGTCAGAAGGAAGCTTTTCAAATGGCGTGCCTGCCGGTACACCGTTATCCGGATCACCCATTTCGGGATCATAGATATAACCACAGACAGAACAAACGAATTTACCCGCTTTTTCTGCTGCTGCTTCCGGAGCCTGACTCTTAATATAAGTAGGCGCGTTCTGGCTCACGCCTCCCTTTTTAACTTGCTGATAATAGGAGTAAGTCATCGGAGTCCCTTCCTTTAGTACCTCCGCCTCAGTAACCTCCCCTATAAAGACCGTATGTGTCAGCGCGTCAATCTCATTGATAACCCTGGCGCCCATATAAGCCAGTGTATTATCGACAAGATATGGAATTCCATCCTGACTTAATAAATAGTTGATACCGTTAAATTTGTCAGTATCTCTGCCGCTTTTGAAACCAAATTGTCCGATTAATGACAAAGGGGCGTCCTGTGACAACACTGAAACGACAAATGACTTGCTTTCCCGTACATACTCATTGGTCAGGTTTTTTTTGTTAAGGCTGATTGCAATAGTCATTGGTTCGCTTGAGATTTGGAAGACGGTGTTAGCAATCTGTCCGTTGAGCCGGCTTTCCTTTTTTGAAGCAATAACATAAAGTCCATAGCTTAGATTGTACAATGCCTTAGAATTCAATATATATACCTCCAATAATCAAGTATTGCCCATTTGTTCAAGATGGTTTGGGATTATCAGCTTCCAATTTCTTTTTGAGGTCTTTTATCTGCGCTTCAAGTTGGAGGACATAACTCCATTTTTTAAGCTGCCAGACAAACACTGAACAAAGTGTGATCAGAGATCCCAATAATGCAGATAGAAGTATTACAACTATTTTTGAAACGTTTTGTACCCTCCAGAGGAGAAAGTTAATAGATACACTTTCAGCATTCTGTACAGAAAAGACAGCAATTATTATAGTAAATATGGCCGCCATTAAAAAGTAAAATTTATTTTTATTCATGATTATAACCATTCCTTTCGCTACGCTCAGACAAATAAGTGTGGCATAGACCACGCAGACTTATCCATTTGGATCGCAGACCTTTACAAGCACGGCCTGGTTCCCAGTAGCTTCATTCCCCCGGCAGATATCCGTGAAATTCGCGACCTGCTGCGCCATCGCTCGAATGATGCTGATGGCGATTTATTGCATGCTTTCAACCGGTGAACTGTTTATTGTAATTTTTATCTTTTCATCACTGCAGTGTAATTGAAAACATTTTTCTCAGCTAGCCAGTTAAATAAACATATTAATTCCAGACAATTCTTGAAGAGGTTCTCTTATCCCCTTATAAAAACCGTTTTTTAAAAGCGAGCCAAACAATTTGTCCGGCTCGCCTGATAACATTAATAGGGCGGTTTCCGAACAAGTTTAATAGTTTTCTGCAAGAATTTCAAAATATGCCTGGGGATGGTCGCATGCAGGACACGTTTCCGGCGCAGTAGTTCCTTCGTGAATATACCCGCAATTCATGCATCTCCACATGACCACTTCTTCTTTTTTAAAGGTCAGATTTCTTTCTACATTCTCCAGAAGCTTCAGGTAACGTTTTTCATGCTGTTTTTCAGAAACAGCTACCGATCTAAATACCTGCGCTATCTCGGAAAATCCCTCTTCATCCGCAATGCGTGCAAACTCAGGATAAATTTGGCTGTGTTCTTCATTTTCTCCTTTGGCAGCATCCTGAAGATTCTCTCTGGTGCTTCTGATCATACCTGCCGGAAACGCAGCTTTAATTTCAACATTACCGCCTTCCAAAAATTTAAAGAACCTCTTGGCATGTTCTTTTTCATTGTCTGCAGTTTCCAGAAAGATTGCCGATATCTGCTCAAAGTTATCCTTTTTGGCTTGGGAAGCGAAGAAGGAATATCGGTTCCTGGCCTGTGATTCACCGGCAAAAGCTGTTAAAAGATTCTTCTCTGTTTGGGTCCCTTTTAAACTTTTCATAATGAATACCTCCTAATGCCTAAGTTATATTGTGCTCCAATTCGACAAACATCAAACAGATATTAATTTTTCCCAGCGCTTTACATGCTCCTGCTCATCAGCAAGGTCTTTTTCCATTATTTTACGTGTATCCTGGTCCCAATCAATAGTTCTTAGCAACTTAGTATAGTGTTTAACGGCTTCCTTTTCTACCCAAATATCAGTCTTTAAAGCCATTTTTAGACCCAGGATACGTGAGGAACAGCCCATAACCAGTCCGAACAGGGCAAAAATATATCTTAAGATACATGGGCGAAACCCAAATTCATATAGTTTCATTTGGAAGTCCTGGACATGTGTCATCTCATTCAACATCGCCGAGATTAGCTGGGTATTCTCTTTAACCGGCTGTTTAGTAATCTGGCCACGATATATATTAACAGCCATCCTTTCAAGGTTGTGCAGCGTTATCAAGCCTTTCTTAATAGCCTTACGCCTTGCCGGGGGGTAGTCACGGCCTCTTAACTGCACATCCCGGTCTTTCACTTCAGTACGTATTATCAAATGATTATTTGACACATCAGCATTCCTCCTCGTTTAGGCTGAAGAACTCCAAAGACCATGAATGTTGCAATAGGCCCTTGCTGTAACATCCTGGGACCGGATGGCAAATTCAACCTCCGTTTTTTCCCCGGGTTTTAAAAACTGCCTGTAAACCTTGCCGTCAGAGATCAGTTCCACCCATTCAATAAAATGCTTTTCTTCCATCGGATGAGGCTGACTGCCGACTCTTATAAGAACTTGTCCATCAGTTTTTTCTATAACCGGGACATGCTTTTCCAAGGAAGCATCAACCGTATTTTCCTTTAACAGCAGCATGGGTTTATTACAGCAAACCAGTTCACCTTTCCCCGTATGAAGAACCTCAACAATGTTCCCGCAAATACTGCATTTGTAAACCTGTTTTTGTTCCGTCATTTTTTATGCCTCCTTCTTAAAATTAAATGTGTTCTCTTCCTTTTATCTATTATAATATAGGCTCTTCCTTTTACAACAATGTTTTTTAATTCTTTAAATATTTCAATAATATATTTTGGAGCTGCTAATACCAGTTTCTGGGGAAGGGATTAGGCTCGTTTTGTTGAATAATCCTTTATTGTTTTCTTTTTTGCGTGAAACAAGGAGGGGTCTGCTATCAAAAAGCGTATCTTTTTTTTGATCATTATATTTTTAATATCCATTCTTGCACCCTGCCCCGCTTTTTCTCAAACGCCAGTACAAATAATAGTCAACGGCAAAAAGATAAGCGGGGATACAGAACCGCAAATAGTTAATAACAGGGTCATGGTTACTCTGAAATTCATAGCTGAAACACTCGGCGCCGCTATAAAATGGGATAACCGGACAAAACAAGTAAACATTTCCGGAGATGGTATAAAGGCAAGTTTGTCTTTAAGCGGAGATGCTTACAAGAACGGAGAAAAAATATTTCTGGATCAACCAGCTATAATAGAAAACGGCAGAATACTTGTTCCCATCCGGTTTGTGACAACAAGCCTGGGGTTACATATCATATGGGATAACATTAAAAAAATTGTTTACCTGTATTCAACAGAATTAAAACCGGAAGAAGTGATCAACTTATATTGTCAGTTCTTATTAGGGAGACAGTATGGGATGGCATATGACCTGTTAACGAAGGATAATAAAAACACAATTACAAAAAGCGATTTTATTTCTTATATGGAGCTTTTTGATAAACAGTTTATTGAAAAAGAAGACACACTAATTGAAAAAGGGAAGGAATTTACAGATTATGTTATAGGAGGAGTTACTTACAGCAAAGTAATGGATTTTGTTCTAATCCAGAAATATATAAACGTATCAACTGACAAGGAAGAAGTTGCAACATTACACAGGAAGGTTGTCAAAAGCAACGGCAACTGGAAAGTATGCAGGGAAGACCTTTCAGAAATGTATGCCTACCTTGATCATATACGCAACCCTGAAATAGGCATGTCAAGGGAAAAGCCACTGCCTTTAGGAAAAAGCATGATTGTGCCCGGAGAAGTCCAAATCAGTGTTCAAAATTCAATTAAAGGCCGGGAAGCATGGAATTTTCTGCATGATGCCAACAGTTCAAATGATCCGCCTGAAGAAGGGTATATGTATGTTCTTATTGTAATCAAAGCAAAAAATGTTTCCAGCGAAGACAAAGCACTGGAGCTCAGCAATACGAATTTTAGACTTTCCGGAAGCTCCAATACTATCTTTACTCCTTCAGAAAAAAACACCATTCTGCCTGAAAATGGACCGTACAAGGAATTTAAAGGGGAGGTTTACCCCGAAGGTGAAATAACAGGAAGTGTTTCTTTTTATGTCCCTGAAAACGAAACCAATTTAATCATAGTTTGGATATTCGGCAGCCAAAAAGACCAGAGGTTCTTTAATATAGAATAAATAGTAAGTATTCAGTAAAACCATCCTGTCTAAATAGTATCTAAAAATCTATTCCGGTCATCCATAAAGCTTTTATAAATTTGGTAGTAATCAGTTTCCTCATATTCTACCTGTTTTACAGGGGCGTAATCAAAACTGTAAATAGTCGCCGCCGGGAAGGCAAGTAAAATTGGAGAATGGGTAGCTATAATAAATTGTGCTTTACTTACCAGGCTCATCTCCTTCAAAACACTGAGAAGTTCAATCAGCCGCTTTGGCGATAAAGCGTTTTCCGGCTCATCCAACAGGTATAATCCCTTGATTTTATACCTGTTTTTAAAATAGGCCATATGATATTGGCCGTGCGATTTGGTAACCAGAGATTCCCCGCCGAAATACTTTAATATCCCGGGGTCGGACCTCGCCCATTCGTCCAGTATTTGCGCAAAAGTACGAAATATTTCAGACGAAAAATATGACCCCGGAACAACTTCCTTGTCCCAATCCACAGCAAGGTATCTATATAACTCTTCAGTAAACCTGTTATCATGAAATTGAGGCCGGTCTTCTTCCTTCCAGATATGAATTTTGCATTTCCGGGCGATAGCCCTTAGCAATGTAGACTTTCCAGTTCCGTTATCTCCAATTAAAAAAGTAACCGGAGTCTGGAAGGCAATATTTTTTGTGTATTTGAATGCTTCCAGGTTAAACGGGTATTGTTCTTTAGTTGGAAAACTTTCCGATAAAAAATTTATCCTTTTTAAGTACATAAAAAACTCCTCTTAATATACGTCACTTATTCTCTTGCAATACACCCGGGCGGTATGCAAAAAATTATATCATAAAACAGATGCCGGACCAGGAAAATTTTTAACTGGTCGATTAAGACCGCCTTTATATTTCTTGTCTAAAAATTTGTTTCCAAATGGAGGCCGGATTTCCTCGTAATCTTCCATATTTCTTGACATAAATTTCCGCAAAGGAATACAATCCCTGACAATAAATAAGGTCCTGTTCGCCTTTAAAGGATCAGGACCTTGTAAATTCTATATGGCTTTATGAATTTGGATAAAGAATTTTGGGATTGGGCTTTTTGGTCAGCCATGCCTGCCCGGCAAGATATAATAGAGCTCCCATTGCAAAGATAAAGACTAGGAAATTAACGAGACCCCCCAGAAAAGGCACATAGGAAACAACCTTGATTATAGCAACACCGGTTAAAACAGAGATAATCATCGATGTTTCCGTACTCTTGTTGATTAATCGCAAGATATACGCCCCGAGAAGCAGACCTGCAAAGATCTTCCCAAGAAAAGCTCCGGCTGTAATAAACAATCCATACCCGAAAAGCACGGCGCCGCCGGTATAACCACCTATTACAGTTACAAAAAGCAATATAGCTAAAATTGGGCCGGCTATAAGAACTGCTAAACCGAGCAGCAAGCTCTTCCAGGGCTGGGTTCTAAGAACCTCCGCTCCTCGTATTATGGGACCCGGGAAAAAGAGAGCAAAAATTCCTGAAAAGATCAGTAATGAAATCCACCCAATAATTTCTTGTGTAATTCTGTTTTGAGTGGTCTCTACATTTTTAGGATTAACTGGTAATTGTTTTACGCTGCCTCCTATGACCGCACCTTGTTCTATGTCGGCTTGAGCAGAGGACCTATAAATAAGATCTCCGCCAATCTTAGCGCCTTTTAAGACTGTCACATGGTTGGCATCGACAATAACGTTTCGGTCTATCACTCCAGAAATCGTCACTGTATCCGCCGCGCCTCTTAAGTTTCCCGATATTTTCCCGTCTATGCGCATATCCTCGGCAGCCGCCAGTACATTTCCGCCAGTTACACTTCCCCCTGCAAACGAAAGATACCTTGACGCAGCCAGTGCATTCCCGGCTACTTTTCCGTTAACATTGATTGTTTCACCCGCCGCTCTAAGACTTTGATCGATCTGGCCTTCAATGTAAACATTGCGGCCAGCCGCAAAAAGATCCCTTCGCAGGTTTCCCTGTATCCAGATATCGTTTCCAGCCGTAAAAAAGTCGCCGCTGATCGAACCCTGCATTGTGATATTGTTCCCTGCTGCAAAATAGTCGTCATTAATTATTTTTCCCGAAGGTATTATTATATGGCCCGTATCTTCTTTGCGTTCCTGGGCCATAACGGCGCCGATAAGTCCAAACAAGAAAAGCAGTACCAATGATATCAGAATAAGTATTTTTACCCTTAAATTCATCACTAGCTTCACCCTTCTTTAATTTATTTCCCTTACCATGCTCCTGACTAAGTCAGCTATAGCCAGTGATGCCGTCAGGCCCGGCGGCGCCAGCCGCCAGGCCGACGATGCCGCTTCCTATTATTGTTATATCAGCAATCTCACTAATAATTTCCCTTTAGAGACTCGTTTGGTTATTGCTTATTCTCTTACACCGTAGCGCTTTTGCTGACATATCCGCTCTCTTTCACCTTAGCCTGAGCGGCAGCCAGGCGGGCGATAGGCACTCTGAAGGGAGAGCAGCTGACGTAGTCCAAGCCGATAAGGTGGCAGAATTCCACAGAGTTAGCCTCGCCGCCGTGCTCGCCGCAGATGCCGATAACGAGTCCGGGTTTGGCGTTACGGCCGTCTTCCACAGCCATTTTCATGAGTTTGCCGACGCCTTTTCTGTCTAAGACTACGAACGGGTCGTCGGGCAGGATCTTTTTCTCTACGTATTCGTGCAGGAATTTACCCTCAGCGTCGTCTCTGGAAAACCCAAAGGTTGTCTGGGTCAGGTCGTTTGTGCCAAAGGAGAAGAAGTCAGCTTCGGTGGCAATTTCAGCGGCAGTGAGCGCTGCTCTGGGTACTTCGATCATTGTGCCGACGCTGTGTTCAAAGTCGATTCCGGTTTCTTTCTTTACCTGGGCAGCCATTTCGTCTACGTCTACGCGGGTTATTTTAAGTTCGTTGATATCGCCGACCAAGGGGATTTCAACTTCGGGGATTACACGCACGCCTTCTTTGGTAAGTTGCGCGGTTGCCTGAAAGATTGCCCTGGCCTGCATTTTGTATATCTCGGGGAAGCTGATGCCCAAGCGGCAGCCGCGGTGGCCGAGCATGGGGTTGAATTCGTGCAGGGCGCTGACTTTTTTAAGGGTTGTTTCTTTTTCTTCGATTTCTTTAGGGTCGCCGTTTGTTGCACGTAAGATGGCGATCTCTATGGCAAGTTCCTCTCCGTTGGGCAGGAATTCATGCAGCGGCGGGTCGAGCAGCCGGATGGTTACGGGCAGGTCGTGCATGATTTTTAGGATTTCGTAGAAGTCTCCCTGCTGTACGGGCAGGAGTTTGGCCAGGGCTGCTTCTCTTTCTTCTAATGTATCGGACATGATCATTTCCTGGACTACTGGTATGCGGTCGGGAGCCATGAACATGTGTTCTGTCCGGCACAGGCCGATGCCTTCGGCGCCGAATTCTCTGGCTCTGGTGGAGTCTGTCGGGTTGTCGGCGTTGGCTCTGACGCCAATTATGCGAAGCTGGTCGGCCCAGTTGAGGATTTCCTGGAATTCTCCGGTGATCTCGGGGTCGATCATGGGAACTTCGCCTTTGATTACCTGGCCGGCGGCGCCGTCGATGGAGATCATGTCGCCTTTTTTGATGATTATATCGGTGTTTTTAACTTTGAATTCCTGGGCGGCGTAGTCGATGGCCAGGGCTTCGCAGCCGCAGACGCAGGGTTTGCCCATGCCTCTGGCGACTACTGCGGCGTGACTGGTCATTCCGCCGCGCGAGGTGAGGATGCCCTGAGCGGCGACGATGCCGTGGATGTCGTCAGGGGTGGTTTCTGTTCTGACGAGGATCACTTTCTCGCCTTCTTTGCCGAATTCTTCTGCTTCGTCGGCGTCGAAGACTACTTTGCCGCTGGCCGCTCCCGGTGAGGCGGGCAGTCCTTTGGCGACGACGTCGAGTTTTGCGCCGGGGTCGATCCGCCGGTGCAAAAGGTTGTCCAAGTGGGCGGGTTCGACTCTTAAGATGCCTTCTTCTTTTGAGATGAGGCCTTCTTTGACCATGTCGACGGCTATTTTCATGGCTGCCTGGGCAGTGCGCTTGCCGTTTCTGGTCTGCAGCATGAATAGTTTGCCGCGCTCAATGGTGAATTCGACGTCTTGCATGTTCTGGTAGTGTTTCTCTAAGAGTAAGCAGGTGTCTGCGAATTGTTGGTAGACTACCGGCATTTCGTCTTTGAGTTTGGAAATCGGCATGGGTGTGCGGATTCCGGCGACGACGTCTTCACCCTGGGCGTTGATCAGGTATTCGCCGTAGAGCAGGTTCTCTCCGGTGGAGGGGTTTCTGGTGAAGGCTACGCCGGTGGCGCAGTCGTTGCCCAGGTTCCCAAAAACCATCGTTTGGATGTTGACGGCTGTGCCCAGTGTGTCGGGGATTTTGTTGATCTTTCTGTAGACGACTGCCCGGGCGCCGTTCCAGGAGTTGAAGACTGCGTATACGGCCTTGAAAAGCTGCTCCATGGGGTCCTGGGGGAAGGAGCTGCCGGTTTCTTCTTCGAAGACTTTTTTGTAGCCTACGATTACTTCACGCCAGTCTTCGGCGGTGAGCAGGTGGTCGAAGGCAACGTCTTTTTTCTTCTTCTGGCCGTCCAGGATGTGTTCGAATTTGTGGTGCTCTATGCCCATGACGACGCCGCCGAACATGTTGATGAATCTGCGGTAGCAGTCCAGGGCGAAACGTTCGTCGTTGGTGCTTTTGGCAAGTTCGGCTACGGTTTCGTCGTTTAAGCCCAGGTTTAAGACTGTGTCCATCATGCCGGGCATGGAGATTACGGCGCCGGAACGTACGCTTAAGAGCAGCGGGTTTTTAGGGTCGCCGAATTTCTTACCTGTATCTTGTTCTAAAACGGCCAGCTGTTCTTTTACCTGGTCTTCCATCCCGGGCGGGAATTTCTTGTCGTAGTCGTAAAATTCTATGCATGCTTCGGTGGTAATGGTTATTCCGGGCGGTACGGGCAGCCCTATGTTGGTCATTTCACACAGATTCGCTCCTTTGCCGCCGAGAAGGCTCTTCATGTCTGCTTTGCCTTCCCTAAACAGGTAGACGTATTTCTTTGCCATTCCTTTCACCTCTGTTATATATTTCCAGCACCCTGCTTGCTGTTTCCTCTACTGCCTTATTTGTCACATCTATTACCTTGCAGTTTAATTTTTGCATAACACTCTCAGCGTATCCCAGTTCCTTTAAAATCCGCTCCATTCTGGCATAATCGGCGCCGGCAGTCAACTCTAAAGCCTTTAAACGTTCCTGGCGGATCTCGTGGAGCTTCTGGGGAAGAATTGTCAAACCAATAACTCTATGCGGCGGCAGTTCAAATATTTCATCAGGAGGAGTAACCTCGGGCGACAAGGGCACATTTGCAGCTAAAATCCTTTTATGGGCAAGATATGTACATAATGGTGTTTTTGAAGTCCGGCTGACTCCTATGATTACAATGTCTGCCTTGAGCAAGCCCCGGGTATCTTTTCCATCATCATATTTAACGGCAAAATCAATAGCTTCAACCTTACGGAAATACTCTTCGTCAGCTTTTCTGACAAGGCCAGGTTCCAGCCTTGGAGGCTTGCCCTCTATTTTACCCAAAGCCTCAAGCATTGGAGTCATGATATCTACAGTTGGAATGCCGTATTTACAGGCCTCCGCTTCCAGAATTTCTCTTAAACCAGGCAGAATTAGAGTATATACTATCATACAGGAAAATGCGCTGGCCTCCCCAACAATTTCAGGAATTTCTTCCGGATTGCTTACATAAGGCACCTTTCGAATATCAACTTTTCCGGAATTAAATTGGCTGGCCGCGGCCAAAACTACCAGTTCCGCCGTTTCACCGATTGAATCCGAAATAATGTAAATAACCGGCCGGGTTTTTAATGTACTGATAACTAACCCCTCCCCCCTTTTTTATTCACCCAGACCTACAAATACACGAATAATGTTTGTCTTTGAAAAACGGCCAATTACCTCTACCCCCTGGCCGCCTTTAGCGTCAGGTACCGACCGAACCAACGGAATAGCGTCAATCTCGTGCGCAATCAATTTTTTTGCTGCAGCCCAGACGGATTCCTCAGGTTCGACAGTAATTATATTGGGCCACCGCGTCATTATTACACTCACCGGCAGTTTGTGAATATCCTGATTTCCCATTGTGCTCTTCAGCAAGTCTTTACGGGAAATGACTCCTTCCAGGAATCCCCCCTCTTTGACAACGAACAATGTTCCTATATCTTCGGTAAAAATCGTCACTATTGCGTCATAAACAGAACATTGTTCAGAAACAACAACGGCAACTGATTTCATATCCCCTACCTTAATTTGGTGTAGTTTTTCGGCAATAACCCTGTTCGTGGATTTTCCGCTATAATAATATCCGACTCTTGGTCTTGCGCCCAAAAGACCCGTCATTGTTAATACAGCCATATCAGGACGCAAAGTAGCCTTGGTCAGGGAAAGGCGCTCTGCTATCTGCTCCCCTGTAATAGGACTGTTCCTCTTGACAATTTCCAGGATGGCTTCCTGCCGCCGGGTTAATTCCACTTATATACCCCTAGAACTAGACTTTAAATGCCTATTGTTTTTATTATAGATCACTTTTATCTTTTCAAATTCCCTTCCGGGAAAAATTTATTCAAAAACTTAACCTATTTTACTTAAATCAGCTACTGAAAAAACCAGGTTCACTATATTCTTTAATAGACTAAGACGGTTTTCCCGTATTTTTTCATCTTCGGCCATGACCATGACACCTTCAAAAAAACTATCCACAGGCTTTTTTAGCTGGGTCATAAACATAATTGCTCTGTGAAAGTCACGCTCTTTTATACTCTGCTCTACCTTCTCTTTAATATTCATAAAAACATTGTACAGGTCTGTTTCTACAGGGTGCTGAAACAAAGTTTCATTTACTTCAGTAAGATTATATTTCTGGGATATGTTATATGCCCTGTGGAAAACCACTAAAAGATCCTGAAAATCCTGCTCTGAGCTCAGCTCCTTCAATGCGGATGCTTTTTGCCAGGTCCCGTACAGATCATCAACCCCAACCGAAAGAACAGCTTCACATATGTTATAAGGAATTCCCCGATCATTAAAAATATTCCTCAAGCGTTGGGTAAAAAATACATCAAGTTCTTTGAGGACTTCGTCCTGTGTTAATTCCAGCCTGGAACTCAACAAAAAGCTCTGATAAGCAGTTGTTAGAATATCATGCAGGCAAAATACAAGGGCATTTTCAAGAACTATGTGGCAAACTCCCAGAGCCTGGCGCCTGAGCCCATAGGGATCCTGGGAACCTGTAGGCTGAATACCGGCTGCAAAACAACCCACCAGGGTATCCAGTTTGTCTGCAAGGCTCAAGATTATTCCGGGTTTCTCTGAAGGAAGCTTGTCACCGGAAAAACGCGGCAGGTAATGATCAGCAATAGCCTTAGAAACTGCATCCTTCTCTCCCTGCCGTTTAGCATATTCACAGCCCATTATCCCCTGCAGTTCCGGAAATTCGTAAACTAGATTCGAGGACAAGTCGGCCTTGGCAAGATGTGAAGCTCTCAAGGTATCTGCGGTCACATCCAGTTCGGCGCCAAAGGCCATGCAGAGAAAAAAACAGATCGAGGTTACCCGTTCCTTTTTTTGATAGAGTGTACCCAGGTTTTCCTGCCAAACAATCCGCTTCAAAGATTCAACACGCGAAACAAGAGAGGTTTTCAGATCCTCATTCCAGAAAAAAGCCGCATCGGCCAGCCGTGCTCTTAAGACCCTTTCAAAACCTGAACGGATCAGATCGTTTCCGCCATTATTGGAAACAGCTATAAAACGCGCCAAAAGCGATGAATCCGGGCCGAAGACTGGAAAGCAACGCAGGTGATCACGCATTGAAGTAATTAATACTTCTTGAGGTATCTGTAAGTACTCCTTGCTAAAACTCCCTACCATTACTGTGGGGTACTCTACCAGATTAACAACTTGTTCGAGCAGTTCCGGGTCCGGTCTTGCTTCCCCGCCTTCCCGGGCGGCCAGTTCAGTGATTCTCTCCCAGATTACCTTCTGTCTCTGCGACTGATCAATTATTATTTTAGCCTGGTCAATCTTTTCAAAATAATCATCCGGATCTTCAACAATTATTGGGTAGTTGCTAATAAAGCGGTGGCCGTATGTTATCTTGCCGGCTGCGAGCCCTGCGCTGGCAAAGGGGATTACCTGTTCTCCATAAAGCGCCATCAGCCAGCGGATTGGTCTGATAAACCGCATTTCGCCCTTTCCCCACCGCATTGATTTGGAAAAATGCAAAGAACTGATTATGGCCGGGCAGATTTCCAGCAAAACTTCATCTGCGGGGCGGCCGGCCTGCCTGTTAACAGCAAAGACATAATCTACCATGCCAACAGGTTTTATAATCAAATCCTGAAGATCTACTCGCTGGCTTTTTGCAAAGCCTTGAGCCGCACGCGTATATTTCCCGTTCTCATCAAAGGCAACTTTTACCGCAGGGCCTTTTATTTCCTGCACTAACGGCTCCTGGGCGGGTTCGAGCCCAACAATATGCAGCAATAAACGCCTGGGTGTGCTGCAAGTCCGGATTGACGAAAAGGACAACCGGTGTATCTTAAATTTTTCTTCTGCTAAATCCCTTAGCTGTTCCATGGCTGGATTTACAAAGCGCGCCGGCATTTCTTCCATGCCGATTTCTAAAATAAAGTCCTTATTCGTTGTCCTCAACCTCCTTAATACGGCCTAAAAGGGGGAAACCCATTTTTTCGCGTTCCGCTATGTAGCCCTTGGCGCATAAACGGGCGATTTCACGTACCCTGTGTATAAATGCGGTACGTTCGGTAACACTGATGGCGCTGCGGGCATCCAGCAAATTAAAAGTATGGGAGCATTTCAAAACATAATCATACGCCGGCAGAATGAGTTCTTTTTCAGCCAGCCTTTTGGCTTCCTTCTCGTACATTTCAAAAAGCTTAAAGAGCATCTCGATATCTGCTTCCTCAAAGTTGTAAAAGGAATGCTCAACCTCACCCCGGTGATGAACATCCCTGTATGTAATCCCGTTAATCCATTCTATATCAAAAATATTTTCTACCTGCTGAATATACATGGCCAGCCGCTCCAGACCATATGTTATTTCCGCTGCAACAGGCCTGCACTCAAAACCACCGCACTGCTGGAAATATGTGAACTGGGTTATCTCCATCCCGTCCAGCCAGACTTCCCATCCCAATCCCCAGGCTCCCAAGGTAGGAGACTCCCAGTTATCTTCCACAAACCTGACGTCATGCCGGTTTATATCGATTCCAATTGATTTCAGGCTTTCCAGGTAAATGTCCACCACATTAACAGGCGAAGGTTTTAAAATCACCTGGTACTGGTAATAATGCTGAAGGCGGTTTGGATTTTCTCCATATCTGCCGTCAGTCGGTCTTCTTGATGGTTCCACATAGGCGACACGCCATGGTTCAGGGCCCAGTACACGCAAAAAAGTGGCAGGATTCATGGTTCCCGCTCCTTTTTCCACATCATAAGCCTGTTGGATGATACAATTATTTCCTGACCAAAAATTATTTAAGGTCATAATTATTTCCTGGAAATTCACCTTTTCTCCCTCCACAAATTTAAACCTCCCGCACCATAATACACGTTACGAGGCGGAAGGCAAATATTTTCTTGAAAAACTATTTAATCCCATAATTAGCTCATAATTTATCAGACTTGAAGAAAAAAGTCAATTTTTTTAAGATAATTAGAGTTTGAGGTTATACCGGTTGTTACTGATTTTGAGTTTTTCAATAAACATCTCTGTTGCGCACCGGTAGCCAAGGTGATATTCCAGATGGAGCTTCAGCACGAAATATAATTCCTCTCGGGTTTTAGCATCGACTTTTAACTGCCCCAGTTTGGAAAGTTCCCAGGCAAGCATAAGTTTGATCGTCTCCAGAGTTCCCCTGTGACACATGAACATCTGATCTTGATTTTTTTCTCTTGTGCAGTCTGCACACAGGAAACCTCCCTCTGAGGGAGAAAAGGCCAGCATTTTTCCGGTTAAATCTTTATGACATCCAGCGCAAAAATCCAATAATGGCTTATAGCCCGCTAAAGTAATCAGCTTTAATGCAAACGCACGTGCGACTATTTCAGGATCCCCCTTACTTAACTGGCGCAGAGCTTCCACCAAAGCCGCAAATAAAATCTGATTGGCTTCCCCTTCAACAGTTGAATTCTCAACAAGCTCGGCAGCATAACTGGCGTAACAAATACTGTCCATTCTCAGAAACAATTCAGGAAAAGATTCCAGTTCTTCGCACTGGCGAACAGAATCCAGATATCTTCCCTTGTGGATTAGAAAACGCGTCAGGGTGAGCGGTTGTATTGCGCCTCTTTTCCTGCTTGTTATCTTACGCGAACCATGAGCCATTACTTTTGATTTTCCGTATTCCAAAGAAAACAAAACGAGAAGCTGATCCGTCTCACCCCTGTTAAGGTTTCTTAGGACCAGAGCATCTGTCTTATATAGTTTTACAGTTGTTACCCCCTGCCGCCACGGGATGAACTTGAATAATCATTCGCTAAATATCAGATAAATTCCTTTAAGCCGGTTAATCGCCAAACCTATTTATAACCCTTTTTTAGGGAATAGGGTCCTTTCTTTGTCATATATTTAAATATGATTTAAAAATGAAGGTGATGTACTATGGCCGATCAGACGCTTACGCAGATAACAAATTTTTGGAATGATGTTTTTGAAAAAGACGGCAGGCAGTTCTCCCGCGTGGCAATCGAATCAACTTATCCCCTTTCTTATCAAATCAACTCCAGCCGCGCAAATGTCAGGATAATCATCAAAAGGGCGCGGGCTAATATAAATTATTCGAAAACAGAGGTCTGCGACGGCCTGATTAGCGAGTTCACTGTCCGGCAAAACGAAGCTGATAACGTCACGGCGGAAATAGCGCTTGATTACGATGCTCCTTTTACAGTTAACTTCTCTGAAGGTATTCCCGCGCGTACTTTTATTGTTTTTGATCGAATGCGCTTATATGATATCTTCTCACCACTGAAAATAATAATTGATCCCGGCCATGGCGGCAACGACAAAGGCGGATCCGGCCCTGTCGATCTGCTGGAAAAGAATGTAGCGCTGACTTTAACCGAACAGACAAAAATATACCTTGATAAATATGGAGCACAAACTTTTCTTACAAGGAAAAATGATCAGGAAATACCGTTGCGGGAGCGGTTTAAACTTGCGCTGAGCAACAAAGCCAATCTTTTTATAAGCCTTCATACCCATTATGATAAAAACCCTGAAGTCAAAGGACTTTCTGTTGGATATAACCCGGCTGCAGTCAGCAGTGAAAAGTTGGCCCGGTTAATAGCAGTGGAAGTCTCCAGAAAAACAAAACGCGACATTCGTGAAATAAAAAGGGACAGCCAGCTGACGGCGCTGAAGAATATTCCGGGAGTTGTCGTAGAACCGGTCACAATTTCAAATTATGTTGAGGAAGGTCTTTTGAGAAATCCTCACTTGTATGAAAAAGTAGCATTGGGAATCTTCAACGGTATTAAAAGACTTTTTGATGGATAAGTTTTTAGTTGCGGGAAAAAATAATTTACGGCCTCACCTTTGAGGTACTTTTTAATTTGTCCGGTGATGTAATTGAAGTTATCGCGATTGTTAATAATACTTGCAGTACTTACAGTTACATGCCAATGCCGGCCGGCAGGCGTATTTGGGGGTGTAAAAAGTTACTGCAACTGCAGCGGTTATCCTTCCAGGAATACTCAGGACAAGCCTGTATTGAGCGAAACTATATTAAATAATAAACCGGACCCTTCTCCCTATCATGATGTTTGCCTGTTAATCGATACCTTCAACCTGTCTCTGACAGTATTTTCTAGAGGAGAACCAATTCGGAAATATCCCGTGGCGGTTGGCAAACCGAGTTCGGAAACACCTGTTGGTGTTTGGGAAGTTGTCGACAAATCAGAACTACCGGGCGCCGGGACAGGCACCCGCTGGATGCGTTTAAATATACCCTGCGGAAATTTTGGCGTTCATGGAACAAATAATCCTTCCTCCATAGGAACATACGCCAGCGGCGGTTGTATCCGCCTGCACAATCTTCATGTTGAAGAAATCTATCCCTGGGTTACCGTCGGAACGCGTGTAATAATTGCCGGCAACCCATTTGGACGTTTTGGAGAAGATTATCCCCTTCTGCGCCCGGGCAGTTGCGGTTCTGCCATTCAAGAGGTTCAATACATATTAAAGCGCCTCGGTTTTTACAAAAATGAAGCGGATGGAATCTTCGGGCCCGGCACTGCCCAGGCGGTAAAAGACTTCAGACTAAAAAAGGGCCTGGCTGAAGGTACGCAGGTAGACGAGGAAATTTATCACCTGCTGGGCCTTTAGAATACTACCCTTCCTTCCGGCTTCATATACTTTGCCATAGACAAGTAAATTTTCTGTCTACGCTATTTTCGGCGGGTGAATTAAAATCGACAGGCTATTACTAATCTTTATCTTAACAGCAATCATTCATTTAACTGATACGTTAGCTTACGCGGTGCGACTTTCCGGAGTTTCCACCAAAAGGCTTGCTACAGCCTTTTCCCTGTTTCAAATCGTTTCTTTGCTGTCTAGCACCGCGAATCTTGTCCAGGCGCCCCTGCTCTCCTCAATTGTCGAACAAACTATCAACAACGCAATGAAAGATACTCTTACTGTCAGCCAGGGTTTAGCTCAAGATCCCTGTTACAGACAGCAGCTTACCGTACTGAGTTACCAGATCAGGCTTGTAATCTTTTCAGCCACCGCCGGCACTCTGGTGGGCGTCTTTTTCACCCCCATATTCACTTTTATTTTTAACCGGGTCATTTACATGTTTGAAGAAGCCGGTTCTGTAACCAGGCTTGTCTTAATGCTTCTTTCCCCCCGGCGATTGATCCTGCTTTTATTTCATAGTTTTTCATTCCTGCCCAAACCCAGATTGTATCGCCGAACCATTCCGCTTGCTTTTCTTATTGCCAATGTAATTGTCATTGCGGTTTGGACAACGGGCGTGCTTTCCTCTCTTTATGCCGGCGCCTTGCTGCCGGACTACAGGTCAACAGCAAGTCTTTTATCCGGTGTTGTCAACGGTATAGCGACAATACTATCAGCAATAATTGTCAACCCTACAGCAGCGGTAATAACAGATCATGCTTTAGGAGGAGGCAGGAATGAAGAAGTCAAACAGATGGTTTACTATCTGTGTTTAACAAGAGTTTTAGGAACCTTACTGGCTCAAACCATTTTTATCCCCTCAGCCTTACTCGTCAAATGGGTAGCCACTCTTATCGTAGGCCTTTAAGCCTGAAAGGCTGGTAAATGGTTACAGGCACTTTTTTTCATTACTGTTTATACCCTGTAATGAAAAGAACACCAGAGGCTGGTGATGGTTGCCTTGAGTTTTCCCTCCATTCCTGTTAAAACCCACGTCGTAACTGAGAAAGATGATCTTGTTGAACTCACCCGTAAATATACCGAAGGGATTGCTTTTCCGGGAGATATTATTGCTGTCGCGGAAAGCGTAGCCGCAATTACTCAAGGCCGTGCAGTCCTCCCGGAAAAAATCCGCCCGGGCCTGATTGCAAAATTTGTCAGCCGTTTCCCTGCCAAGCACGGCAGTCTGGCCACCCCGTCCGCAATGCAGCTCGCGATCAGCGAAGTAGGCATTTTTAGAATTCTGCTTGGCTGCGCGGCATCCGTCTTCGGCCGTTTAATTGGAGCAAAAGGATATTTTTATATCGCGGCAGGCCGTGAACTTGCTTTAATCGATGATGTAGCAGGCACAATGTGGCCTTATGAGAAGCATATTATTCTTGGCCCCAAAGAACCTGAAAAAATTGTCTTTTCAATATTTGAGGCAACGGGTGTGGATGCGGTTATTGCTGATGTCAATGATATCAAATGTGTCGATATACTGGCCGCAACCAGCCTTGAAAGTGAAAAGAGAGCAAAAGAAGCCCTGATCGACAACCCTTTTGGCAATGACGACCAACAAACCCCGATAGTTGTTATTAAGCAGCAAAAATCTTAAGGAGTGGATTACTTGCTACCAACACCAACCGTTTTTAAATTAGTCACGGGATCAGCGGAAAGTATAAGCCCCTTGAACGCCTTTGATCAAGCCCTGCTGGAAGCGGGCGCCGGCAACGTAAACCTTTTAAAAGTGAGCAGTATCTTACCCCCCGGCGCTGTCTATGATGAAAAAGTTTCTTTGCCGCCGGGTTCGCTTGTTCCTGTCGCCTACGGAACGCTGACATCATCAAAACCAGGCGCCACTATTGCTGCAGCGGTCGGTGTAGGAATTCCTGAAGATGGTTTTGGAGTAATCATGGAGTATTCCGGCCATGTTTCAAAAAAGGAAGCGGAAGAAATAATTATTGGGATGGTGAAAGAGGCTTTTCAAATCAGAAACCTTAAATTAATAAAATGTCTGGTCAAAACTGTCGAACACCAGGTGATCGAGACAGGATCAGTCTTTGCCGGTGTTATTCTCTGGTATGACTGATCCCGAAAAATCATCCGGATCTCCAACCAGACGGATAGGATATCCGCACCGGCGGCATTTTTTGCCGTTCAGTCCAGTTATCCGCACAGTATAGGCGTAACGCTCGATTATTTTAAACTTGCACTTCGGGCAGTAAGTGTTCTCTGCGTTTAGCTGGGGCGCGTTGCCGACATATACATAACTGAGTTTCTCTTTGGCCAATCCCCACACTTTCTGCAAAGTCTGGATCGGTGTTGCGGGAAGGTCCATTTTATAATTCGGGAAGTAACGGGAAAAGTGCATGGGTATTTCGCGATCCAAACCGGCTATCCAGGAAACCAATTCATTTATTTCTTCCAAAGAATCATTCAATCCCGGAACAATCAGCGTGGTCAGTTCGATATGACATTTGTCGAACGCTTCCTCTACTGTACGTAATACAGGTCCAAGTTTTCCGCCGCAGACTGATCGATAATATTCATCAGTAAAGCCCTTAACATCTATATTCATGGCATCAATATATGGAAGAATTTGCTGAAGGGGTTCTTTGTTAATATATCCATTAGTAACCAACACGTTTTTTATACCCTGTTCCCTGGCGATCTGCGCAGTCTCGAAAACAAACTCAAACCATGTAAAAGGCTCTGAGTAAGTGTACGCCAAGCCGATACATGGACTTCCCTTTTGCCTGTGTTGTTTGACAAGGTCAACTGCTTTTTGCGGACTGATCTCCTCTGTATGATATCCTTCATCAGCACGTGCAATTGTCCAGTTTTGGCAGAAATTACAGTGCAGGTTGCAGCCTACCGTACCCAGTGATAAAATATTGGCGCCCGGATAAAAGTGATAAAGCGGTTTTTTTTCGATAGGATCCATCGAAATGGATGAACAGCGGCCGTAGTTTAGAGCAAACAGTGTTCCATCTATATTTTTTCTCATGTTGCAGAAACCGGTATGCCCCTGTCCGATACTGCATACCCTGGGCCATAGCGTACAGGTTACTTGTTTGTTTTCTTTTTTCTCGTAGAAAAGAGCTTCGTTAGTCAAACTCTCACCCCTGGCCGTTATTTGTGCCTTTCAACTTTAAATCTTTCCAGTTGCACATGTTCGTCCGGACCTATACCAGCCTTCTGTCTGGCGATTGAAACCTGCTCCTCGACCGTGTCTACTCCTTCCAAATCAGGAAGGAGCAATCCGGAACGCCTTCCGGAACGCACTATGACACCGTAATTTTTAGGATCTAATTCCTCAAGACCACTCACAATCTCCGGTGGACCGAGCACATCAACGGAATAACTTAAGTCAGCCAGTTCTTCCCTAACAACAGGGTAAAAACGGGGATCGCGTGTTGCCGCGCTGATTGCGTTGTGAACAACCTCTGCAACGACATTTTTATATTGCCCTGTTATAGTCCCTATACAGCCTCTTAAGTTACCATGTTTTTTTAAGGAAACAAATGCTCCCGCTTTACCTGCAAACTCCGGCGGGATATCCTTATCTTCCGGAATTTGCAGCTTTCCTGTTGCATAATAGTTTTCCAGGGTTTGACGGGCTATCCTGACTAAATAGCTTTCTTCTCCGGGCTCCTTATTTTGTGCAAGAAGCTTATCTAGAATCCCGGATTCTGGTTTTTGTTCTTTTGGTGTTAAAACAGCAACCATATACCCGACCCCAAAAGGACCCTCATATGATAAAACTTCACCTTCTACAGATAAACCATCCAAAGATCCCGACATCATCTGGATTGATCTGAGACCGCATTCCCCTGCTTTCTCAGCTAAATCCTTATCAATATAAAGAATTTCCTCTAACTGTGCTTTGCCGACCAGTCCGACCATCTTAAGGTCGAATTCCTTCCCTTTGGGATCAAAACCAGCCGGGGCATTTCTTGTCAAACGGTGTGAGAGATCTCCGCTTGCCAGCACAGCCATCTTTCTTCCCAATTTGGAAGCCGCTCTGCTTATAGCGGCGCCAAATGCATAAAGCTGTTCCTCGGGCAGTAAACCCATCGAGACAGCGATTAAGGGAAGGCGGACTCCGGCTTTAAGAAGAAAATAAAGCGGGACGGTCATTCCATGATCAAGATTGAGGTCTACATGATATTGTCGTGCGAATTCTTCATCCATTTCAATTACAGGTATTTTCAGTAATGCAGACTGGCAGACAATTTCTCCAGCCATTGCAAGATCGTTGTCCAAATCAAAACTTACGTTAGCTGCGCCAAATTGTCCGAGGTTGCCTTTTAAGCGGGGAGAAATATTCAGAGCAATAAAATCTCGAAATAAAGGCGCGTGAGGAGAAATTACCAATAATACCTCAGCGCCGCTTTCCACAACCCTTTTGCCCAACTCAAGCATGGCTTTTTGAGAAGACTTAACTTCAGCAGCGCCTTCTTTTCCTACCTCTGGCACCATTATAGGCGGATGGGGACAAATACCTCCCAAAACAACAGTCATCTAGAACCCCCCTATCTAAAACTTCCTGTAACTAAGTATACAAACCCCAATAAATAAAATACAGTCCCAGACCAATCAGAAATAATCCGCAAGCTTCATTTATCCTGCGGTAAATAACCGGGCGAAGAAACTTCCTGCCTCTGCTAATCATGGCCGCTACAAAACTGTACCAGGCCAGGTCGGCAAGGATGTGACCGCTGAAGAAACTGGCCAGGCCGTATGTACCCTGCTGTAAAGATATCGTTATGTAGCCCAGTCCTATTGTTGCCCACCAAAGCGTCCAATATGGATTTGAAATACTGGTAAATATGCCCTCCCAGACCAGGTAGGATTCCCTAAAAAAAAGGTGCGGGAAAAAACGCCCTTTCCCCTGCTTTTCGTCCTGCTTTCCAGCAGAGCCTTCCGAAATGGAGTTTGTTAATTGCACTTCTACAAAACGTGAATTCTTTAGCATTAACCATCCCAGGTATAATAAGATCAGGCTCCCTGCAAAAGCAATTACTTTTTGCACGGCATTACTGCCAAGAAAAGCTGCCAACCCCATGATCAACGCAATTACAAGCGCTCCTTCCAGTATGGCATGGCCCAATACTATTAATGGCCCGGCCTTAAAGCCCCTTTTTATCGATTCACTTATTGCAACCGACAAAAGAGGACCGGGTGAGACGGCACCGGAGAAACTAACCAGAAAAGTTGTTAAAAATATTGTCAGCAGTTTCATCTTTTAAAGTACCTTGTGTAGAACTTTCTTCCTGTATGCTTAAAATCCTTCAACCATGAAACATTGCTTAAAAAATTATCCAGGCGCTTCTGGAGAAAACAAACCAGTCATACCTGGATCTTAAAACAATATTTTTAAAAATTGTCTATCCTGAAAATTAATGTGCATTAGGGAAGTCAACTGCCTTCGTGCTCATGTTCGCCGCCTATACTTGTGCGAACTCGCTCACCCTCGGGCTCGGTCAAAACTCGGCGCATGCGCCTCAAACAATTCCCTCGCTTATCCTCGGATTCACTCGTTCTTCGAATGAAGGCTCAAAATCGCACTTAAAGGCATCGCCCTCCCTTTGCTGATGAATTTTCATCCTCCTGATGGCGCTGTATTAGCAAGCATGGGTGTTTATATTATTTAAAATATTTCCGGCATGTCCTTGATAAGGCAATTTCCTATCATCTGGGAAGGTTTGGGTATACCCAAAAGAGATAAAACTGTAGGAGCTATATCTTCGAGCCGCCCCGGGCGCAGAACAGCATTCTTCAGGCTCTCGTTAACCAGGATAAACGGAACAGGGTTAGTGGTATGAGCTGTATGGTGTTTCCCTTCTTCATCCCGCATCTCTTCAGCATTGCCATGGTCTGCTGTAACCAGCGTCGTTCCTCCTTTTTCAAGCACTGCGCCAATCACCTGACCCAGGCAGTAATCAACAGCTTCAATAGCCTTGACGGTAACTTCAAAAATCCCTGAATGTCCTACCATATCCGCATTGGCATAATTCATGATTATTACCTGATAGCCGCCTGCTGCCAAGTTTTCCAGAAATGCTCCTGTTACTTCCAATGCGCTCATTTCCGGTTTTAAATCATAGGTTGCCACTTTAGGAGAAGATATCAGCAAACGATCTTCATTGTCATGGGGACGGTTCTTATGACATCGTTAGAAATGATCTGCGTAAAACTTCCCGGTTAATTCTTAACATGTTTGCTATTTGTCTTAAGGACAGATCGAACTCCACTTTTAACAACCTTATTAAATCATCCCGATACTGTTTGTTATCGGGTAGTTTCAGTTCTTTTACTTCTAACTTGTGCCTTTCCAAATATTGCTTGATAAATGATTGTATGTTCTCTTCAGTAATTCGCTTTTTTTCCTTTAAATCAAGGAAAATTTCTTCAGATTTTTCCTGATGAAACTTTTTAAAGTTGTCAATCGCCTTTTTTCTATCGCTTGAAAATATGCTTAATATCTCATTTACCGCAACCAATTTTGTGTTTTCTTTAAGATATTCATGATAACTGCTCCATGGATATGATTCAGTGTTGCCTATACCTGCCTTCTCCGGATTTAGATGAACGTACCGGATAACTCCGAGCAAATAAGCGTCGTCTTCAACGCTTTCACTCCGGTATCGGTCTTGAAATACATGCCCTATTCTTTCGTATTTTTTGTTAAAATAGTAAGCATAACTGGCTCCAATACGTTTGATGGCTTTTGATAAAAGA
>JBAZGB010000012.1:45219-48655 GCA_041653135.1 Eubacteriales bacterium | reverse complement strand
CTGTCGCTTGTAGCGAGTTGGAAAAGAAGGATAACTGGAATATTCTTGATCTACAAACACCTGAAAAAATATACTGTTTTCATGGGCAACGGCGCCCTTTACGGTGTGGCCGGTCTTGCCAGCCCCATTGAGGATGTGTTTCCTTCATTTGATCTGCCTCAATATTCGAGGGTGACACTTCTTCCTTTTGAAGGGAAGATCATTTATGACAGCTTGTTGTATACCTGCAATGTTACTTTTGGCAGCGGCTCACGGGGGGGATTTAACGAAGAGTATCGGGAACTGAAACATAAAGACGGGATCATCACCATACTATAAAATGCTGGTTTAGTGAATACTTACGGATAGTAAGATATTTGGAAGGTGATTATGTTGTTATTCAAGAAGTGCTTAAAACTAATAGCAGTCACTATTATTCCGTTGCTGATGGTCAATGTGGCGGCGTCGGCGTATGCCCCAATAAAGCTGAAAATAGACGGAGGCGAAATTCAGACTGAAGCTGCTCCTCGAATTATCAACGGGAGTATTTTCGCTCCGGTACGCTCTGTCGCCGAAAACCTTGGCGCAGCAGTCACCTGGGACCAAAAAGAAAACACCGTAAATATTACAGGCAATCATGGTATATCCAATGACTATATTTACAGTTACCCTTTGCAGCTTAAAGGGGGAGAACTATCTCTTGGCTCAATTGGAAAGTACGACAGTTCCTTTGTCTTGCCGGTTCTGGCTGCGATAAACAAATATTTAGCTGAAAAGCAGTTGGACTCGCTTTCTGATAATAAGGCCGTTCTAATCAGGTATGAACTGCTTGATAGCGCATTTACCACAGGGGGCGCTTTTTGGCGGGAAGATACCGCCTATGAAGTCGGCGTTCGGTTATATTACTCCAAATTTTCCTTAAATACCTCACCCGGTGTTATAAAACTCGTTGAAGAAAAAAATGCCGACGGAATAACAATTTGCTACAGACCTGACAGACCGTCAGCAGAAAAAAGCTGGTATGAAGACACGGTTTTTATTGTCCGGCCTGTTGGCAATACGGCAAGAGTTATTGAGGAACATGAAAATGGGAGTGAAAGCTATAGAAAGGTCTGGATACAAGGAGAAAATAATTGGTATGTGGATGAATCAGCGACTGAGGTATTAAAGAAAGTTGACCTAAAAGAAATACCGATGCCATTTGACATCCCTCTGCCTAACTAAATCCACTTTGCAGATAGAAATTGAGGAACTGAAGGAAAAACACCACCCAATCTTTACGAACTGGAGGTGAAAAATGAAAAAGTTTCTTTTAAGTATTTCGTTTACATTAATGCTGCTAATATTTACATCATCACCTTCAATGGCGGCTAAACAAATCAAAATAGACGGTGTTCCTCTTCCAGTTGATGTTATGGCTGAAACCATAAACAATCGCATGTTTCTACCTTTGCGCGTTATCTGCGAAGATTTAGGCGCTAGGGTCGATTGGTCGAATTCCGGTGTTACTGTTACTAAAAACGGCACGCAGGTTGTGTTAAAATTGTTCAGCAACACAGCGTTTAAAAACGGCAAAGAGGTGTCGCTGGATGCAGAACCCTATCTTAAGAACAACCAGATTATGGTTCCATTAAGGTTTCTTTCGGAAACATTTGGCTGTAATGTCAGTTACAAAGATTCCATAATAAGTATAGCCACATCGCCGTTTGTTATAAACGGCGTAAAAGTTAAAATGTTGCAATATGAATACCACATGACCATGGGTGGTGTAATAAGTCAGATTAAAGGAAATGTTTATAATAAGAATATTTATGATGCATTTATAGAAAATATGAAAAATAAAGTAGATGCTCCGGCCAGTTACTCATGGATGCATGATATAGACACAATTGGACACTATTATAAACTCGCTCAATATGACCTTATGGATCAAAATGATCAAAGCATACAGCGTTTTGATACATATTCTCTGGTTGAATCTTTTCCGGAAGAGGTTTTGTCAAAATACCCTAAAGCCCTGCTTAATGACGAAAGCGCAAAACAATGGTACCTGTTTAAAGATACCGCATCTCAATCTGTTAACCAGATAATTGATACAGCGAGAAAGAACGGCTTTCTGGAAGTTATCAGCAATACAGTTGTGTGAGAGCAAGTTCAGACGATCCAAACATATTGATGAACAAAGCAGAAAGGATCTGTTCGGAAGCAAAAATAACGGGGATAACAGAACATGCTAAAGAAGGAATCTGCTTTGACAGAAGACGATAACAAAGTTTTGGCTCAAGAGATAACAAATCTGATTATCAATTTCGTTGAAACAGATTATCGAAAAAACTTCAGGCACATCAAAGGCAGGTTTTTTGACCAGCCCTTGAATTTACCACTTTTTAGCAACTCCTGTTCAAACAACCTCTTCGACAATATCTCCTATTATTACCCCTGCAATTTACCATAATTTACCTTGACATGGCCCCTGTCCCGGGTTAGAATGTGTTCGTAAGGCGAACACATGTTCGGTTAGGAGGTGAAAAAATGGCCCAGGTTACCACCAGAACCCTCAGGATGGTCTTCAAAAACGAAAACGGCTCCAACTTCACGCTCACGGTTGACAATCCCCGCGAAAACATAACCGCCCAGGAAATCCAGGCAGCTATGGACACTGTAATAACTAAAAACGTCTTTACAACAACCGGCGGACAGTTAGTCTCAAAGCAGGACATCAAAATCGTAGACAGAACAACCAACGACATCTACGACCCGCAGTAAAACCTTCCTCTTCTTAAAAAAAGCTGTATAGGGAAGGAAACCTGCGACAGGGCGGTTTCCTTCCTCTATTAAGCTTTTCACTTCAATCCTTCCTGATTAAAAAAACCTTCTTAAAGGAGGTACAGCCGGTGGAAACTATTTTACAGGCTATCGGTAATTTGGGTTTCCCTATTGTTGTAACCGCTTATCTTTTGGTTAGAATCGAAAACAAGCTGAAAGGCCTGACAGCCAGTATTACCAGCCTGGCCCATGCCATTGATAAAACCCAATAAGAAAAAGCGCTTTTCACCCCCTCCCCGGGGGTATTCTTTTAAAAATGGGAAATTTGTTAACTAAAAAGGTTGTCTTGAGCAAACAAAACAGTTATTATTTACTTTGAATAAAAATACGGGAGGGACCCTTTGAAAAAAGCGAACGTGGTAATCAACAAAGACCTCTGCAAAAAATGTACAATATGCGTTCACTTTTGTCCCAAAAAGGTCTTTAGAATTGATCAGGATGGTTACCCCCTGATTTCACACCTCGAAAAATGCACAGGCTGCCGTCTGTGCTTTCTCCGTTGCCCCGATTTTGCCCTGGAGGTAGAAACAGAACTTGACGATTAAAAAGCTTCTTACAGGCAACGACGCCTGCACATATGCAGCTATCAACGCTGGGGCAAGGTTTTTTGCAGGATATCCGATTAGTCCGG
>JBAZGB010000012.1:0-45209 GCA_041653135.1 Eubacteriales bacterium | reverse complement strand
TGCCGGAATACAATGGTACCTTCATCCAAATGGAAGACGAAATCGCTTCCATAGCTGCCGTTATAGGAGCAAGCCTTGCAGGAACAAAGGCCTTTACGGCAACAAGCGGACCCGGCTTAGCCCTGATGAGCGAAAATATCGGGTTCGCCGCTATGGCGGAAGTACCCTGTGTAATTATCAACGTACAGCGCTACGGCCCTAGTACTGGAATAGCAACTAAATTATCCCAGAGCGATGTAATGACAGTTCGCTGGGGAAGCCCCGGGGACCACAGTCTGATCGTACTTGCGCCTTCTTCGGCTCAGGATAGCTACGACCTGACTGTTGAAGCTTTTAACCTTTCGGAAAGGTTCCGCACGCCGGTTATCTTGCTTTCTGACGCTGCACTGGCCCATGTACGGGAAAAAGTTGAAATCCGCGAACCGGGTGAACTGAACTTATATCAGCGGAAAAAACCCTGCGGCCCTGTCGGCGGGTATCTGCCCTACGGCGTCCTGCATAATGATGTACCCGTTATGTCCAACTTTGGAGATGAACACATCCTCAGGGTAACCGGACTTGTCCACCAGGCAAGCGGCTACTCCAGCGACAATCCGAAGATTGCCGAAGAACTTGTTCAGCGGCTGGCCAGAAAGATAGACGATTACCAGGAAGAACTTCCGGCGCCCTTTTTCTACGGGCGCCAACCCGCCGATCTGATAGTCGTGTCTTTCGGAATTTCTGCAAGAGCCTCCCTTGAAGCAGTGCATACTGTAAACAGCGAGGGCTTTAGGGCGGGAATGCTGGAACTGCGCACTATCTGGCCCTTCCCGCGCAAAAAGATAAAGGAATTATGCTCCGGGGCTAAAAAGGTTCTGGTTGTTGAAGCAAACCGCGGACAGGTCAGGGAGCAGTTGCTTTCCTGCGGCATTCCGCCTGAGAAACTAAGGGGTGTTAACAAGCAGAACGCGGAGGTTATTACTCCTCACGAAGTTCTTTTAGCCCTCAAGGAGGAAAACAGCTGATGCACTCTGCTGATTACAAGCGATACCTGGCGATGGATCGCCTTCCCAGCATCTGGTGTCCGGGCTGCGGCAACGGTATTGTGCTCAAGGCTCTGGCCATGGCACTGGCCGAATTGGAGATGCCGCCGGATAAAACACTACTGGCTAATGGAATAGGTTGCTCCGGAAGAGTTGGCGATTACGTGCGCTGCCACCGTTTTCACGGCACCCACGGAAGAACTCTGGCCTTTGTTACCGGAATTAAGCTTGTCCGCCCGGAGATTAAGGCTGTCTGCCTTCTCGGGGACGGCGATTGTTCCGCCATAGGCATGAGCCACTTCGTTCATTCCGCAAGGCGCAACGTGGATATTGCAACGATAGTTATCAACAATTATAACTATGGTATGACCGGGGGACAGTTTTCACCCCTGTCGCCATACAACGCCATAACCAGCACATCGCGCTCCGGGAAAGACGAACCCGACATAGACATCTGCAAACTTGCCGACGTGGCGGGAGCCAATTATGTTTCCCGGACGACTATTTACCACGTTGCTGAAATGAAGAATTATATCAAAGAGGCTCTCGAAAAAAAGGGTTTTTCCCTCGTAGAGATTATTTCACCCTGCCCGACGTACTATGCCCGTTACAATAAAATAGGCAACATTATCCAACAGTTTGAATGGCTGAAAGATAAATTTATCCCCATTGAAAAATACAATCAAATGAAAGATGCTGAAAAAGAGAACTTCTTCTGGCGTGGAAGATTGACCAACAGGGATCTTCCCAGCCTATACCAGCATATACACAGGGAGTAGTGGTTAGAAAAAAAAATGAGAAATACTTGGCGGATTATTTTAAGCGGCTCAGGTGGCCAGGGAATGGGTGTAGCCGGCAAAATACTTGCCGAAGCCGCCTTTATGCAGGGGCTCAACACCGCCCAGAGCCAGACATACGGCGCCGGGGCGCGAGGAGATTTAAGCCAGTCCGGAATAATTATCAGCAGTGAGGATATTTTATTCCCCCTGGTTGAAAAGCCCGATTTACTGGTTATCCTGAACAATAAATCCTACGGGAGGTTTGCTCCCATCCTGAATTCAGGCGGCAATGAAATAATTCTGATCTATGATCAGGACTATGCTCCGCCTCCAAAGGACAAGATCAATTCTCCATCTTTCGGATTTTCGGTTGTTAATAAAGCCCGTGAGATCTTCAGTGAGAAAGCTGCCTGCATGGTAGCCCTGGGCATTCTGACTGGGCTGTGGATCACGCTCGACAAAACAAATGTGCATCAAGCAATCCAGGAAACTTTTCCCGGCAAAACCGGCCCTAGAAACATAAAGTGTTTTGAAGAAGGTCTTAAACTCGCAAAAAACAACCCCCTTTAAAGGACGACAAAGCCATCCTGCAAAGGGGGTTGATCCTTTTCATATTTTGCTTTTTCCTACAAAATGTACACCCTGACCTGCCGGACACCCCAGAGCCTCGCCTGGGAATAACTGTCCATGAATACATCAACCCTGTTGCCGACTATGGATCCTCCACGGTCCAACGCAGTGGCGTACCCGTAACCCTCAATATACAATTTGCTGCCCATGGGGATCACCCCGGGATCGACGGCGACTGTTCCAAAACCTGGCGCTGTCCCGCTCGAAGTGTTGTGCCCCGTATACGTATAAGCGGAGGCGACCACATCCAAAGCACGGCTGAAACGGATGTTCATGCCGCCGCGGGAAACCTGTGTGGCCGTCCCTACTGCCACGACACGGTCGACGGCGGATCTTGAAACACTGCTGCTGGCCAGAATGCGCCTGAACTCCTGACCATCATGATAGGTTACCTGCCAGATCCTTTTCTCTATTCCATTCTTACCTGATCTGACAACCTTCATTAGGCCATTGGCCAGGTTCCGGTCCGTTTCCCGCAGGACCCTCGGATAAACAGGCGCTTCTTCTACCATTTCCTTAACGGTAACTCGCACTACCCTGATTTTTGTCCCTTCTTTGAGACGATCAACAGTTGAGGGATAAACTATGTCCTTCCCGGAAAGGTTCACTTTCCGATCTTTAAGCACGTCCCCCACTGTACTGCGGCAGCTCAGAAATTCTGCCGTCCTGCCGTCCGCGGTCAGGGTTACATGCTGCGCGTGGTTGACAACTACCTTCATGTTCTCTTTTAACTTTGCTTCCAGGGGCGGGATTACTTCATCGCCTTTTTTCAAAGTTACTTTCTGTGCTTTAATCAAGTCGTCAACTGTACCGCAGAAGGTTTTAACCTGGCCGGCTTTACCGTCCACCTGCAGAACGACTGTCTTATTGGCAATTGAACAGGCAACCGCTGCTAAAATAAAGACGAAAATAACTGCCAAACAAATTACTGCCGTTTTGGAACGGTAAACACTGCGCCAATCAAATCCGGGGAATAAATTTTTCCATTCGGGTAAACTCAAGGTCCACCTTCCCATAAAAAACACCTCTTTTCAGGGTTACTTTCAGGATACAGGTGAGTTGTTTACGGTAAAAAATGAGATGTCATGTCGAAATGAAAGTTGAAGTTGTTGCCGATTCCTGAATCATAATTAAGTTGGCGGTTGCTTTATATATTCTATGCAGAATTAAAAAAATCCTGCCTGTCTATTTCATGAAATAAAAAATATTAATGAAACATTTTGTAGAAACACAGGCAGGACATACCCTTATGGTCTCTGCCGGCCGCTTCCAGTTAATATGCTTATCGGGCAAATGGCTTGAAGTTAGCGCCTACCCTTCTCCGGACGGCTTGTCTGTTTACTTTCGCGATAAAGAAGAGCGCAAGCGTATGCAAGACAGCCTCCGTGAGAAGGAAGAGCAATTAAGACAAATAACCGACAATATGATGGATGTGATCATGAAGGTTGACACAAAGGGGGTTGTTCAGAATGTCAGTACAAGTATAAGAGGCGAACATGAGCGCGTAGGCAGTTGTCCTTCCTAGATGTCCTTATTTGATTCCAAACAGGCGGCGGGTATTCTCAAGCAGGGTTTTGGACAGCTCTGCGGCCGGCATTTCCCTTAACCTGGCGATTTCTTCAATGGCATAGCGGACGTAGAGGGGTTCGTTTCTCTTTCCCCTGTACGGCTCAGGCGTTAGAAAAGGCGAATCGGTTTCAGCAAGAATCCTGTCCGGGGGTACACTTGCGGCGATTGATTTTAAAGCGCTGTTGCCCTTATATGTAATCACTCCGGCGAAGGAAATATAAAAGCCCATTTCCAGGCACTCCCGGGCCATTTCCGGGCCGCCGGAAAAACAATGGATAACTCCCCCAGCCGGGCCGACCTTGTCACTGCGCAGTATTTTCAGCAGATCCTCATGCGCCTGCCGGCTGTGGATAATTACAGGCAGGTTGAGTTCCCGGGCAAGGGCGAGCTGCTCCCTGAAAACCCGCCGCTGAACGTCCTGCGGGCTTAAATTCCGGTAGAAGTCCAAGCCGGTTTCACCTATGGCAACAACCTTTTCGCGGGCGGCCAGTTTTTTAAGATCGTCCAAATAGTTTTTGGGCGCTTCGCCGGAGTCGTGTGGGTGGATTCCCACGGCAGAGTAGATAAATTCCGCCTGTCCGGCAAGCTCGGCACATCGGCGGGAAGAATCCAGGTCGTAACCCACATCAATAACCAGGGACATACCTTCTGCCTTTGACCGCTCAATAACTTCTTTTCTGTCCTGGTCAAATTTCCTGTCAACCAGGTGGGCATGGCTGTCCGCCAGGATCAGGCGTTCACTATTTTCCAGCGCCGGGCTCATAAGAATCTCCTCAGAATCTAAAAACTTTACACTTCTATCTTAAAATTGATGCGCATTAGGAAGGTCAACTGCCTACGTGCTCATGTTCGCCTCTTATAAAATCGCACTTAAGGCATTGGCCTTCATATTTTGATAAATTTTCATACTTCTGTTGGCGCCGATTTACACTTCTATCCTCGGGAAGAGGGCCTGCTCACGCTTTACCGTCAAACCGGCGGGCAGCCTGCCCCAGGACAGCGAATCCCAAGTGTGCAGCTCCGGTTTATCCTGTATACTTAACTGCGGCCATATTCTCGGAGGGGTGAGAGGCATGAAAGGCGTCACCAGCACTCCTATAAAACGCAGGCATTCCAGCATATTGTAAAGGATAGTCGCCAGCCTTTCCTTTTGTGCGGGGTCCTTGTTTAAAGACCAGGGCTGAGTCTCATCGACGTACTTGTTAGCCCGGCCGACCAATTTCCAGATCGCCGCCAGAGCTCCCGAAAGGTCTCTTTTGTCCATTAGTTCGCGGACTGCAGACGGTAGATCCACGGCCAAATTGATTAATTCCAGGTCAACCCCCTCGGGCTGCCCCGGAATCCCTGCCGTTCCGCCGAGATATTTTTGAACCATCCCCAATGTGCGGCTGACCAGATTGCCCAGGTCATTGGCCAGGTCCATATTGATCCTTTTGACCAGCGCCTGCTCCGAATAATAGACATCTATACCGAGCGGCATCTCCCTAAGCAGGTAGTAGCGCACAGCGTCAACGCCGTACTTGTCGATAAGCTCAAGAGGATCGATAACATTGCCAAGGGACTTGCTCATCTTGCCGCTTTCCAGCAGCAGCCAGCCGTGCCCTATAACCTGCCGGGGAAGTTCGATGCCCGCGGACATCAACAGGATTGGCCAGATGATACTGTGAAAACGGACGATATCCTTGCCGACCAGGTGGATATCGGCAGGCCAAAACTTTTTATACAGGGTTTCGTCCCCGCTTGCATAGCCGAGGGCGGATATATAGTTGGTCAGGGCGTCTACCCAGACGTAAATGACATGAGCGGGATCGAAGGGCACGGGAATTCCCCATTTAAAAGTTGTCCGGGAAACACACAGGTCTTCCAGGCCGCTGTTGATAAAACTAACCATCTCGTTCCGCCTTGACACCGGCTGGATAAAGTCGGGATTTGCCTCTATATAATCAAGCAGCCGTCCGGCATAGTTGGACATCCTGAAAAAATAGCTTTCCTCTTCTACCGTCTCAACCGGCCTTGCGCAGTCCGGGCACATGCCTTCCTCGAGCCGGGCTTCCGTCCACATCGCCTCGCACGGCGTGCAGTACCAGCCTTTATAAGAGGCTTTATAGATGTCCCCCTGGTCGTAAAGCTTCTGGAAAACATCCTGCACCGCTTTTTTATGCCTTTCCTCAGTGGTCCTGATAAAGTCGTCGTTGCTGATCAGCAGCTTTTCCCAGAGAAGTTTAAACCCCTCGACAATCTGATCAACATATTCCTGCGGCGTTTTCCCTTTTTCACGGGCGGAACGCTCAATTTTCTGGCCGTGCTCGTCGGAACCGGTCAAAAACCACACATCATGCCCGGTAAGCCGCATAAAACGGGCAAATGCGTCGGCAGCCACGGTCGTATAGGCGTGCCCTATGTGCAGGCTGCTGCTGGGGTAATATATCGGAGTGGTAATGTAAAAATTTTTTTCCTTTTTCAAACCTGAACCTTCTTTCGTTCCAAAAAGCAATTGATCACAAAAACCCCCTAAAATTAACATGCCTATTTTAGAAGATAAAAACATAACTGTCAAGTTTTTATAAGGAAAAATAACCAGCAACTACTATCCGGGAAATATTTCCCTAAATATTTCTAAAAATAATATTGACTTTTAATGGTATGCCTGGTACCATTTACTTGTAAAATATTGTTTTGTTTTGTCTAAATAAGTCATATGGGGGGGAAAGCAGTGAAATCAACGGGTATTGTCAGAAGGGTGGACGAGCTAGGCAGGGTTGTAATTCCCATAGAACTAAGAAGGACCCTTGGCATAGAAGAAAAAGACGCCCTAGAAATTTACGTTGATGAGGAAAGGATTGTGCTCAAGAAATACCAGCCGGCCTGTGTGTTCTGTGGAGACGCTTCGGACACACAGTATTACCGCGGTAAACTGGTCTGCCGTGAGTGCGCCATGACAATGTTTGAAAACACCAAAGCAATATAATCAATCAACTATTATCCTCAAGCGGAAGGGGAGCCTAACTTGCCCTTCCGCTTTATTTTTACTGACTTCCGTCTTTTTTCACCCTTAATAAAGCTGCATAAACCTCGTTTCTGGCCATGTTGTTCTTTTTAGCGACCTCTTTGATGGCCGCCGGCCGCGGCATACCTTCAGCCTGCAAACAGTTCACCTGGGCGGCAATGGCCGGCAGATCCGTTTTGACTTCCTCCCGGCCATGGTTTTTATTTCCCTCCAGAACTAAGGTGAATTCCCCCAAAGGGCTTTTTTGCCGGAAATAATCCAGAGCAGACGATAAGCTTCCCCTCCAGATCTCTTCATAATGTTTGGTCAGCTCACGGGCAACAGACAAACGCCTGTCCCCAAACTGATCCAGTAGTTCACCCAAAGTCTTCAGCAGCCTGTGGGGCGCCTCGTAAAGTATCGTCGTGCGCTCTTCTTTTATTAAGGCAGCTATTCTTTTTTTACGGGTACGCTTGTTGGCGGGTAAGAAACCTTCAAAGCAAAAGTGAGAGGTGTTTAAGCCTGATACAACAAGGGCGGCAAGCGCAGCGTTAGGGCCCGGGACGGGAACGACACTTACCCCGCTTTTTATGGCGGCATCCACAAGGACTTCACCCGGATCGGATATGCCCGGCATGCCGGCGTCCGACACCAGCGTCAAATGTTTTCCTGAAAGCAGCAGACCCAGCAGATACTCGCATTTTTTCGGCCCGCTGTGGCTGTGAAAGCTGGTCACAGGCGTATGTATGCCGTAGTGGGCAAGCAGCTTGCGGGTATGCCTGGTATCCTCGGCAGCGATAAGATCGGCTTCCTTCAACAGCCTGAGCGCCCTTAAGGTTATGTCTTCAAGATTGCCGATTGGTGTGGCACATAAATAAAGCATCCCGCTTGCGCCGCTGCTTATTTTTTCATCAGCGTGATCATCTTTTGGCGCCATTATTTACCCCGCTCCAAAAATGCCGTGCAAAAAAGGCACTCTTCCCGGCGTAAACGCCCGAAATGAACGTTGCAGATATGAAAACCATCGTCGTAAATTTTTTTCAGATTATCAAAAGCTCCTCCCGAAGCCTGTTCCTGAGGCTCGCCCTTCGGTTCGTACCCGGCAAATACCGCCAGTTTTTCCCTCAGAGCATTGTTCTCTTCTTCGAGGTAATTGACCAGCTTTTTAATTTGCTGAAGGTCGATTTCAATTTCTTTAATTCTGGTCTCCAGTTGCCTGAACAGGACGCTCATCGGATTCACTTTGTTCACTCCCCGCTTTTTCTACACTGATATTCTCAAAAGCGTATTCACGGATCATTTTGCTTTCCTTGAGCTCCACAGCTATCGTCTTTTTCAGTATGTTAACACCGGTCACTTTTCCTTCCCCGTCGGGAGTGCTGACCAGGCTGTTCAACGGGGGAAATTCCTGCTTGCTCTGTTCATAAAGATCGTTTTCAAACTTCAGGCAGCACATCAACCTGCCGCAGATACCCGAAATTTTAGTCGGATTCAAGGAGATATTCTGCTCCTTGGCCATCCGGATGGAAACGGAGGCAAAATCAGCCAGCCAGGTCGCACAGCAGAGCTCACGCCCGCAGCAGCCCAGGCCGCCCATCATCTTGGCTTCATCCCTCACCCCAATCTGCCGCAGTTCAATCCGTGTCCGGAATACCGCGGCAAGGTCCTTGACGAGTTCACGGAAGTCTATCCTTCCCTCGGCAGTGAAGTAAAAGATCAGCTTGCTTTCGTCAAATGTTTTCTCAACGTCGACAAGCTTCATCGGCAAACCGTGAGTAATAATTTTTTGCTCGCAGATACTGTACGCCTGTTTGACTTTCTCCTGAACCGCCGCAAGTTTCTGAGCATCCTGGGCGGTTGCCTTCCTTAAAACTTTTTTCAGCGGTGTGACTACTTCCTCATCATTTATCTTAACAGGCCCGGTGACCACCTGCCCGTATTCCATTCCCCGGGATGTCTCGACAATAACATCATCATTCACAGTGAGTTCGATCTCGTCCGGGTCGAAGTAATAAACTTTACCCGCCCGTTTAAATCTAACGCCGACAACACTGTATATCATTTTTGTATCACTCCAGTTTGATTCTATATAAATGATCAGGCCAGTTCCGCCGGCCCGCACAAGTTTAAGAACAGAACATCCAAAACCAGCCTGGGATTTGCGTTTCTGGACAAACTGTTCCTGGCTTCCTCAATTTTTCCCAGGCGATTAATTAATAAGGGGACTTCCCGCTGGGAAGCCTGTTCCTTGATGACCGTCAAAAAATCCCGGTTAATAATTAACTCCTCATTTTCTGATTCCTTCCAAATTAAAAGGTCGCGGTACCAAAGCATCAGCCCTTCTATCCAGGCAATTGTTTCTTCCCTGCCGCCGGACAGGCTGCCGGCAATTCGGCAGGCTTCTCCAAAAGGTGCGCTGCCTATCGCGTTAATTGTTTCAGCCAGTTGTTTCCTGCGTTCGGTAAGGTTGCCGCCGCTAAGCAGATCAATAGCCTGTCCCACACTGCCGCCTGATAAAAGGGCGGTTAAATCCGCCTCTTCCTGTTTAACGCCGGGCAAGCGTGCCATAATCAGGGCTACCTGGGAAATGGGAAGCAGTTGGAACAAAACCTGCTGGCACCGTGAAAGGACAGTTGCCGGAAGAGCGTAGGGCTGAACGCAGATCAGTATAAAAACCACACCGGCCGGCGGTTCCTCAAGAATTTTTAAAAAACAGTTTGCTGCTTCGTCGGTCATGCTTTCCGCACGGTCAATCACGCAGATCTGCCTGCCGCCCTGAAACGGCGCCAGAGTCATCCTCCTTTGGATTTCTCTTGCCTGATCTATTTTTATTGAACCTCCGTCAGGTTCCACTTTTATTAGATCGGGATGGTTCCCGGCTTCCACCTGGCGGCATGAACGACACTCGCCGCAGGCGTCGCCTTCTGCGGGCTGCCGGCAGAGCAGCGCCCGGGCAAAAGCCGCGGCGCATGTTTTTTTTCCCACACCCGAAGGGCCGCAGAAAAGATAGGCGTGGGAAACCATCTGCTTGTCAAAAGACCTGCGTAAAAGATCTATGGCATTATTCTGCCCGTAAATTTCGCTGAATAACTTCACCGGTAAAACACCTCGACTGCTTCAACAACCCTGTGGTGAATCTCTTCTTTGTCAAGCGAGGCGTCAAGAACATGGTAAGCGCCCTGTCTTTTTTTAGCCAGGGACAGATACCCTTCGCGCACGCGCCGGAAAAAAGATTCCTTTTCCTGCTCCAAACGGTCCGCTTCGCCAACAATCCGTTTTTTGGAAAGTTCTGGGGAAAGATCAAGCAAAAACGTGAGGTCCGGAATCAGGCCGCCTGTCGCCAGATCGTTTACCCTGGTTAAAAGCCCGATATCTATACCCCTTCCAAAACCCTGGTAAGCTATTGTAGAATCCCCAAACCGATCGCCGATTACTATTCTGCCCATAGCCAGGGCAGGCCCGATTTTGCCGGTAGCCAGCTGGGCGCGTGCAGCAGCATAAAGCAAAGCCTCCGCTGCAGGCGACAGCCCGGGATATGCTGATTTATCCAGGAGCATCTTCCGCACGTTTTCCCCAAGGGGCGTCCCTCCCGGGTCCCTGTATGTTTCGACCTCCCTGCCGCTTTTAAGCAGGGCGCCGGCCAGCAAGGCGGCCTGGGTGCTCTTGCCCGTGCCGTCAATTCCCTCAAAGACGAAAAAGAGCCCCCTTTTAATCTTCTTCATCACCCGATCACCTTAACCGTCTTCAACTCCGGGTCCGCAGGCCCGGCCACGGGAACCCCGGAAGCTTTAACCCATTTAAGATACTCAACTATTTCAGATGTAAACTCCTCGCCCGGATAAATTATCGGTATTCCCGGCGGGTATACCGCAACCCATTCCCCGCTGACAAGCCCTGCGCAATGTTCCAGAGAAACCTTCCTTTTTCCGGAAAACCACGCCTGGCGAGGGGTTAATTGCCGGAGAGGCAGAGCGGGCGGTCCGGGCGGTACAGGCAGCGGACGGGCAACCGTCTGCCTTTCCCGGGCTATCTCCTTCAGGCCGTCAACCAGCCTGCCGCAGTCCTTTTCGGTTGCGCCGATGCCGATGACCACTACAATATTGGCTAAATCCGCCATCTCCACATTTACGCCATATTTCCTAAAGAGCATTGCCGAAAGCTGAAAACCGCTCAACCCGAGGCCGGCCCCGGAAATGGTTATCCGGGTGGGATCAAGCGAATAACCCTTTTTTAGATGGCGCCCGGCAAGCACTTTCAGGCCCGGGATTTTTCCTGCCGATTCCCTGACCTGCCCGGCTTTTTGAACAGCACTGTCCAGCAATTCACGCCCTCTTTCGGCAAGCATATGCCTGGCCAGGTCCAAAGACACAAGCAACGGGTATGAAGGACTGCTTGTCTGCAGGCAGGCAAGAGTGGCGGCCACATCCTCCGGATCGAAAAAATCGCCCTGCAGGTGCAGTAAAGATGACTGCGTCAAAGAACCGCCCATTTTATGCATACTCATCACGGAAGCGTCAGCCCCGCACGACAATCCGCCTTCCGGCAGGAACGGGTGAAAAGGAAAGTGGGCGGCGTGGGCTTCGTCAACCACCAGCGGTTTGCCGGCGCCGTGAACAACCTCAGCCAGTATCTTTAAATCTGCCGCAATCCCGTAATAATTAGGACAGGTTGTTAAAACACCTTTCGCGGCGCCATGGGCGGCAAGCGCCCCGGCAGCCTGAGTTTCATCCGGCCCCTCAGGTATCCCAAACTCCTTCATTATGGAAGAAACGAGGTAAACAGGGTCAGCGCCGCTTAAAACAAGCCCCGCTAAAACAGACCGGTGACTGTCACGGGGTATGATAATCTTTTCCCCCGGGCGGCAGAGAACCATCAGCAGCGCCTGCAGGCCGACCGAAGTTCCATTGACCAGAAAAAACGTGCGCTGAGCTCCGTAAAGTCCGGCAGCCAGAGACTGCGCCCTGGCTATAGACCCACTGGGGCTGTTAAGGTTATCAAGCCCCGGCAGTTCAGTCAGATCAATTTTAAATAAGTCTTGTTCCAGGCCCTTCCATAAAGCCGAAAGGGCCTGCCCCTGCCTGTGCGCCGGCAGGTGCAGGTGAGCATAACCGTTTTTCAGATGCTTCAGCAGGGATGTATAAAGTGGCGCTTCATACTGATCATCCTGCATAAAATACCATCTCCAACAGCTAATTGTATCATAACGACGGCAACCTTCCAAGCCCGCTGACAAAAGTGCCCAGAAAACGATATTATCAGTTAGCTAGAGCGAGAAATATTTCAAAAATTGTTAATCTTCCTTTTAAAACAATATCTTAAGGCTCTATTGACAGGCAAAGTCTGATAATCTATAATCATGATCGTTTATATGTTAATCGCTGAAAATATCGAAATTTGGTGTCAGGGGAGAAAAAGATGATTGAAATTCGTTTTCATGGAAGAGGCGGACAGGGTGCGGTAACCTCGGCGGAAATGCTGGCCCTGGCTGCTATCAGCGAAGGGAAATATGCCCAGGCCTTCCCCAGTTTCGGACCTGAAAGGCGCGGGGCTCCGGTAGTCGCTTTCTGCCGGGTGGATGATTACCCTATCCGGTTAAGGACTAATATTTATTCCCCTGATCTGGTGGTAGTGTTGGATCCTTCCCTTCTCCGCTTGATTAACGTGGCAGCCGGCTTGAAGGAAAACGGCGTATTAATTACCAACACGAAATTCACGTCCGAGGAGATCAGGGAAAAATTGGGCATCAAACAGGCTCTGGCCACTATAAACGCCATTAAGATCGCCCTTGAGGAAATGGGAATCCCGATCACCAACACTACGATGCTTGGCTCTCTTCTTAAAGCGCGGCAGGTAGTGCATCCCGATTCACTCATCGGTCCTTTGGAAAAGAGATTCGGCCGGATTGCCGATAAAAACATCAGAGCTTTCCGGAGGGCTTTTGCGGAAACAACAATTCTTAACTGAGGGGGGAGAAGCAATGGTAAGATCAGAGGAAGACCTGAAATGGAAAGATTTAGAGACAGGCTGCGTTGTTTCGGATGCGGGAAACGCCAGCCAGTACCGCACCGGCGACTGGCGGTCTTTACAGCCTGTCTGGGATAAAACCAAGTGCATCCGCTGCGGTGTTTGTTTTCTATTTTGCCCTGACGCGGCAATCAGAAAGACCAGCGAAGGTTACTTTGAAGCCGATTTATACTACTGTAAAGGGTGCGGAATCTGCGTCCAGGAGTGTGTAACCGGCTGTATAACTATGGTAGAGGAAGAGGAGTAATGAATAAAAAAGTTGGTATAGAAGTTTCCCTGGCGGCTGCTGACGCTGTAAAAATGACAAATGTGGATCTTATTGCAGCTTATCCGATTACGCCGCAGACTCATATCGTGGAGCATCTGTCCGAACTGGTGGCCAACGGTGAATTGGACGCCGAATTTATTCCCGTTGAGTCCGAACACTCGGCGTTAAGCGTATGTATCGGATCTTCAGCTGCAGGAGCCCGGACTTTTACATGCACAAGTTCCCAGGGACTTGCCCTGATGAACGAGATAATTTTTATAGCAGCTTCGCTCAGGCTGCCAATTGTGTTGATCTTGGCCAACCGTTCCCTTTCGGGGCCTTTGAGCATCTGGAACGACCACACCGACGTCATGTCAATCAGGGACAGCGGTTGGATTCAAGTATTTACCGAAAACGGCCAGGAAGTTTTTGACCACGTATTCTTTGCTTTCCGCGTGGCTGAAGACCCTAAGGTTTCCCTTCCGGTAATCATTAACCTGGACGGGTTTATCCTGACCCATGTTATTGAGCCAATCGAGTACTGGGACCAGGAAGCGGTCGACAAGTACCTTCCTGATTTCAAGCCCGTCAGCACGCTCAATCCCGATTCACCGGTAACAATGGGCGCTTTCGCCATGCCGGGCATCTACACCGAGGCTAAAAAAGCCCAGGATGAAGCCCTGATTAAGTCCAAGCCGGAGATCATCAAGGCCTGGAAGGAAATGGGGAAAGTTGTCGGAAGGCATTATTCACCGGTTGAAACAAACCAGATTGAAGGCGCCGAAACTGTTTTTTTAACCATGGGAAGCATGGGAGAAACAGTTTCCCTGGCCGTAGACAAACTAAGGGCTCAGGGACAGCCGGTAGGCCAGGTTAAGATCAGGTTATGGAGGCCTTTCCCTGTTGAGGAATTCAGGAAGGCCGTCCGCAATGTCAAGAGGATTATCGTCATTGACCGCGCCCTTTCCTTTGGAGGCCAGGGCGGCCCCGTAGCGGGAGAAATACGGTCAGTCCTTTATAACGAAGAGAACAAGCCTTTAATCACCAATTTTATCTGCGGCCTGGCCGGGCGTGACGTTACGCCCGAACATTTCATCGATATGTATGAAAAGAGCCTGAAAATGGCCGGGGATAAATCAAAAGAAGAAGATTATGTAATGTACGGAGTCAGGGAATAAAATGGGCGGAGCAAAGGGTGAAGGAGGCGCCAAATGAAAAAGAAGTTAAAGGAGATTATCAAAAAGTACGGAGCAAACCGGAGTTTTCTGGTTCCTATTCTCCAGGATATACAGAGGGAGTACGACTATCTCCCCCGGGAAGCGCTCAACATACTGAGCCAGCTTATCGACGTCCCGATCAGCCACATTTATACTGTAGCGACCTTTTACAAGGCCTTCAGCCTGTCGCCAAGGGGCCGTCACCAGCTCAGCCTGTGCATGGGAACCGCCTGCCACGTTCGGAAGGCGCCCCAGATCAGGGATCACCTGGTCCGCACGCTGCAGATAGAACCGGGCGAGACAACGCCTGATCTGGAGTACTCTTTTAATACAGTAAACTGCCTCGGGGTCTGCGCCCTGGGGCCCATTCTGGTCGCAGACGGCGAGTACCACGGACAGTTAACCATAACGAAAACTGATAAAATTCTCAAGGGACTTGGAAAAAAGGAAAGAACAATGAAAAAGGTGGCCGCCAATGAAAATTAGAAATCCTAAAGAACTTGAAAAATTACGCAATAAACTTTTGGCCAATAAAGACCCTCAAAAACCGTGCATAACCATCTGCGCAAGCTCGGGCTGCGTCGCTCTAGGTTCGGCCAGACTGGTTGACGTCCTGGCCAGGGAACTAAAGGAACGCGGCCTGGAAAAAAACATTGACGTCAAGGAAACAGGGTGCCACGGTTTCTGTGAAGGCGGACCACTGTTGATCATTTATCCTGAGGAAATCTGCTACCTGAGGGTAAGTGAAAAGGATATCCCGAACATTGTCGCCAAAACGGTTTTAAACCACGAGATTATCGAGCGGCTTCTTTATAAGGACCAGGTAACCGGCGAAATCATTGTCAAGCAGTCTGAGATACCCTTCTTCAAGAAGCAGGAAAGACTGATTATCGGCAACAACGCCAGGATAGATCCAAGCAGCCTGGAAGACTACATATCTACCGGCGGTTACTCGGCTCTGGCCAAAGTTTTATCACAGATGAGCCCGGAAGAAGTAATCGGGGAAATCAAACTATCCGACCTGCGCGGGCGCGGGGGCGGAGGCTTCCCCACGGGTGTAAAATGGGCATCGACACGTAATGCCGAAGGGGAACCAAAATACGTCATCTGCAACGCCGACGAAGGCGACCCCGGAGCCTATATGGACCGCTCAGTACTGGAGGGCAACCCCCACTCCGTGCTGGAAGGAATGATTATCGGCGCTTACGCCATAGGCTCGAATGCAGGTTATATATACTTGCGCGACGAATACCCGCTTGCCGTTACAAGATTTACCCTGGCAATTGAGAAAGCCCGGGAAACCGGCCTGCTCGGTAAAAATATCCTGGGGTCGGGCTTTTCTTTCGATGTTACCATCAGCCGCGGCGGCGGCGCGTTTGTCTGCGGCGAATCTTCTGCGCTCTTCGCTTCCATCGAGGGGCGCTCCGGGGAACCGCGGGCCAAGTATGTTCATGCAACCGACAAGGGGCTTTTTGACAAGCCCACCAACCTTAACAATGTGGAAACATGGGCCAACGTGCCCCTGATTATCAACAAGGGAGCCGAGTGGTACCAGACTATTGGAACTAAAAAGAGCAAGGGAACAAAAATCTTTTCCCTTGTTGGCAAAATAAATAACACCGGACTTGTAGAAGTACCGATGGGCATTTCCTTAAGAGAAATAATTTTTGATATCGGCGGAGGAATCCCAAAGGGCAGGAAATTTAAGGCCGTTCAGACCGGAGGGCCGTCGGGCGGATGCATCCCGGAACAATTCCTGGATAAGCCCGTGGACTTTGACGAACTGGTCGAGCTCGGTTCCATGATGGGCTCGGGCGGGATGATTATCATGGATGACCGGACCTGTATGGTTGACGTAGCCCGGTATTTTTTGATGTTCCTCGAAGAAGAGTCCTGCGGCAAGTGCACGCCCTGCAGGGAGGGAATCCTGCAGATGCGCGAGATTCTGGACAGGATTACTCAAGGTCTGGGCGAAGAAAGCGACCTGGAGACACTGGAACAGATGAGCCAGGCTATTATGGACGGTTCTCTCTGCGCCCTGGGAGCGACAGCCCCCAACCCTGTTTTGTCCACTATCCGCTTTTTCAGGGATGAGTACGAGGCGCATATCAGGGATAAAAGATGCCCTGCCGGAAGTTGCAAGGATCTGATCAGCTATTCGATCAATCAGGCGACCTGCACCGGTTGCGGGGCCTGCCTGAAGGCTTGCGGGACAAATGCAATAACAGGCGAGAAGAAAAAACCGCATTCAATTGATCCTGAAAAATGCATTAAATGCGGAGCCTGTATAGAAACCTGTAAATTCAACGCGGTTGAGGTGTCTTAAGGAGGAACAATTATGGCAGATACAGTAACTGTAACAATAAATGAAAGGAAAATTACCGCCCCTGCGGGGAGCACCATACTCGACGCCGCACATGACGCCAACATACACATTCCCAATCTGTGCAGCCACGAGGAACTCGCCCCCTACGGGGCCTGCCGGCTCTGCATGGTCGAGATAGGCAGCAGGGAAAAAACCAAACTGGTAGCCTCCTGTATATACGAAGTCGCCGATGGTTTGGAAGTGCGGACCGAAACTCCCCGGGTAAACAACGTCCGCCGGTTCGTTATTGAACTGCTTCTGGCACGCAACCCGGATGCGCCCGTTTTAAGAAAAATTGCTGACGAGCTTGGCGTGAAAGATACCCGTTTCAAAAAGCGGAATAAAGGATGCATCCTCTGCGGCCAGTGCGTACGGACCTGCCGGGAAGTGGTCGGTGTTTCGGCCATCGGATTTAAAGGCCGGGGCGTGACCAGAAAGGTATCCACTCCTTTTGACGAATCTCCCGTGGACTGCATTGCCTGTGGATCATGCTCGTATATCTGTCCGGTAAAGGTCATTCCTTTAAAGGAACAAGACGGCAGCAGGGAAATCTGGAAAACCAAGTTTCCACTTCAGAAATGCAAAAAATGCGGACGTTATTTTGCACCAGTCAAACAGCTGGATTATTTTCGCAAGATCACAAAACTGCCCAAGGAACGCTTCGAAGTGTGCCTCGATTGCCGTTGACCGAAGGAGAATATTAATCAAGGAGAAGGATAATGGAATCGCTTAATGTATACTCAGCCCGCTTGGTAACCAAAAAAGAATATTTTGCCCCCGGTCACCGGGCCTGTCAGGGTTGCGCAGAGGCCTTAGCCGTCAGGATGGTTGCCAAAGCCCTGGGCAACAATGTAGTCGTGGCCAGCGCCACCGGGTGTATGGAAATAATCTCCTCGCCCCTGCCGTTTACCAACTGGAGGGTCCCCTGGATCCACGTGGCTTTTGAAAATGCCGCCGCAGTGGCTTCGGGTGCCGAAGCGGGAACGAAAGCCCTGATCAGAAAAGGCAAACTCCCCGACAAGGGCACTGTATTCCTCGGGATGGGCGGCGACGGCGCAACCAGTGACATAGGCCTTCAATCCCTGTCAGGAGCTTTTGAAAGAGGACATGACTTTTTATATGTGTGTTATGACAACGAAGCTTATATGAATACGGGCATTCAAAGGTCTTCGGCAACTCCCTTCGGGGCTTCCACCACAACCTCGCCTGCCGGAAAAGTAAAGGCGGGACAGATGACCTGGAAGAAAAACATGCCGGAAATAGCCGCTGCCCACAATATTCCTTATGTGGCCACAGCTTGCGCCAGCTACCCGTTTGACCTTCTCCGCAAGGTTGAAAAAGCCGCTCAGAAAAAGGGGCCGGCATATGTGCATATCCTTTCCGTGTGCCCGACAGGCTGGCGGATACCGCCCGACAAGGCCATCTGGATCGGACGTCTGGCAGTGGAAAGCGGAGTCTTCCCCCTGTACGAAGTGGAAGACGGCAAGTATCGAATAACATATGAAACGCCAGAACTAAAACCAGTCATCGACTACCTGAAGCCCCAGGGGAGGTTCCGGCACCTGACTCCTGACTTAATCTCAAAGATACAGGAAAGAGTAACTGCGGACTATAACAAGCTGAAGATGAAAGCACAATCATAAACGGTTCTGCCTTGCTTAGAAAAATACTGCCGGCGTCCTTACAGAACATACTTTTTCAAGGAGCCGGTAGGTTGTTTTTTTGGCGGATTTTTTAATCCAAAGGTGGTTTTTCTGTTGAAGGATTGCGCTAATTAATGTAGAATATAATTCTGTGTTATAGAGTCAAAAAAAAAAATTTAATATACCAAAGAATATTTGTCAGGTGTATATTGGAATTAAAACAACGGGTATATTTATAACAAGGGGGAGCGCAGATGAAAGCAACCGCGGAGAGAATAGAAAAAAATACTGTTCTGCTGGAAATCGAGGTAGAAACTGAAAGATTTTCAAAAGCACTGGACCAGGCTTATCAAAAAATGGTCAAGAAAGTAAACGTACCCGGTTTCCGGAGAGGAAAGACTCCCCGCTTTATTTTTGAAAGACATATAGGCACACAGACGCTGGTTGATGAAGCCGTCGAAATAGTAATTCCCGAGGCTTATTTCATGGCGGTCGGCGATACCGGCATAGAGCCTGTTGCCCAGCCCCAACTTGAACTGGTTCAGGTCGAGGAAGGCAAGCCGGTTGTTTTCAAGGCTACAGTAACCGTTAAACCCGAAGTAACTTTGGGTCAATATACAGAACTGGAAGCGCCCAAGCCGGACACCGGCATCGGGGATGACGATGTCGATCAGGAATTGAGCCGACTGCAGCAGACGCATGCCAGGCTGATTTCAATTGAAGAAGGGGAAGTAGAAAACAAAGACATGCTGACCATCGATTTTCTTGGGAAAATTGACGGGATCCCCTTCGAAGGCGGAGAAGGGAAAGATTATAACCTGGAAATAGGCAGCCATGTTTTCATAGCGGGCATGGAAGAAGGGATGGTCGGTATGAAGCGGGACGAGACCAAAGATATCGAGGTGGTTTTCCCAGAAGACTACCGCAAAGAGGATCTGGCCGGCAAAGACGCTGTTTTCACGATTACAGTCAAGGAAATCAAACGCAAGGAACTTGCCCCCATCGATGACGACTTTGCCAAGGACGTCAGCGAATTTGAAACTCTGGAAGAATTAAAAGTAAATATCAGGAATAAACTGGAACAGGCAAGCAAAACCAGATCAGATACAATTTTTAAACAAACTTTGATCAGCAAGGCAGTGGAAAACTCCCAGATGGAAATACCTGATGAAATGCTCCAGGGGCGCATTGACGAGATGGCGGAAGATATTGAAAGAAACCTTTGGACACAGGGTGTTTCCATGCAGGACTACCTTTCCTACACCGGCTCAACAGTTGAAGAGATGAGAAAACAATTCATCCCGGAGGCGGAAAAGAGCCTGAAAAGGACCCTTGTTCTGGAAGCAATAGCAAAGGCGGAAAAACTTGAGCCAAGCGAGGACGAGATAGATGCCGAGATCGAAAATATAGGCCGTGAGATAGGGCAAAGCACGGAAATGATCAAAAAAACCGTGGAAGAAAAAGGACGCGGCAAACTGGTTGAACAGATCAGGATCAATAAGGCAATCGATTTTATCATCAGACAGGCCAAGATAGCCGAACCTGCCGAAGAAAAAGAAGGCCAGGAGAGCAAACCGGAACAGGAATAAAAGAAGGCGCCCAAACTTGTCCAAAGGAAAGCTGAAGTATAAAAAAAGAAACAAAGAGCTGAAAGAGGAATAGATTATCTAAAGGAGGTATCCTGATGTCCGTACTTGTACCGATTGTTGTAGAACAGACTAACCGGGGGGAAAGGGCCTATGACATATATTCCCGCCTGTTGAAAGACAGAATCATCTTTTTAGGGGGTCCGATTGACGACTATGTCGCCAGCCTCGCCATTGCCCAGATGCTTTTCCTTGAGGCCGAGGACCCTGAGAAAGATATCCATCTTTACATAAACTCACCAGGCGGAGTAGTGACCGCGGGTATAGCAATTTATGATACAATGCAGTATGTAAAGCCCGACGTATCGACTATCTGCATGGGCCAGGCCGCCAGCCTGGGTTCATTTTTGCTGGCTTCCGGGGCCAAGGGGAAACGGTTCGCCCTCCCCTACGCCAGGATCATGCTCCACCAGCCTTCCGGGGGAACGCAGGGTCAGGCCACGGATATTGACATACACGCGCGTGAGATACTACGAATGAGGGAAATATTAAACGGGATTCTTGCCAAACACACCGGGCAGCCCAAAGAAAAAGTCGCCCAGGACACCGAACGTGACTTCTTCATGTCATCCCAGGAGGCAAAGGAATACGGAATCATAGACGAGGTTTTTGTAAGGCGTTAAGCAAAGTAAAGAAGTTGATAAACAGAACAAGAGGTGAAAGGTATGTTTAACGAAAAAGGGCAGTTGAAGTGTTCCTTTTGCGGCAAATTACAGGACCAGGTAAAAAAACTGGTAGCCGGGCCAAGCGTATATATCTGCGACGAGTGTATCGAACTTTGCAACGAAATAATCGAAGAGGAACTAAACGAAGATATCAGTCTGGAAATCGGGGATATTCCAAAGCCGAAGGAAATTAAGGAATTCCTGGACCAGTACGTAATCGGGCAGGAAGACGCCAAAATGTCTCTGGCTGTCGCCGTCTATAACCACTACAAGCGGATCAATCTGGGCGGCAAGGTTGACGATGTTGAACTGCAAAAAAGCAATATCGTTATCCTCGGGCCGACAGGATGCGGCAAGACCCTGCTGGCGCAGACACTCGCCAAGCTGCTCAATGTACCTTTTGCAATAGCAGACGCAACTTCCCTTACCGAGGCCGGCTATGTCGGCGAGGATGTGGAAAACATCCTGCTGAAGCTGATCCAGGCCGCTGATTATGATATCGAAAAAGCTGAGAAAGGCATTATTTACATAGATGAGATAGACAAAATCGCCCGCAAGTCGGAAAATCCGTCAATCACCAGGGATGTGTCGGGCGAAGGCGTTCAGCAGGCGCTGCTGAAGATCCTGGAAGGCACTATCGCCAGCGTACCGCCTCAGGGAGGCCGCAAACACCCGCACCAGGAATTCATCCAGCTGGATACTACAAACATCCTCTTTATCTGCGGAGGGGCTTTTGATGGTATAGAAAAGATCATTCAGAACAGGATCGGCCAAAAGGCCATGGGCTTCGGGGCCGAACTCCAGCCGAAACTGGAGCGGAACATCGGCGACATCCTCAAGAAAATCATGCCCGAGGACCTTTTAAAGTACGGCCTGATTCCCGAGTTTGTCGGCCGTCTGCCCATAATCGTCACCGTAGACGCCCTGGACGAGGAAGCGCTGATCCGCATCCTGACCGAACCGAAGAACGCCCTGATTAAACAGTACGAAAAGCTGTTTGAGTTAGACGGCGTCACGCTGGAATTCCAGCAGGAAGCTCTCAAGGCAATTTCCCTGGAAGCCAAGAAAAGAAACACCGGGGCCCGCGGCTTAAGGGCCATCCTCGAAGAAATCATGCTGGAAGTGATGTACGAGATACCCTCGCGCGAGGACGTTTCCAAGTGCATCATCACCAAGGAAACCATCGCCAAGCGGGATAAACCGCTTCTGGTGACAACGGAAAGAAAGAAGAAGAGAAAAGAAGAATCCGCATAAACATGAAGACAAACCAGGGGCTGCCGAAAAAGGCAGCCCCTGGTTTATTAAACAAACATAATCACTACTTGTTATAAAAAGGAGTCAGGTTTTTATTTACGGGTGAAAACTTAAACAATAAAAAAGAGGAACAATAGGAACATATGAACCTATATTTGCTGCCAGGGTTGCTTTAAGAATCTTTTTTGTTTCGTATCTCTTTTTTAAAATGAGATAGTTAATTTTTTTCTTTAATATCTTGCTGAAAATAACAGATTCCAATATCAGGACTTACTCTAATACACAAGAACCGTCCCCTTGTGTTCTTAGCAAAATTTAATAAGAATTACGTAATTATTTAGGCTTGTTTGCCGACGGAATCGAAGATGCTGGAACAATAACTTTCTTTTCAGCTTTCTTCTTCTTTTTTTCCTTTTTCTTGGGACTTTTATCTCCCACTTGTAACACCTCCATGCCATATTTAAAAAGATATATCAAATTAACCACGCCAGATACCTTGGTCAAGCCATAATAATTATATCACTTTTAGTAAAGTTAGATTGCCTAACGTAAAAATTATTTATGAAATAGGGAAATACATGGGGACGGTTCTTAAAAGGTCCAAGGCCATAGAAATTAACAAGGAAGGGCAGGTTCAGTATCCTTACGGATTCTGCCTACCCTTCCTCTGAGGCGTAGTGCATTCTAGAGCGTCCTCCTCTTTGAATTACCCCCAGTCCAATCTGTCCGGTACGTCTACCGTCTTTTTCAGACTATCCGGCACAAGTCTTTCGCTTTGGCTTTTAATCCCTGCTTATCTGAAACTCCCGCCTCTATGGGGACATTTACTTAATCTAACTCTTGAGCTGGTTTGTGGTTTCCGTATTTCAGTTTACCGCTCGATAACTACCCGCTTCCCCTCAGCAGAAGATTTTATCTCAGCAGGTTACTATCAGCCTCCACTTTAACCTCACCGGCCCTTCAGGGCTACCCTCTTACTTGGGTTATGTTACCCTTTTCTGGGGGCACTTTTATAATACTTCATATTATATTTTTTGTCAATATATATATTTTTAAATATTTTATAATAACAGATATTTTAGACATTACAGTATTATGAATTATTTCAGCTGTACATACGGGCGATCGGATGCTATTATATGAGTATAAAAATACTCTATGCTGCGGATGGCAGCAGGAGAGGAGGGATAAAATTGAAGATCAGCGCAAGAAATCAGCTTACCGGTAAAATTATATCTATTCAGGAAGGCGCAGTAAATGCAATTGTTACTTTAAAGACAGATTGTGGTGAAACGATAATTTCTACTATTTCAATGTCAGCAGTGAAAGAACTCGGACTAGCGCCTGGAGTTAAAGCGACTGCTATCATCAAGGCTACATCTGTTATGGTAGGAGTATAAGCCATAAGGATACGGGTTGGAACAGAGGAGAACAAGGGGACGGTCCTTGAAGGGATCAATTAGGAAGTTAAAGTTTTGCGGAGAAAAAAGGCTCAAATACCAGGTAGCTCCTGGTTTTGAGCCTTAATCATCAATAACACGCAATAGCTGTATCGCAAAATTTTCAATTGCCCAGAAGAATGAAGTCGCTCTGCTCCCAGCTATGCGCCATCCTTTCGTGATAATTATAGATTCAGGTATATATAGCCTGTTTCTCCTGACATATTTTGACGAATATAACCTTGCATTTAGAGAATGTCGGGCTTGAGACAAGTATAACGAGCATGATAATATTAAGCAAAGAATGCTATAATTTTCTATAAAAACCGCGTTTTAAGCCATTTTCTAAAATTGTTTTCCAGATAATTGCCCGAAAATAAATAAGGAGTGATCCGTTATATTAAAAGACGATTTGGTTCGAAAATTAATAGAAACGCTTCTGGAACAAGGCCTGAAATTCGGGCTGGATGTAGCCGGAGGTTTTTTGGGACCGGCCTGGCCTGTCGTCAGGCCGCTGGTGGAAAAACTTTTAAAAAGCTTGCCCGAATCCATCTCCTCACGCTATAAATCTTCCGAAGAGGCGGTCCAGGAAGCATTGGACGCACTGAAAGAAAGGAAGGAAGATGTAGCGAAGATCGGGGAAGCGCTGGAATCGGCAGGCATTACCCCCGAGTGGACTAACGACATCCTCAAAGGTTTGGACCGGATTTCCGATGATCTTTTCCTGCTCCTGGCCAGGGAAGCACAAGCTGCGGTCACATTGGACAACATTTATAAGAAAGTTATAGACGCTTCTGAAAAAAAACCGGGGAAGCTGGTTATCAACAGCGAAAGACTCGAATACGTCCACTTCCTCAAGGTCGACCAAGAATTTCTCAGAGGATATGATCTTACCGCCGGCTCAGTCATGGATTACGCTGTTTCCCAGCGCCACGTGCCGGCCGGTTTTTGCCTCCGCACATTCATGGTTTTCAATCAAGGCCGGGAAACAGCTGCCATTTCCCGGATGGAGCTCAAGGTATTAAACGAATATGATATTCCGGAGGTTGCGTCCTTCGGGACATTAAAGCCTGTGCTGGACCCTTTTGAGGAACTTGTAGAATTAACTGCAGGCAGCGAACAATACTTCATCTTCCCCGGAAAATACTTCAGCTACCAGGCTGATGACGTAGACGCTTTCAGAATCAATATGGTATTCAAAGGAGATTACAAAAAAATTCAGCAGCTTCAGCCTTTTATTTATTGGGCCGATTGCCGCGGTGAGCATATTTCTTGCGGAACACCGGTTTTTCTTGCATCGCACCCGGCCCCCGAGCTTCACCTGGCAAAGCAGAAATTCGGTTTCGGCGTATGAATACTTAGATCAGGAGAGATGTAAAAATGAAACCCGCCAGTGATTTTCATTTCCGGTTAAAAATCCGGCCCGGCGAGGAACTTGACAGATTCCCCACGCTTCTTCAAGACGCCCTCACGTTTGGGGCAGCTTCTTTGAGAACTAATCCTCTTCAGGCGGAACTGGAAGCCCTGGATAGCCTTTACGCACTGGTGTCAGTGGACAGGGATGACTTTCTCGCCCTGGCGGAGGAGTTAAGCCGCCGTCCGGAGTTAACCGCATCCCTGGAGAAAGAGGGAAGCGGAAACTTTAAAATGGTCTATGCCTTCCGGGGATATACCGAAGGCGGGGCTATTTATCGTCATTCCGTGATTCAATCCCGGGATTTAATCCATGCCCTGATGCCCTTCCTGCTCCTGCAGGTGCGCAGGACTGCCTTCTGCCGCGTTCCGGACGACTGGACCGCCGGGGGCATGGTACTCTCTGTTACCAGTCCCAACTGGAGTACAGTGATCCAGGACTCGGCCGCCCTCTATCGCATGCAAACGAATCCTCTTTTTGCATCTTTGCTGGAATGCGCCCGCGACCTCTTTGCCTGCAATGAAAAAGGGAAAGAAGCAAGCCTGATCCTAAAAACAGAAATCGAATCTTCCCTTGCAAAAGGAAACCTTTCCGGAGCAATCGACGGCCTGATGATTGCCGATGAAATGCCTGCGAATGACCCCATCCTGGCAGAAGTCCTTGACCTGTTTTTAGGTTCGGATAATCCCGGTCTTTTATGGGCGGCCCTGTATGTATGCGATCGTCACCCATTTCAACAGTTTATTTCCCGTGTCTGCTCTTTAGCCCTGGGGGAAAAACGCGCGGGATTTGCAGCCGCGCAAATCCGGGCGCTCCGCCTGATTGGGGGTGAGCAGGCTTTCAACGCGCTGCTGGATCTGGGAAGCTCCGCTCCAATGCCGGAAACCAGAAAACTGGCGGCAAGGGCATTGGCCTGGGTAGTTGACTATCCCCCCCTGAAGGAACGGATTTTGGAGCTTTGCCGTTCGAAAGACCGGATTCTGAGGCAGATAGGCATAACGGCGCTAAGCGAGTCTAAATACCATTCAGTGTTTTCCGAAGGCAAAAACCTGGCCTCCAGAGCAGAGAAACTTTTGACTTGATTTATTAAAAATATTATATATAATTAGATGCAAACGGGTTGCAATTGCATCTAATTATTTTCGAGGGGGAAAAGCTGTGAGATTCAAGTTTTTAAGCTTAGCGGTGTTGCTGTTACTTATTGGGTCGCTGTTATTCAGCGGATGCGCAAAGAAAAGTTCTCCAACGCACGATGTTGCTCCGGAACAAACTGCAAATAAAAGCACTGCAATTGCCGCGTCTTTTTATCCAATGTATATTTTTACTCTAAATGTTGCAAAAGATATTCCGAATGTCAAAGTTATTGATATGACCAAACCTACTACAGGATGCCTTCATGATTATACCGTTACTCCTGACGACATGAAAAATCTTGAGGAGGCCAAGTTCCTTATTATTAACGGCGCAGGCATGGAATCCTTCATGGACAAGGTAGTGCAACAATTTCCAGACTTGAAAATAATAGACACCAGTGAAGGAATACCGTTGATAAAAGGAGAAGGAGATCTAGGGAACAATCCCCATTTATGGGTCAGCATTTCAAATGCCATATTGCAAGTAAAAAACATCGGCAATCAATTAGCTGCTTTAGACCCGGACAATGCTGACAAATATAAGGCGAATACTGATGCCTATGTAAAGAAATTAGAAGCCGAAAGAGATAAAATGCACGAATCGTTAGATGGAATTAAAAACCGCAATATTATTACCTTCCACGAGGCGTTCCCCTACTTTGCAAAGGAATTCAACCTTAATATCGCAGGTATAATAGAACGTGAACCGGGTTCTGAACCCAGTCCCAAAGAGCTTGATAATACAATAAAAAAAGTAAATCAACTTAAGATAAAGGCCCTTTTTGCAGAACCGCAGTATCCTGCAAAAGCTGCGGAGACAATCGCAAAAGAAACGGGCGCAAAGGTTTACACGCTTAATCCGGTAGTTACGGGTCCGATGAATGCGGACGCATATATCAATATTATGGACAGCAATCTAGAAACATTGAAAGAAGCATTAAAATAGTGCTGCATGAAAATATTAGGCAGAAAGAATGTTTGACATGCGGCTGTGGTTTATGTTGTACTAAAATACAGAATTTTAGTGTAACCCGAGGCCGTATGGAAATATTAAGAGATGTCAATCTCCACATTCATTGTGGAGATTTGACCGCGATCATAGGTGTTAACGGATCCGGAAAAAGCACGCTTTTAAAAGCAATCCTTGGAGAAATCCCTCATGCCGGGGAACTCATCTTCCTTGACGCCAAAAATAATCAAACAAGGAGACCTGTAATAGGTTATGTTCCACAAAAATTTGATTTTGATTATAGCTCCCCAACGAGTGTCCAAGATATATTCGTTGCCCTGCACACGAACAAACCTGTTTGGTTTTCGCATTCGAAAAAAATACTTGAAAAAGCTCATGAAAGTTTAGCGTGTGTTCAAGCAGCTCACCTTATAAATAGACGGCTGGGGTCATTATCCGGAGGAGAGTTGCAGAGGGTTTTGCTCGCTCTTTCTCTTGATCCCAAACCAGATCTTTTACTTCTGGACGAACCCGTCTCCGGAATTGACAACAATGGCTTAAAATTATTTTATAAAACCGTTTCTGAACTCCGGGAGAACTACGATTTATCTATTATTCTGGTATCTCACGATTTTAATTTAGTGGCCCAATACGCCGACTGGGTAATTTTCATAAACGATAAAACGGTTGCTTGCTCTGGATCTCCGGAGGAAGTATTCAGCAATCAGGAAGTAATAGATACATTTGGCATGGGAATATTTAAACGGTCATCCGGCGATTCAGGAGGCGCCGACAACTAATGTCATCATTGTACCATCTTATTGATATATTGCTTCCTTTTGATTGGGCGCACCATGTTTTTATGAAAAACGCTTTATTGGGTGTTTTATTAGTTACTCCGATATTTGGTTTGCTTGGAACTATGATAGTGAACAATAGAATGGCTTTTTTTTCAGATGCCCTGGGACATTCTGCGTTAACAGGCATTGCTATTGGTGTTATTTTAGGGATGAATAATCCTTTGTGGTCAATGCTGTGCTTCTCAATTCTTTTGTCAATAGCTATTACAATAGTTAAAAATGCAAACACCGCCTCAACCGATACAATTATTGGCGTATTCTCATCTACCGCCGTTGCGCTCGGCATTGCAATCCTTTCAATACGGGGCGGGTTTAACAAATACTCTGTTTATCTTATCGGGGATTTGTTAAGTATTAATATAGCAGATTTAATCATGCTGGCAATCGTGCTTGTAATTGTGATTATTTTATGGATGACTGTTTTCAACAAACTTCTTGTAGTGAGTATAAACCAATCATTAGCCAGCAGCAGGAGGATCAATGTCCGGTTTTATGAATATCTTTTTACTTTAATAATGGCAGTTGTCGTAACCATTTCAATCCAATGGGTAGGTATTTTAATTATAAATTCACTATTGGTCTTACCTGCTGCGGCAGCAAGAAATATTGCTCAGAATATGCGGCAGTACCATATATACTCAATTTCTATTGCAATCGTTTCAGGGTTGTCCGGGTTAATTTTATCTTACTTCTGGGGTACTGCCAGCGGAGCTACAATTGTTTTAATATCTGCAGTATTTTTTCTTGCAACGTTAGGTCTGAGACTCAAGCTTCAGTAATTGATATTAAATCCAAAGAAGGATGATTATTTTGCTTAAAAACCAAAATGTATCAGACTACAAAAACACAAAACAAAGAAATAAAATTATTCAGGTATTGCAGGATGCAAAGAGACCTTTGACTGCGGAAGAAATATATTTGCTTGTCAAAGACGAATTGCCTTCAGTAGTTATTTCTACAATATACAGAAACATGGAAGCATTAAAAAACATTATCTTAAAAACGGTTTATAATGATGGAAAAGCAAGATATGCACTTACGAAGGAGAAACATACCCATAATCTTATTTGCTTGAAATGCAAAAAATCCATAGCTATAGAAAAATGCCCTCTGGAAACCGTAGAAAAGAATTTGAGTGAACAAAACAGCTTTGAGATTTTAGAACATAAATTAGAGATATATGGACATTGCAAGGATTGCATGAGAATCAAAGAATAGAGCAAATACGGCTCCCAATAAAGCATTGGTCTCCGGCATAACCGGAGACCAACTATACTATAGCGTCATTATTATATGCGGCAGGAAACTTTTTTATTCATATTAATTTTTACGAAAGAAGTTCTTCAACAAGCTTTTCTATTTTATCCCTGACATCCCGGAACACGGACATCTGATTCTCATCGTCCGGTGCACTGGCCGGGTCTTCGACAGGATAATGAACATAATGGATCGTGGAAGGAAGAATAAAACAGCCTTCCTGGATATCACACAGGGCAACAACAAGATCGGCAGAGTCTAACAGGTTCTGGTCTAAAAACTTGGATTTATTTTCTGATATGTCAATGCCCACTTCACCCATAACGCTCACCGCGTTCGGGTTAACGCCTTCCGGAGCCGTGCCTGCGCTGTGAGCTTCCCATTGATCACCATATAGTTTTTTGGCAAATCCCTCCGCCATCTGGCTCCGGCAGGAATTGCCCCTGCAGATGAAGATTACCTTTTTCTTTATCATTATAGCAGACCCCCTTTAGCTAATTATAATATAATACAATAAAAAGAAAGCGCAAAAGCGCCGTAATTTTAATACTCTAAAAATACAAGTCCCTGGCTGGATCAACCATAACCAGGGACTTTTTGTTTGCAGCTGCTGACGTCGTTATTATTGTGCGCAATTTTTACTTCATTATTCGCACAAAAAATGTTTTTACTTAAGCACTAAAGGAACGAAGCCATTTTCTTCAGCTATTTTCTGCCCCGCATCGCTGCGCGCAAAATTGACGAATTCCATAACCGTTTGATCCGGTATGGTCCTGGTTATGAAGAACAATCTTCTTATCAGCGGGTAGGCGCCGTTTTGGCAATTTTCAATAGTGCATTTTACGCCGTCCAAGTCCAGAGCCTTTACACCGGATATATAACCCATGGAAACAAAACCAATTGCCGAGGCGTCCTGGGATACGGTGGCCTGCACTTCGCCGTTAGAATTCTTTAAATAGGCGCCGGAGATTATTTTTTCCTTGTTCATCACTTTTGCCTCAAAGGTGTCTCTTGTCCCTGATCCCTCTTCTCTGGCAATAACAGTTATTTTGCCCGCCTTTCCCCCAACCTGGCTCCAGTCGGTTACCTTGCCGGAGTATATCCCGTACACGTCCTCTGTTTTCAAGCCGCTGACCGGATTGGCGGAATTGACTATTACAGCGACGGCATCCCGGGCTATTGGGTAGGAAATAAGGTCGGACTCGGTCAGACCGAGATCCCTGGAAATTGCGCCTATGTCTATTGTTCCGGAGACACACTGTTTAACCCCCGCCCCTGATCCACCGCCTCCTGTTTCAACACGCACTCCGGAATGAAGTTTCATAAACTCCGTTGCCAGAGCTTCAGCCAGGGGCAAAACACTTGTCGAGCCGGACTCCTTGATTGACCCTGAGAGATCGGCATTGCTGCCTTCTTGAGGCGTCTTGGAAGCGCCGCAGCCGCCCATAAGTAAAGAAAGCGATAAAAATCCCGCAGCAGCCAGCGCAGCAAACCTGAACCTGGATTTTTTAAAAATAGAAATCACACAATTCCCTCCATTTTTTTCTATTATTTTATATAGAGTAAAACAAAATTATTAAAATAATGTTAATGCTGAATGAAGATAGTGTTAAATATTGATTATATTTTTGTTAAGGCGGATGTTAAAATAAATGATCAGTCCCCGGCCGGTCAAACCATGCCAGGGACTTCTTGCTGCAGACATCCTATTATTTTGCGCAGTTTTTTATTAAAAATGCTTCTTCTGCTAATATACCAGGGGCACAAAGCCCATTTTTTCAGCTATTTTCTGTCCTGTATCGCTGCGAGCGAAGTTGATAAATTCCATCACCGTTTCATTCGGAATGCCCATCGTTGTAAAATACAGTCTTCTTACCAGGGGGTAACTGCCGTTTTGACAGTTTTCAAGACTGCATTTGATTCCGTTTATGCCCAATATCTTGATTCCGGAAACATACCCGAGGGAGACAAAACCGATGGCGGCGGCATCCTGGGAGACGGCAGCCTGCACCTCGCCGTTGGAGTTCCTTAAAAGAGCTTCAGGCGTTATTTTTTCCTGCCGCATGACAACACTGTCAAAAGTATCTCTCGTGCCCGAGCCCTCTTCCCTGGCAAACAGGATTATCCTGCCCGCCTTACCTCCTACCTGGCTCCAGTCGGTTACCTTGCCGGAGTATATCCTGGCCACGTCGTCCGCTTTCAGGCCGTTGACCGGATTGCCGGGGTTTACTATAACTGCGATAGCGTCCCGGGCGACGGGATAGGAAATCAGGTCCGACTCGGTCAGTTTGAGATCCCTGGAAATTGCGCCCAGGTCAATCGTCCCGGAAACACACTGCTTTACTCCCGCCCCCGAACCTCCGCCGCCTGTTTCCACACGCACGTCTTTATGGAGCCTCATAAACTGCAGGGCAAGACTTTCCGCCAAGGGCAGCACGCTTGTCGAACCGGCCTCCTTGATCGACCCGCTTATATCGACACTGCCGCTTTCCGGCGCCTTTTTTGGAGACCCGCAGCCGCCCACCAGCAGGGAAAATGTCAGAAGAACCGCAGACGAAAAAGCAATAAACCTGATCCCGGATTTTTTAAAAGCCAAGGCTGATCCTCCTTTTGTTTTTGTTATTATAATTCATTAAAGCACAATTTACGTTAAAAAACTTAAATAAATTTCGTTCGCTGTTGAAAACGCCGTTTTGCCCTGCCCTTAGCTTAAGGAGCAGTTTTAGATAAGTCCTTCAAGGTTATACTAATTAACGCAATATTTTTTATTGAACACAGGAGGTCAGACAATTAATGGAATCCATGGGCTTGGGCAGTTTCGCTATTTTCATTCAGGTTTTTCTCGGTGTGATCATCGGCCTTTTCTTCTGGAATATGCTTAAAACCCAGCAGGGCAATAAAACGGCAGTGGAAAAGGAATCGCGCAAGGAACTGGAAAGCCTCAGGCGCCTGCGCTCTATCTCGCTTACCGAACCGCTGTCCGAAAAGATACGGCCGTCGAGGCTGGAAGATATAGTCGGCCAGAAGGAAGGCTTAAAAGCCCTCCGGGCTGCGCTTTGCGGTCCCAACCCGCAGCACGTGATCATCTACGGGCCGCCTGGAATAGGCAAGACTGCAGCCGCCCGCCTGGTCCTCGAAGAGGCCAGGAAAAACCCGCAGTCCCCTTTTAAGGAAAACGCCGGCTTTGTTGAAGTGGACGCAACGATTGCCCGCTTTGACGAGCGGGGAATCGCTGACCCGCTGATCGGCTCGGTTCACGACCCCATCTACCAGGGCGCCGGCCCCCTGGGCATCGCGGGGATTCCGCAGCCAAAGGCGGGAGCGGTAACCAAGGCGCACGGGGGGATGCTCTTTATTGATGAAATCGGGGAACTGCACCCCATTCAGATGAACAAACTGTTAAAGGTCTTAGAAGACCGCAAGGTGCACCTGGAAAGTACCTATTACTGCTCTGAAGACGCCAACATACCCGGCCATATCCACGACATTTTTAAAAACGGGCTGCCGGCTGACTTTCGCCTTGTCGGGGCGACAACCAGGCTGCCCGAGAACATCCCGCCGGCGATCCGCTCGCGCTGCGTGGAAATATACTTCCGGGACCTGCTGCCCGGTGAGATAAGCCTGATTGCCGCAAGAGCGGTAAAAAGCACGGGGCTTTCACTGGCCAAAGAAGGTCTGAAAGTCATTGAAAAATACAGCCCCAATGGACGCGAAGCGGTAAACATCATCCAGATCGCAGCCGGAATTGCCATTACTGACGGCAGAAAGCAGATCCGGACCCAGGACATAGAATGGGTAATCAACAACGGACAGTATTCCCCGCGCCCTGACAAGAAAATTGGCCCTTCCCCGCAGGTCGGGGTCGTCAATGGACTGGCGGTGCACGGCCCCGGCATGGGAAGCCTGCTGGAGATAGAAGCCTCCGCAATTCCCGTTAAGCCCGGCCAGGGTAAAGTTACCGTCACAGGAATCATCGACGAGGAACAAATAGGCGAACACGGGCGTTCTTTCCGCCGGCGGAGCATGGCGCGCGCGGCGGTGGACAATGTACTGACCGTTTTGCAGACTGTCACGGGGGTAAACCCGTATGACTACAACCTTCACGTCAACTTTCCCGGCGGCGTTCCCGTGGACGGCCCCTCGGCCGGGGTTGCCGTGGCAACGGCAATCTATTCGGCAATCAAGGGCATCCCGGTTGACAATCTCCTCGCCATAACAGGCGAAATTTCCATCAGGGGGCTTTTAGCTCCCGTCGGGGGAATTCTGACCAAGCTGGAAGCAGCCCGCCGGGCTGGCGCAAAACAGGTGATCCTGCCCAGGGAAAACTTTCAGGAAATGCACCTGAAGCTTACCGGGCTCAAAATAACCCCGCTGGAAAGGCTCGAAGACGTGCTTAAAATTGCCCTTGTGGATACGGCGGAACCGGCCTCATGCAAAAAAACGCACAGTCCGGTTCGTAAAGCAAAAAGCCCGCTGCCGGTAATTCCTCTTCCCGGCAGCGGCGCCATAGGAGCAAATAATTAATTTTACAGATCATAAACCCCTTGAAAAGCCTGGTCTTAACCAGGTTTTTTCTTTTGCTGGGAGTTATTGCTGTAGCAGATTGGCGGTTTTTGTGCTAAAATGATGCTAGTTAGTTATTTATAAAAATAACCAAATAGAAGGGAGCAGCTATGAGTTCCAATTTAAAACTACTTCCGTTGCTGCCTTTAAGGGGGGCCCTGGTTTTCCCCTACATGGTTATTCACCTTGACGTCGGCAGGGAAAAATCAATCCAGGCCGTAGAAGAAACCATGCTCAGGGACAGGATAATCTTTTTGGCTACCCAGAAGGAAGCGCAAGTCGACGATCCAGGCGAAAACGACATCTTTTTGACGGGTACCGTAGCTGAGCTCAAGCAGATTTTGAAGTTGCCCGGTGGTACGATCAGGGTATTGGTCGAGGGGATGTCCAGAGGGAAAATCGCAGGATTCATCTCTGGTGAACCTTATTTAAGAGTTGAAGTTGAAGAGTATCCCGGCGAACATGAAAAAACGCCGGAGATCGAAGCCCTGATGCGCAACCTGGTCTATCAGTTTGAACAATATGTAAAGTTGTCCAAGCGCGTTCCCCCGGAAATGGCGGTTACCGTAGTTAACCTGGAGGAACCGGGGCGGCTTGCGGATATTATCGCCTCGCACCTTACCCTGCGCATCGAGGATAAGCAGGAGATCCTCGAAGCTGTCGACATTGTTCAAAGGCTTGACAAACTATGCGCGTTTGTCGCACGGGAACTGGAAATTGTTGAACTTGAGCGCAAAATAAACATACGCGTCAAGAAACAAATGGAAAAGACCCAAAAAGAATACTACCTGCGTGAACAGATCAAAGCAATCCAGCGGGAACTGGGCGAGAAAGACGAACGCACGGCGGAGGCGGAGGAATACCGTCAAAAGATCGCCGAGGCCAAATTGCCCAAGGAGGTTGAGGAGAAAGCCCTCAAAGAAGTTGAAAGGCTTGAAAAAATGCCTCCCATGGCTGCTGAATCCACTGTCACCCGCAACTACCTTGACTGGCTGGTTGCACTGCCGTGGAGCAAAAGCACAAATGACCGTCTGGATATAAATCTGGCTGAAAAAATCTTAGACGAAGACCATTACGGATTAAAAAACGTCAAGGAGCGGATCCTCGAGTACCTGGCTATCCGCAAGCTTTCCAAGGACTTAAAAGGCCCCATCCTCTGTTTTGTGGGACCTCCGGGCGTAGGGAAAACCTCCCTTGGAAAATCAATTGCCAGAGCGATTGAGCGCAAGTTCGTCCGCATCTCCCTGGGCGGTGTGCGTGACGAAGCAGAAATCAGAGGGCACAGGCGCACCTACGTAGGTGCTTTGCCGGGCAGGATTATCCATGGAATGCGTAACGCGGGCTCCAAGAACCCCGTCTTTCTGATGGATGAGATTGACAAAATGAGCATGGACTTCAGGGGCGACCCGTCGGCTGCCCTGCTGGAAGTTCTTGATCCGGAGCAGAACAACAGCTTCAGCGATCATTACATTGAGCTGCCGTTTAACCTTTCTAATGTAATGTTCATCACCACGGCCAATATACAGCACAACATCCCCAGGCCGCTGCTGGACCGTATGGAATTGATCACGCTCTCCGGATACACCGAAGAGGAAAAAGTGCAGATTGCCGTACGCCACCTTCTGCCCAAGCAGCTTAAGGAGCATGGGCTTACGGATCAGATGCTGGTTGCTTCCGAGAATACAATCAGGAAGATAATCAGGGAATACACAAGGGAAAGCGGCGTCCGCAACCTGGAACGCCAGCTGGCGACCGTCTGCCGGAAAGCCGCCAAGCAGATTGTTACGAAGAACTTGAAGAAAATCAGAGTTACGACCCAGAACCTGACCCAGTTCCTGGGGACACCGAAATACCGCTACGGGGTCATCGACACAGAAGATCAGGTAGGCATGGCCACCGGCCTTGCCTGGACCGAGGTCGGCGGGGAAACTTTAAATATTGAGGTTACCCTGTACAAGGGTTCCGGCCGCCTCACATTAACGGGCAAGCTCGGTGACGTGATGAAGGAATCCGCCCAGGCCGGGTACAGCTTTGTGCGCAGCCGTGCGGACAAACTGGGCATTGATGCCGATTTCTTCGAAAAGCACGATGTCCATGTACATATACCCGAGGGAGCTATTCCCAAAGACGGGCCTTCGGCCGGAATCACCATGGCCTGCGCCCTTGCCTCCGCCCTGACTGGCCGGAAGGTGAGGCACGAAGTGGCCATGACGGGTGAGGTAACTTTAAGGGGCAGGGTGCTGCCGATCGGCGGTCTCAAGGAAAAAGTCCTTGCCGCTCACCGGGCGGGAATAAAGAAGATCCTCCTGCCGGTGGAAAACAAGAAAGACCTTGATGATGTGCCCGCAAATATCAAAAACAAGCTGGAATTTGTTTATGTGGAAAACATGGATGAGGTGCTTGAGGAAGCTCTGCTGGAAGATAAAATAGAAGAAGTGCCGGTTAATTTAAACAACCTTCCGGCAATAATAGATGATATAACGTATCAGCCCGAAAGGGGACCTCAGGTTTACTCATGAATGTGATCCAGGCTGGTTTGCAAATTTCAGCCGGAAAATTAGAACAATGCCCGGCAGGGGCTGAATGCGAAATAGCCCTTGCCGGGCGTTCCAATGTCGGCAAGTCTTCCCTTTTTAACAAACTGGCCGGCAGAAACAACCTGGCCAGGACAAGCGGGACCCCGGGCCGGACGCAGACGATCAATTTTTATTTAATCAATAATAAATTCTACCTTGTTGACCTGCCGGGGTACGGGTTCGCCAAAGCGCCGGAAGAGGCAAGAGTCCGCTGGGGTCTCCTGGTGGAAAGCTACCTCAAGGGAAGAAAACAGCTCTGCGGCATTATCCAGATCGTTGACATACGCCACAACCCCACAGCGCAGGACCGCCAGTTGTTTGAGTGGCTTCGTTTCTACAGCATCCCCCACGCGGTAGTAGCCACGAAAGCCGACAAGCTCTCCCGCTCGCAAGCGATCAGGCAGGAAAAAACAATCCGCAAAGACCTTGCCATAACCGGCGAAACCCCCCTGATTATCTTTTCCGCAAAAACAGGCCAGGGGAAAGATCAGCTTTGGAACCTGATTGAAACCTGGATGGTACGCCACAGCAATACTGATAAATAACAATTCTAGGGTGACAAGGGGTGTCAACAACCCCGTCCCCTTGTCACTGCCTACGTGCTCATGTTCGCCCTTTTTTTTTATTGGACAGGGGCAGAAGGTTTTTGCTTTTTATTTTCCTGCATATACTGATAGAAAAATAAGATAAATTGACAGATAATTTTAAAAATTGGCTTTGCCAGTGCTGATGGTCAAGCTTAATTCTAGATCAAGGAGTGATATTATGGATTTTATAAGGCTTCTGGAGGATCATCGTTCGTCGGAAAAGAAGCTTGCCTGGCAGGGTACTTTTCAGGAATATCTTGAGCTTATTAAAAAAACCCCGGAAGTTGCACAGTTGAGCCACGCACGGATTTACGAAATGATCAGAAGCGCGGGGCTGCAAGAGATAAACGGGGTAAAAAGCTATCAGTTTTTCTCGTCGGAGATTTTTGGCCTGGATAAGACACTGGAAAAACTGGTTGAGGAATACTTCCACCCTGCAGCCCGCCGGCTGGACGTCCGCAAACGGATCCTCCTTTTAATGGGGCCGGTGAGCGGCGGGAAGTCCACTCTTGTGTCCATGCTGAAACAGGGTCTGGAAAGATTCAGCCGGACCGATTCCGGAGGAGTTTACGCAATCAAGGGATGTCCCATGCATGAAGAACCCCTCCACCTGATCCCCAAGGCTCTCCGTGAAGAATTTCAAAACGAATACAATGTCTGCGTCGAGGGAGAGTTATGCCCGTCCTGCCGCCTAATGCTGGAAGAGGAGTACGGCGGGCAGATCGAGAAGGTTGCCGTGGAGAGAATTTTCCTTTCTGAAGAAAGACGTTTGGGAATAGGAACTTTTACGCCTTCCGACCCCAAATCGCAGGACATAGCCGACCTTACGGGAAGCGTCGATTTCTCAACAATCACGGAATTCGGGTCTGAATCCGATCCCAGGGCGTACCGCTTTGACGGCGAGCTTAATATCGCCAACCGCGGGCTGATGGAATTCCAGCTTATTCATAGAACCGTACAACAAATATTAAACCGGTTCCTGGAAGCGATACCTGACCACTACCCGGGATTTGAAAACCCCCTCCCCGCCCTTTACAGCCTCAACTTCGATCCTTTTGACCAGGCCTCTGACAAGTTCCGCCCTTTCCCCGCCAGTCATGCTGTCCATCCTGCCGCCTAGATTCGCCAGCAAAACCTTCGCTTCTACAACCCCGGGCTCCGCTTGCCCGGCCATATCCCGCCTGCTGAAAAGAAACTCCTTTCTCGCCGTTAAAGTTTCTATATCATCAGACAGGTTTTTCAGCTCCTTCTCAGCTTCCTGAGCTGTGACAACCCCCTTTGCGTACAGGGAAACGATCTTTTCGCGCAGACCGTGCTTGTCTGTGATCAGGCCTTCCAGTAAATGCATATCGCTGCCGACAGATCCGGCGCCGTTTTTTTTTAAAGATAGGCCGGCCTCCAAAAGATCCATAATGCTGCCGGGATTTTTGACAAAACTTTTGATGTCTTCCCAGACTGCGTTTTCCAGTTCGTCGGAGCGGACCATCCTGGCTCCGCATTTCCTGCCCGTACCATTGTTTAATGCGCCGGTGCACCGGTAATATGACCTGCCTTTCTGGCTCTGCGCGGAACTCCCCACCATGGCGCGGCCGCAGTTGCCGCAGAAAACAAGGCCCCTTAAAATGTATCTCCGGCACTTTCCCCCCCGGGTCAGGCTGCTGTTTAAGGCCAGCTTCTGCTGCGCGCGTGAAAACACCTTCCGGTCAACAATTTCCGGCGCCTCCATGCGAAAGATCTCTTCGTTCTTCCCGGAAAGCCTCAAAAATGCATGATCTCCCATATAAATCTTTTTCCTCAGGATAATTGAAACATGCCCTGCGTGCCACCTCCCGGCGCCCTTCGTTTTTCTGTTCTTGGACACGGCCGGAGTCGGTATGCTGCAGGCGTTTAAATAACCGGCGACGCCGATTGTGCTCATTTCCCCGTATAATTTAAAAATAAGCCGGACTGTCCGGGCTTCCGGCTCAAAAACTTCCAGGCGCCCGTCCTCTCCTCTGCGGTAACCGAACGGCGGCGGCCCGGAAACCCATTTGCCCTGCCGGGCGCTGCGCTCCTTGCCGAGCTACGCCATTTCCAAAATAGTATCGCGTTCTAAGGCCGCAATGCTGGCCAGAAGGGTCATGAAAAACTTTCCCGTCGGAGTACCCGTATCAAAAGCCTCCACCATGCTTTTCAGGGCAATCCCGCGCTTCTCAAGAAACTCGTATGTATCCAGCACATGCCTCACCGAACGGGCCAGCCGGTCCAGGCGGTACACAAAAAGAGCCTCAAATTTCCCCGCCGCCGCATCGGCAATCATTCTGGCGCCGGCAGGGCGCTCCCCCAGGGGAAGTATTCCAGATACCCCTTCGTCAAGGTAAAAGATACACTCCGCATTTGTGCTTTCCGGTCTGTACAGGTCAAGGTACTTTTTGGCGTACTCCACCTGGCCTTCAATAGTCCCTTTTTCTGCCTGCTCTTCGGACGAAACCCGGCAGTAAACCGCAAAACGGGGCATAATTATCCCCCTCCTGCTCCTAAGATATGCCATTTATAGGACAACTCATGACAGGAATATATTTTAGGTGATGGATGCCTTGCTTAGGAGTTGGGACCCTTGAAGATAGAGATCATCAGGGTATATTCGGAATCCGGGGATGAATGGGAGACGGCTGCGGAGTTCCTGCTTGATTTCTTCACCAGACTCGGGCTGACATGCACGGAAAAAAACAACGGGGGGCCGTAGAACCCCCCGGTTTTAATAGGCGACCTCTTTGCGGAGTTTTTTCATGAAATTTCTGTTAAACGCACTGCGGTGCCAGTTAAAGAGTATCTTATAGCCCATAAAACGGAAGTAGAAATTGGCCATGTCAAAATGGCAGACCTGGCGGACACAGTTCTTCAGCGAATAAAACCGCTTCATGTGCTTGAGGGTTTCTTTCTGAAGCCAGTACGGGCTCATCTGTTTCGGCTGGTAAACAACATGGTGTGCGTCGTAATGGCTCCAATCGCTGGAGATGATTCTGTCGTCCCGCACCAGGTCATCGAAGTAAGGCGTGCCGGGCAGGGGTGTGAGGATCATCAGCTGGATGGTATCAATCTTATTTTTCAGGGCAAAGTCGACTGTGCTCTTTGCTGTTTTTTCATTATCTTCGTCGGCGCCGATGACGAACATACCGTGAATTCTGATTCCGTGCTTGTGAATGGTCTTTATGCTGGAGACAATCTCACTGACGTCCAGCTTTTTATTATAGGCCGCCAGGGTTTCCTGGTTGATGCTTTCAAATCCTATGTAGACTATCCGGCAGCCGCTTTTATACATAAGTTTTAAAACCTCTTCGTCCCGGGCTACTTCCGCGCGTACCTGGGCAGACCAGAGAAACTTCGGGCACTTTTCTATAAATCCCTGGAGCATTTTTATGGTCCGGTGGCGGTCCGCGGTAAAGTTATCATCGTAGAAAAAGATCCTCTTCGGCTGCTTTTCATTAATTTCATCAATAACGTTTTCGATATCCCTGATCCTGTATTTCCGCCCGAACATCTGGATCACCGAGCAGAAACGGCAGTTGTAAGGGCATCCCCTGGAAGTCGCAATCGGTGTGATCCGCATCTTCTCATGACCCTCGACAAGGGTAAAATCGGGAAAGGGCAGAGAATCCAAATCCTTTTCCAGGGGCCTGTCCGGGTTGTGAAAGACCGTACCGTCTTTTTTATAGGAAAGGCCTTGTATGCCCTCCGGATCGGAACCGCTTTCAAGGCTGGCCACAAGTTCGGCGACAGTGTGTTCTCCCTCGCCGCGCACGCAGTAATCGGAGTGTTCCAGCGCTTCCTCAGGTAAAAACGTTACATGCGAGCCTCCGAAAACAATGGGTATATCTTTTCTTTCCCGGCGGATCTGATCAGCCATTTCGTAAGCAGCCGGCACAGTTGAAGTTGTCGTGGAAAAGCCGACCAAATCTGATTCAAGAACCCGTTTCATGTTTACCGGAGCGAGATCCTCAACAAATATCCTGACATCATGGCCAAGCCTGGCCAGCACCGCCCCAAGCAAAGGCAAGCCCAACCGGGGCAGCTTGATGTCGCTGAAGACATGCAGGCTAGGCGGCTGCGGCTCAATCAACGTGATCTTCATTAGTCGTTCTTGCCTCCCAATGTAAAAGATGTATCTAATAAACAAAAATACCCAGTCACTATAAAGATTATACCATATTTGTCCATACGGCAAGTAATATTTTATCTCTCCTGTAAATGTATGTAACCATAATATTTTTTAGGCTTTCAAATGATGTACCGTTTTAAGAATTTCAGGAGATTCTTAAATGCGATGAAAAATTCCTCTGGAACCTGCTCAGCCTTTCCCAGGAAGGCAACTTTAAAGCGGGCCGTTTTGCGCTGATCTATGCCGATGAAATGATTGTCGCCCACACCAACGAAAACGAGTACAAGGGCTTTATTGCCAATAAAAAGAACGAAGCCCTGCAGTCCCGCATTATCATCATAAAAATACCGTACAACCTGAAGGTGAGCAAAGAGGTTAAGATATACGAGAAGCTGATCCGCCAGAGCGACCTGAAAGACATCCACCTCGCTCCCCATGCCTTGAAAGTGGCCAGTATTTTCTCCGTGCTGTCCAGACTCAAGGAGAGCAAGAAACAGGGCATGGACCTGGTTAAAAAAATGAAGCTTTATGACGGCGAGGACGTCGAAGGGTTCAAGCAAAAGGATGTCATCGAGCTTCAGAATGAAGCTTCAGAAGAAGGGATGAGCGGAGTAGACCCGAGGTACGTGATCAACCGTCTCTCTTCGGCCCTGATCAAGACCTCGACACAATGCATCAATGCCCTGGACGTCTTAAGGGCGTTAAAAGACGGGCTCGATCAGCACCCTTCGATAACCAGGGAAGAAAGGGACCGGCTGCTTAACTTTATCTCCTCAGCCAGAAAGGAATACGATGAAATTGCCAAAAAAGAAGTGCAGAAGGCATTTGTTTACTCATATGAGGAATCTGCCAGGGTTTTATTCGACAACTACCTGGATAATGTAGAAGCATACTGCAACAATACAAAACTAAAAGATCCCATTACAGACGAAGAAATGGACCCTGATGAAAAGCTGATGCGTTCCATTGAAGAACAAATCGGCGTTTCGGAAAACGCCAAGAAGGTCTTCCGGGAGGAGATCCTGATCCGTCTTTCGAGTTACGCCAGGAAAAACAGAAAATTTGACTATACCTCCCACGAACGCCTGCGGGAGGCCGTTGAAAAGAAACTCTTCACCGACTTGAAAGACGTCGTTAAGATAACCACTTCTTCCAAAACACCGGATATGGAACAGCTTAAACGCATCAACGAAGTAGCTTCCAAGCTGATTTCCGAATACGGCTACTGCGCAAACTGCGCCAATGAACTGCTCAAGTACGTAGGAAGCCTTTTGAACAGATAGGAGGAGCCTTTTATGCCAACTCTATACATAATTTCGCGGGAAGACTGGTCTTTGCACCGCAAAGGTGAAATAGACCGCCAGCGTCACCATGACAAAGTAAAAGAAGCGATTAAAAAAAACCTGGCCGACATTGTCAGTGAGGAAAGCATCATTATGTCGGACCAGGATAAAATTATCAAGGTGCCCATCCGCACCTTAGACGAATTCCACTTCCGTTACGATCAGGGAAAGCAATCCCACTCCGGGCAGGGGAACGGTGACAGCCAGGTGGGAGACGTGCTCGGTTCCGACCCTCAGGGCGGCGCCGGGCGCCAAAAGGGAGCTGGGGACCAGCCGGGCATTGATTACTATGAGGCTGAAATCACTCTTGAGGAATTGGCCAAAATCCTTTTTGAGGATTTGGGCCTGCCCTATCTTGAGCCCAAAAGGAAACCGGAGCTTACCTCAGATTCCGTTGAGTTTAAGGATATTCGAAAAAAGGGAATCAGCAGCAACATCGACCGCAAACACACCATTTTAGAAGCAATCAAAAGAAATGCCCTGAAAGGCAATCAGAACCTCAAAGAGATCACCAAAGAGGACCTGCGCTATAAAACCTGGGACCTCACCCAAAAACATGAGTCCAACGCGGTAATCCTGGCCATGATGGATACCTCGGGATCGATGGGCATTTTTGAAAAATACATTGCTCGCAGCTTCTTTTTCTGGATGGTGCGCTTTTTAAGGACTAAATACGAGAACGTTCAAATCGTTTTCCTGGCCCACCACGCCGAAGCCAGGGAGACAACGGAAGACGAATTTTTCACCAAGGGAACCAGCGGCGGAACCCGCTGCTCCACAGTATACAAACTCGCTCTTGAGATCATTGAAAAGAGGTACAATCCTTCCGACTATAATATCTACGCTTTTCATTTTTCTGACGGCGACAACCTGAGCTCGGACAACGAAGCGTGCATTCGCCTGATCAACGAACTTTTAAACCTGTGCAACTTCGTCGGCTACGGCGAAATAGAAAGCAGCTATTTTTATACCAGCACCTTAAGGACGGCTTACAGGAGAATTGATCATCCGAGGTTCACGGTTGTAACAATTAAAGATAAAAGCGGCGTCTACCCGGCCCTTAAAAAAATCTTCAGTCCGGTCAATGAAAAACCCGCCTGAATAAATTATTGATTGAATACAAGTCCAAATTGCTGCATAATACAAATATAAAAATGGGTAATTCTATAGCTGCGAGCTGGTAATAAATGGGCATTCTTTATCACCTTCAGGTTGGGTGCGCTAATTTAACCATTATCAAAGCTTTCTCGGGAACTATTCTGATCGATTGCTTCAACATAGAACGTTACAAAAGCTTGCTGTCCGCAAACAAGTTTATCAAAGCTGTTTTCATTACCCACCAGCACTATGACCACTTCCTCGGCTTAAAATACTTAAGAGACAACAATTTTACCATCGAATACATTATCTGCTCCCCCTATGTCAGAAGAAGCGGGGACGGCAGCGTCCAATATGAAGAATGGCGCGACTTTGAAAATTTCCTGGCCTATTTTAAGAGAATGGGGACCGCGGTAATCACACCATTCCGGCAGGAATCTTTAAGTCTGCCCTGGTGGTATATTGATAATTTAAGCTTCAGGATCCTGGGACCGGCCAAGTTCATTGCCGAAAGCGAAAGCAGGGAACTGCACGACGCAAGCCTGGTCATGCTTGTCACACTGGGCTCCAGGAAATGCTGTTTTACCGGCGACGCTTCCGATAAAAGCCTGAGCTGGATCGCCGAAAATACGTTTAATTACTGCAACGACATCCTGCACGCCAGCAACCACGGCAGCCTGTACGGCGCAAACCTGGAGTTTATCAAAGGCGCCAACGCCAGGCATACAATCATCTCCACCGAATCAGGCTTATACAAGGAAGTCCCCCACCCCATTGCTATAAAAAGGTACTATGAATATACCAAAGTTAAAGTCCACCGCACAGATCTGGACGGAACTGTCGAGATGTATTATTAGCGTGTCATGAATCATATTAAAAAGTTGATATTGGTGGAACAGGATCTTCCTCAAAATCCAAAACCTTTATATGATTAACGTCAGTAACCCTAAAAACAAAGTAATCTTTAACACACTGTGTTTTACTAATATTGAAAGACAAAGAATCTCTTTTATTTTCCCCTGGTAATAAAGTAATACCTATACTTCCAAGATTGAAATCGAAGAAGTTATTAAGATTCTGAGGAATATTATCATTCTTAATGAAATCTACCCTCCATCTGATATCTTTAATCGTCTGATTAGTTAGATTTACTAAGTTGTAACTTAAACAAACACTCCTGTCACCATTCTTCAACAACTCGACTTTTTCTGTTAAGTTCGCAACAGCAATTAGGTTCTGACGGTTTTCTGAGGTAGGAGAGATAGTAACTTTATTCAGTTTGGAATTCCATTCTACTCCTAGTCCCAATCCATCTCTAAAAAACTTTACAGGTACATAAAGCACGCTATTTCGTATTTGGGGTTTTACAGGCAAATAAAGAATGCTTTTGTTTTTATCATTATAGATTAGATTTGAATTAAAATTAAAACTAAACGTATCTGGAGTATTGCCTACTATTATTTTTTTTGCATTATCCCACCTGACAGGTATTTGAAGAATATTGCATGTCTGACGCAGTGGGATAAGATTATATCCATTAAAACAGTATGGTAAGGCATTATTATAAACAATATTCCTGTCATTACTGTATGCAACAGTTACAACTGGTTCTCGAGCGGGACTAGACTGAATAAAAGCGAAAAATGCGGTTATAATGCAAATAGTTAATGTAACTGTTTTTGCAAATTTATTCATAAAAATACTGTAAGTATTCACTAAACCAGCATTTTATAGTATGGTGATGATCCCGTCTTTATGTTTCAGTTCCCGATACTCTTCGTTAAATCCCCTCCGTGCACCGCTGC
>JBAZGB010000011.1:0-53146 GCA_041653135.1 Eubacteriales bacterium | reverse complement strand
GTTTTTGATGGATATTGTAACAGGTAAGTTCCGGTTTTTTTCACCCCAATACAACGCAGATTTCGGGAGCTAACTTCCAAAGACTTCAAGAAATTACGCCTCCATGCAAACCTTCACCCATCGCTGCAACCATCAATCTATTGTCGAAAGTCAATAAATAAGATTCCGGGATCCTTTTTTGTAACGTTTTTGCAGTGGCCAGGTGCCATAAGTCGGCGCCCCGCAGCGGCCATTTCTGAGATAAGGATTTAAAACCGTCCCAATCCGGCATTAAGTATAAACGCCTCCATGGGCCTTCTTCCAGGGATTCATAAGCGGCATTTATAAGCACATCAGCCAGAAGACCTTCACGCCTTATGCGGGATATAACCGCATAAACCTCGGCGCAGGAAAGAGAGGAGATAAGATGGACACCTTCCCGGCGCGACCAGTTTATCGCCTCTTCACTGTGTCTATCCTTGAAAAGCGCAGACAAAACGGCTGAAGCATCCCAATATACGACAACGGGATTATTGTTATGCATTAACCTCTGTCCTCCTCCAACATTCTGCGGGCCGATTCATCCGGCAGGGGTAAAGGAGGAGGTAAATTTCTCGCCTTTTTCTTCTTAGCAGGTTGGATCAAGCCCTTTCTCTCCAGGCTTGCTATGCGCTCGGCAAGGGGAAGATTTTCTTCTGCAGAAACCGGAACGATTCTGCCCACAGGCTTGTTCCGGTCGGTAATAATAACTTCCGCCCCCTTTTGAACCTCCTTGAGCAATTTGCTAAGATTTATTTTAGCGTCACGGATACCGATGCTTACAGGTCTCATACCCAACCCCTCCTTTATTGTAGTTATAGTGGTTACAAGTAAATTATAACCACTATAACTACAATAATCAAGAGGCTACAGGAATGAAACAGGTTAAACAGGATAACGAGATGGGCCATTCATCTCAGTAGGATATAGGAATTTGCTTTTTCCATCTCAGTAATAACACAGTATATTACTACCCGTCAAACATTAATTTTCCCAAAAACCATTACTTTACCGGATTTATATGATCGATAACCTGCATGTTGCACCAAAAAGGACAGACAGGCAGACTATCATGCCAAAATGTGCGCACAATCAAACAGGCCATGACAGATCATCCTATGTAACAACACGTGAGCAATCCTCATAGCCATATACAGTCCGATGTGAACCTATCTTGATAAGAACCCTAAATGCAGTCCTCATAAGGTGTCAGATGGGAATATTCGTCTTCATACGGCATTTGGAGGACATAATCATCGTGGGTTATATCATCAGACGGTCCGGAAGATTTTGAAGCAGGAATGTACTGATGCTCCTTATAAAGTTTGGGGGGATCATGATTTCCCGGCATCCACAGAGCCAGGCGCAGCAATATCTTCTTGATGGTCTCTTCGTCTTCAAAAAAGGATATGATACGCATGGTTAGGGTAGCGCGCCTGCGCTTTTCAAAAAAAGAAACAAAAGAATCGCGGGCGCCCGTTTCTTTTGCCGGGACAAAGGAAGAAACATTAAGCCAAATATTACCGGACGAAAAAGGAGAAAAAGACGTTACGGCCAGGCTTTTAGCGGCCAAACGACAGCGAAAAAAATAAAGTTTGTTTTCCCTTTCTTGCATACTGGACAAACCGTTACATCCTTACCTAATAGGATATTGAGGATCTCAATAGTTGTAAGTCCTTCGAATTTAGGTTTGTAAGCAGGGCTGGAAGTTAGTTTTCTACACAGCTTAAGCTTTGTTTTTTTGTTACGGTTAGCAAGCAGGCCATAATGTCTGATCTTTACAAAACCCCTTGGAAGTATATGCATTAAAAACCGCCTGATAAATTCAACGCCTTTTAATGTGATTATTTTTGTTCCGCTGCCTTTATTACGGTCTCTCGCAGTAAATGTCACAGTATGCTCATCCATAGACACAATCCTGCGGTTGGAAATGGCAATGCGATGTATATACCTACCCAGGTATTTGATAACAGCTAAAGGGCCGGAAAAAGTTTCTTTTGTATAGGCATACCAGTCTTTGCCATAACATTGATCGAGTAAGTTTCTGAAAATCTTTGGATTTCTGTATGCCTGCGCATTCCCATAAAAGTTGAGCAAGTTTTGTTGGTAGTATTGATTTAAGTAATATAGATATTTGCCACGGAATATTTTAGACAGCACCTTAACAGGAATAAAGAATTTCTTACTGCTGTTTTTCCACTTATTGTGTTTTGTTAGCCCGCCTGCCAGTACTACTGAATGATTTTGTTCTTCTTGCTTGCCTTCCCGGCTTTCTCATACTCGTTTTAGATTTGATATTATAACTTCTAATCGAACTCCTTCTCCAACCGTTCCGCAATCCATAGTTGAATAAGCGTTTGATAAGGAATACCTTTTTTGCGGGCAAGGCGCCGGACTCTCTTTAAGTGAGAAAAGTTAATTCTTAAAGTGATCATTTGTTTTTGTTCTCTTTGCTCCCGGAGCCTTTTCTGTAAATCGGCGCCAACTTCCAGCGTTTCAGGCTCTGTTTCTTCCAGCAAGTCCAAAGTGTCATGTTGATCAAAGAATTCTCTTGCCTCTTCCTCGTTGATGAATTCAGGCATCTTTTTCGTCATTGCAAGGCCCTCTTTCCAGATAATATGTTATTCAATCTTTAACTGATAATATCTGCGTTCCCGCCGGTTCATGTCTCTGGCCGTGATTACTCTAATTATGTTTCCGGGTTTAATCAGAAAAACTACCAGAAGATATCTTCCTGCATTGGAGCGGCCATAGGCCAAACGATAGCCCTGCCGCGTTTTTCTTAAGAATACTTCTTCGGGAAACTCAAAGATCTCCTCAACTTCGTCAGGAAAAACATTGTGGTTTGCAATATGTCTGACATTACCCTCAGGCCGGTGAGCAGGGTCCCATTCAAAACCCTCGACTAATAAGTTCATAAGACCACCTTAAAAACAATTATATTCATATGTATGTACAATGTCAATTATGTAAATCGGCCCGGATCTGCGCGCCGACTACCCGCCTTCACGATAATACTGACCCCGGTGGAATTAAAACATTTCTATTCGAGTTTAAACTACGATTTATAAAAATTTATTTTAGGTTTACAAGGGAATTTTACTTAGCTATTACGGAACCGGAAAGGGGTGGTGTATCTTACCAGTTTAAAATCAGAGGGAAGGTGTTGGAGGAAAGTATATCGTTATACCGCAAAATAATTATTCTTAATCTTTGCCCAGGTAAGGAATAATGGTTTTGATAACCTTTTTGATCATCTCGACTTCTTTCGGCGAAAGCTTTCCGATTAATTCCTCTATCTCTGTATCTTTTTCGTTCTGAAAAATCTCGTAAGGAATACTTTCATCATGGATATATTTATCATTGAGGAAGTTCTTGCCCCAAACAAGGTAATCCAGGGAAACGTGCAAGCAACTGGCCACTTTCACGAAAACGGGCAGGCTCATCTGTCTTTCCCCCCGTTCCAACTGACCGACATAGTAATCCGAAAGTCCTATAATTTCTGCAAACTCTTCCCGTGAAAGCCTGAGTTTTTCTCTCTCACGGCGCAGTCTCTGGCCTATATTTTTATTATCTATCTCTTTTCTTCCTATTTTCGCTCACTCTCACTTTATGAATACTGTATCTGAGTTAAGGACTTATCTGAATATGCCCGATGCATATAAATAATATTTGCCATATGCAAACATTTAATGTAATATTATGTCTATAATTTTATAGCGAGCGAGGGGGGGGGCTGTTACTGGTGGTTTTAATGAAAAACAGAGTCAATAAATATACACCTATAGTTATCTTATTAGCCGGCTTGCTGATTTTTGGGCTGATCACATTTTTAATAGACAGGCAAAACAGCTTTAATCAGGTCCTGGTCTGGGTTTTATTTATAATTACCCAGACTTTAATAAGCACAATGTACGGCATTCAAATAAAAGAATTGCAGCGGCAGGCATGTATTGACATACTAACCGGTTTATATAACAGAAAATATTTTAATGAAAAATTATCCGGGGTAAAAGCAAAAGGTTTATTTTCCCTGCTTCTAATAGACATTGACAATTTCAAACGTATAAATGATACATTTGGACACATGGCAGGCGATATGGTATTACAGCAATTTGCCGAAATCCTTCGGTTCTGCACAAGAAAAAATGACCTGGTCGCCAGGTGGGGCGGTGAAGAATTCACGGTAATTCTTTTCCAGACTGAGCCGGAAGAGACCCTTATAATTGCGGATAGAATTAGATTGATCGCAAATAATCGCGATTTTTCGTACGCAGGCAGTACTTTTAAAATTAGTGTCAGTATTGGTGTGGCTTCAATAAAAGAAGGTTCGGTTATTGGCCAAGACCAAATTATTAAAATTGCTGATCAGGCTCTATACAAAGCAAAAGAGAAAAAGAATGATATTGCTGTTTTTACTGATTGACTATTTTAAAACCCGTGTCAAAATGAGTTCAAACAGGGCATATTATATCTTAAAATTCTTTTTTTAAAAAAGCAGGATTTGGCAATTTTGGCGTGTATTAATAAACTGTGGAGGTGTATTAAATGGATAAGGATTTCATGGACCCGGCTGTCAGGAGCCTTGTCTGGCCGGTTTGCCTGGTTGGCGCAATACATAACGAAAAGCATAACATAATGACTGTGGCCTGGATAACCCAGATCAGCGCCAAACCGCTGCAGTTGATTATCTCTATTGATAAATCAAGGTACACTCACAATATGATTTCCGAAACAGGCGAATTTGTCGTCAGTATTCTTGGCTCAGATCAAAAGGAAATTGCCGCCGTCTGCGGCTCCCGTTCAGGACGGGATGCCGACAAGATTAGCCAGCTGAAGATCAAAACGGTCCCGTCAACAATGGTCAGGGTTCCCCGCCTGGCCGGATGCCTGGCCAACATGGAATGCAAAGTTGTTGCCCAACATCCGGCAGGTGACCATACGCTTTTTGTCGGCGAAGTGGTTGCGGCGGATGTTGGCAAAGAAGATTTAAAACCGATGATTATGTACCGGGGCAAATACATAGAATAGAAAGCGGCTGATTGACAATGCCAGGGTTGGATATTATACTTTATTATGCGTGATCCGAAACAGGAGGGGTGTCCGAGCGGTTGAAGGAGGCAGTCTTGAAAACTGTTGGGTTCATTTACGGGCCCCGTGGGTTCGAATCCCACTCCCTCCGCCAGGTTTAACAATTATGGAGAGATGGCCGAGTCGGCTGAAGGCGATCGCCTGCTAAGCGATTACATGGGCTAAAACCTGTGTCGCGGGTTCGAATCCCGCTCTCTCCGCCATCATTTATTAACTGGCCTGTCCAAAATAAGGGTAGGCCAGTAAGTTTTTTATAGGGATTTAAAAACTAAAAGCGGCGCCAGCAGGAGGATGAAAAGGAAAGTATAGTAAAACCATCCAAAGGGCACGGCGTTTTCAACAGCAAACGACTTGCGGAGCGCCGGTAACAGCAGCCGGCGAAGCGAGGGTAAAACCGGACAGCGGTGCGAAACCAGCGGCTTTAGCCGCCTTTGCAGCACCGCTAGTCCGGTCCAAAGCAAGCCGTGCCGCTGTCGGAGCGAAGCACCGGAGTAAGCGGTGATAATGCCGTGCCTATCAGACACTTATGTTCAGGATAGTTACAGTTCCTGACAGCTGGACCGTTGATACTAAATCAGAAGAAAAGGAATAAGTTCTGCCGCCAAAAGAAGCCGTTTAAAAAAACCGTTTCTTTTTTTGCTTTTAAATAGGCGAAAGAGGAAAACCGAAACAAGTTGTTGAATATTCAAATATGACATATATTAGTCGAGGTGTTATTATATGGCACTAGGGATAGCCATAGCCAATCAAAAAGGCGGGGTCGGCAAAACTACAACAACGGTCAACCTGTCGGCTTGGCTGGCTCTGCTCGGCAAAAAAGTACTGCTTATCGATCTTGATCCCCAGGCCAACACTACCAGCGGCATGGGAATAAACCAAAAGAAGCTTGGCAAAACAATTTACAACATGTTGATCGAAGGGGCGCCTGCCGAGGATGTCTGGCAAAAAACCAGGCTTGGGGAACTTTTTATCATCCCTTCCAGTATTCAGTTGGCCGGCGCCGAAATAGAGCTGGTCGGCTTCCCGGACAGGGAAAAACTTCTTAAGAAATATCTTCAGAAAAGAAAGGAGGATTTTGATTTTATTATTATTGACTGCCCGCCGTCTTTAGGCTTGTTAACCATTAACGCGCTGACGGCCGCCGACTCCGTTCTAATTCCGATCCAATGCGAATATTACGCTCTGGAAGGTTTGAGCTACCTGGTCAATACAATTCAATTGATAAAACAGCGTCTAAATGAAAATCTTGAAATTGAAGGTGTTTTGCTGACCATGTTTGACGGCAGAACAAATTTAAGCATACAGGTGGCCGACGAAGTAAAAAGGGTTTTCAGGGGAAAGGTATTCAGGACAATTATTCCCCGGAATGTGCGCCTCAGCGAGGCGCCCAGCCACGGGAAGCCGGTCATGATGTACGACAGGAGATCCCGCGGCGCTGAAACGTATTACGAACTTGCCAAAGAACTTCTGGACTTATAAAAAGGGGGCGGCTTAAATTGGCTTTTAAAAAAGGCCTGGGGCGGGGACTGGACGCTCTCATACCGGAGGGTATGGGCGCTGACAGCAGCCGGAAGGCTGTCCGGGAAATAAATATTGATCTAATCAGGCCCGGCCCTTTCCAGACCAGGACAGATTTTAAAAAGGAAGCAATTGCTTCCCTGGCCCTCTCAATCAAAGAACATGGGATGCTCCAGCCGGTGCTTGTCCGGGAGATACCCGACGGATATGAACTTATCGCCGGGGAAAGAAGGTTACGGGCATGCCAGGCTGCGGGCCTTAAAAATATTAACGCGATCGTGAAATATTTTGATGATACGGAAGCGGCAGTTGTTTCACTTATTGAAAATATCCAGCGTCAGGAACTTAACCCGATTGAAGAGGCAAAGGCGTACGACCAGTTGGCAACGAAACACCGGTATACCCAGGAGGAAATATCCAGAAAAGCGGGGAAGAGCAGGCCTTTTGTCGCCAATGCGCTCCGTCTGCTTGGCCTTCCCGAAGAAATTAAAAAAATGCTGGAAAAAGGCCTGCTGACACCCGGCCATGCCAGAGCGCTGCTGACCCTCAGTTTTCCCGAAAGACAGCTTGAGGCGGCGGAAAAAATTATTGCCGGCAAGCTGAATGTGCGCCAGACAGAAAATCTGGTTAAGAATATGAATCTTCGCTTATTAGCCAGAACAGCGCCCGGCAGGGCCGAAAGTGAACATTTTTTCAATTACAGTGAAAAAGAGAAGAAGCTGCAAGGTATGCTGCAGGCAAAAACAAAAATAAAAGCCTCCTTAAATGGAGGCGGAAAAATAGAAATAAACTTTAAAGATATAGAACATCTGGAAAAAATACTGGAAATGTTTCACGTGAAACATAAACCTTAGCAAATCCCTTAAAGCTTTAGATCTTCTTTAATCCGTGCATATAGGGAACCAGTACCTCCGGCGCCTTTACAGAGCCGTCCTCCTGCTGGTAATTTTCCAGCACCGCCGCCACTGTGCGTCCCACAGCCAGCCCCGAGCCGTTTAAGGTATGCACAAACTGTGGTTTTCCCTTCCCCTGACGAAATCTGATGTTCGCCCGCCGCGCCTGAAAATCCACGAAGTTGCTGCATGAAGAAATCTCCTTGTATTCCCCGTAGGAGGGCAGCCAAACTTCCAGATCATAAGTCTTGGCGGAACTGAAACCAAGGTCGCCGGCGCACAGCGAAACAACCCTGTACGGCAGTTCGAGAAGCTGTAAGATACGCTCGGCGTCCTGAGTAAGTTTTTCCAGTTCTGCATAGGACTCTTCCGGCCTGCAGAATTTAACAAGTTCAACTTTATTAAACTGGTGCTGGCGGATTAAACCACGGGTATCCCTTCCCGCGGCGCCCGCTTCGGCGCGGAAGCACGCGCTGTATGCGCAGTATTTCAGGGGGAGCTTTTCAGCGTCTAATATTTCGTCGCGGTACAGGTTCGTTACCGGAACTTCCGCTGTAGGAATCAGGTAATAGTCCGTCCCCTCTACTTTAAACATATCTTCGGCAAATTTGGGGAGCTGTCCGGTGCCGAACATGCTGGCGCTGTTGACCAAAAAGGGAGGGAAGACCTCCGTATAGCCATGCTCGGTTGTGTGAATATCAAGAAAGAAATTAAATAAGGACCTTTCCAGAAGGGCTCCGGTTCCCCGGTAAAAAACAAACCTTGCCCCGCTGACTTTTCCCCCTCTTTCAAAATCCAGCATCTCATGAAGCTCGCCAATTTCCCAGTGCGCTTTGGCAGGAAAATCAAATGACCCGGGTTCGCCCCATTTGCGGACAACAACATTGTCATCCGAGTTTGAACCCGGGGGAACGCTTTCATGAGGAATATTCGGTATGCCCAAAAGGCTGTCCCTGATTTGCCTTTCAAGCTGGCGCGTCTTTTCATCAAGTTCCTTGATTTCGTCGGAAACTTTCTTCATTTCCGAGACGAGCCCGGGAGCATCCTGGCCGAGCTTTTTAAGCCTGCCGATCTCCATGGAAACAATATTGCGCTTTCCCTTTAGGCTTTCGGCGGCGGCAAGGACTTTCCGCCAGTTATTGTCCGCCTCCAGAAAACTTTCCAGACCTATCCCGGCGCCTCTTTTTTGGAGAGCTTCTTCAACAATCTCAGGATGGCTGCGGACAAATTTTAAATCAAGCATGCTTTTTTTCAAACCTTTCGAAAAGACAGTTTCTTAAATACCATAGTATTGACAATACTTTACTAATTGTATCACGGCATTTTTTATTTGTAAAATATTCCACGGTTTGAAAAGGTTTTAGAGGCTGACCAGCCTTACATCAAGAACCCCTTCGATGAGGGAGATTGCTTTCAACGTTTCCTCCGGAACCTGGGCGTCTACCGAAAGCATCATGATTGCCGTCCCGCCCCTGTCTTTACGGCCTACCTGCATAGATGCTATGTTTATATTATGTTCACCGATCAGGACTCCGACAGGACCGATGATCCTCGGTTTATCGATATGCGGGACATACAGGAGATGGCCGCTTGGTATGGTATCCACACGGTAGCCGTCAATCATCACGAGATGCGCGTCATTTTTGCCTAACAGCGTACCGGCCACACACTTTTCTTCAAGGTCGGTGGACACCTTGAGAGTAATCAGGTTTGCATATCCCATAGCTTCCCCGTTCACGGACTGGAGAACTTTCAGGCCCCTGTTTTTTGCTAAAAGCGGCGCGTTGACAAAGTTCACCGATTCATTAAGAACAGGGTCAAGCAAACCCTTTATTACAGCGGTGGTTATAGGGTTCACGTCAACACTGAACATTTCCCCGCTATAAATTACTTCCAGTTTATTAAGGCGCCCGCGCAGCAACTGGGCCAGAAATCCGCCCATTTTTTCGGCAAGGCTTAAAAACGGCCCGATTATTTTCAGTGTAGCAACACTGATCGAAGGTATATTGACAGCATTTTTGGCCAGTCTGCCATTCATCACATCAACGATTTCTTTGGATACATCAAGGGCAACATTAATCTGGGCTTCCTTCGTGGCTGCTCCCAGGTGGGGAGTGGCTATAAAGTTGGGCAATTTAAATAAAGGGTTTTCCGTACTTGGTTCAACTTCAAAAACATCCAGCGCTGCGCCTGCCACCTTGCCTGAAAGCATGGCCCTGTGTAAAGCGGCTTCATCGATCACGCCGCCGCGGGCGCAGTTAATAATTCTTACGCCATCTTTCATTAAAGAGAAAGCCTGATCGTTGATCAGGTAGTAGGTGTCTTTGGTTTTTGGAGCGTGAATGGTTATAAAGTCAGCCCTTTTGAAAAGTTCTTCCATGGACAGGAGTTCTATTAAAAGATCGCCGGCCTTTTCCGCACTCATATAAGGATCACAGGCGATAACATCCATTTCCAGCGCCTGTGCCCTTTTAGCCACCGCCGTACCTATTCTCCCCAGGCCGATAATCCCGAGAACTTTTCCCCTTAATTCAACGCCGGTAAACGACTTTTTATCCCAAATGCCTTCTCTCATCTTGGCAGCCGCCTGCGGGATGTTTCTCGCCAGGGCAAGCATCATGGCAATGGTGTGCTCGGTAGCGGCAATTGTATTCCCGTCCGGGGCATTTACCACAAGTACGCCCCTGCGCGTTGCCGCCTCCACATCTATATTATCCACTCCCACTCCGGCGCGTCCGACTATCTTTAACCTGCTTCCCGCCTGCAGGACATTTTCAGTAACTTTGGTGGCGCTTCTAACGATCAGCGCATCGAATTCACCGATTGCGGAAACCAGTGTCTCTTCATCCATGGGCTTACCAATAACAACTTCAATGCTCTCTTCCTTGCGCAGGGGAGTAAGCCCTTCTTCGGAAACGTTATCCATAACTAAAACTTTCAATTAAACATCTTCCTCCCCCAGGAAAACTTTTTCGGCAGCCCGCAGGCCGGCGCCAGGTTCCACATGGTAGCCGATCTGGGCAAGGGCCATTTCAAGTCCTCCTATAGCTATTATTATATCCATTTTGTCAGCATAACCCATATGAGCTATCCTGAAGATTTTCCCTTTCAAATTACCCTGCCCGCCTGCGAAAACAATTCCATACTGTTTGCGCAATACCTTGCGCAGACTATCACCGTCATAACCTTCCGGAGCATAAGCGGCCGTAACAGTGGGTGAAGCGCAGCGATCTTCGGCAAGAAGCTTTAGGCCGAGCGCTTTTATAGCCGCACGGGCAGCCCTGGCCAAAAGCAGGTGGCGCTCGTAGACATTTTTCATGCCTTCTTCAAGCATCATATCAAGAGCGGCGTTTAATCCGAAAATGAGCGATACATTAGGCGTGTATGGCGTATTCCACTTGGCTATGGATTTCTTCGCCGCCGGCAGACTGAAGTAAAAGCACGGGGAAGAGTTTTGATCAATGATTTTCCAGGCTTTTTCGCTTACGCTGATCATGGACAGCCCTGGCGGAAGCATGAATGCTTTTTGTGAAGCGGTGATTGCAATATCCACCTTCCACTCGTCAGTTTTTAACTCAATTCCGCCCATTCCGCTTACCCCATCAACCATTAACAGAGCATCCGTGCCGGATACTAAAGCGCTTATACCGGCAATATCGTTGGCAACTCCCGTGGAAGTTTCATTCTGGGTGGCCAGCACAGCCTTGTAACTTCCGCTGCCCAGTTTTTCTTTAACTACACCCAAATCAACTTCTTTGCCCCATTCGAAATTAACCCCGTCAACATCTGCGCCGTATGCCTTTGCAATATTGGCGAACCTTTCACCGAAATTCCCGGTGACTAACGCTAAAACCCTGTCCCCGGGGTTTAATACATTGGCGACGGCTGTCTCCATAGCGCCCGTTCCAGAGTTTGTGAGTACAAAAAGATCGTTTTTCGTTTGGAAGACTTCCTTCATTTTTCCCACAACAATACTGTAGAAACTTGCGAAATCGTCACTGCGGTGCCCTATAATAGGCATTGACATCGCCGCTGTCACTTCCGGCGGAATTGGTGTCGGACCCGGAATCATTAAATATTGTTTGCCTTTCATTTTTGCCTCTCCCTTCTAATTTGAACGCTCCCGTTAAAAATTTAAAACCTCTTGTCCCTGTACAAATAAGGGACGAGAGGTTCTCCCGCGGTGCCACCCTGGTTGGCAGGATATTTATATATACCTGCCCGCTCCATGAATTTTTAACGGAATAACCGTACCCGCCTAATAAAGCCTGTTCTTTTTCGGCAGATACCCTCCGGGGCGCCTCTTCACGAACTTTCCTGCTGATTTACACCTGCCACCAGCTCTCTTAAAAGGAATTGAAGTCCGTTACTTTTCCCCTTCATCGGGTCTTTATTTTTTTGAATAATATACTACAAGAATAATGATTGCGCAAGAAGTTTTTAAGAAGCTTTTAAGAAGCTTTTAAAAGACCCAAAAAGTATTTATGAAAACGTTGGTCAGCCGTTAATTCAGGATGAAATGTCGCAGCCAATATTTTATTTTGCCTGGCCATGACAATTTTACCGTTGTAATTTGCCAGTACTTCCACATTCGGACCGGCGCCAGTTATCTGGGGCGCCCGTATAAAAACAGCCCTGAAAGGCTCCTCTCCCAGAACCGGTACCGGCAAGTCTTCTTCAAAACTCTCCACCTGACGCCCGAAAGCGTTTCTTCTTACTTTCAGGTCCATTAACCTAAGGCTTGGCAGAGTTGAATCCTCTATCTCTTTCGCCAGCAGGATGGTCCCTGCGCAGGTGCCTAAAATCGGCAGGCCTTCCCCGCCAAGTGAGACTATCCTGTCAAAAAGATCGTAACCTGCTAAAAGCTTACTGATTGTTGTACTTTCACCCCCGGGAATGATCAGCGCGTCAATATTATACAAATCTGCCGGCTTGCGTACCTGAACTGAACTGACACCAAGTTCCGCCAACATTATCTGATGTTCCCGAAAAGCGCCCTGCAAGGCTAAAACGCCTACAATCACTGCGCTACCAACCCCGATCCTGCATTCTCTGTTCAGGAAGAATAGTCGCTATTTCAAGTCCCGGCATCGCCGTGCCCAGGTTTTTCGAAACTTCAGCAAGAACTGCAGGATCATTATAATGAGTAGTTGCCGCTACAATTGCACGGGCTCTTGCAGAAGCATTCTCCGACTTGAATACTCCGGAGCCTACGAAAATGCCGTCGCAGCCCAACTGCATCATCATCGCGGCGTCTGCCGGCGTGGCTATACCACCCGCGGCGAAATTGACCACGGGAAGTTTTCCCTCACGGGCGACTTTGAGCACAAGGTCATAAGGCGCGCGCATTTCCTTGGCCGCCGACATAATCTCCTCTTCAGGCAAATTGACCAGCCGCCTGATCTCACCGGCGACCATGCGCATATGGCGTACGGCTTCAACAACGTTGCCGGTTCCAGGCTCACCCTTTGTCCGGATCATGGCCGCTCCTTCACCGATGCGCCTGAGAGCTTCTCCAAGGTTGCGGGCGCCGCAGACAAAAGGCGCCTTAAAAGAATGCTTGTTTATATGATGCTGCTCGTCGGCCGGTGTTAAAACCTCGCTTTCGTCTATATAATCAACGCCCAACTCCTGCAAAATCTGCGCTTCAACAAAATGGCCTATCCGGGCTTTCGCCATTACGGGGATGGTTACGGCCTCCATAATCTTTGTTATAACAGTGGGGTCGGCCATCCGCGCCACACCGCCGGCAGCCCTTATATCCGCCGGAACCCTTTCCAAAGCCATCACCGCGCAGGCGCCTGCCTCCTCCGCTATTTTGGCCTGTTCCGGTGTTGTAACATCCATAATAACTCCGCCCTTGAGCATTTCCGCAAGGCCGGTTTTTACTGTCCAGGTTCCCTTCTGCGCCACGTCTTACTCCTCCAGTAATTGTTAAAAATTATACTAACCTATTCCTCTTCCTCTTCCACTGAACTAATCCTGGCTACTCCTACAACAAGGTCATTCTTATCCAAACGCATGATCAAAATACCCCGGGTAGAACGCCCCATAACCGAAATTTCGCTTGTCTTCATTCTGATTATAATTCCTTCTTTGGAAATCAGCAAAAGTTCTTCGTCTTCCTTGACAACTTTAAGGGCGACCACAGGACCGGTTTTGGAGCTTGTCTTAATGTTTATTACTCCCCGTCCTCCTCTGTTTTGAAGGCGGTAGTTTTTAACCGGCGTGCGCTTGCCGTGCCCATTGGCTGTTACAACCAGCACATGATCACGGGGGGTGATTACGCCCATCCCGACGACAAGATCGTCTTTCTCCAAAGATATTCCCCTGACGCCGCGTGAAGACCTGCCGTGCGGCGGGACTTGTTCTTCATCAAACTTTATCGCCAAACCATTTTTTGTGCCGATAATTACCTGACTGTTCCCATTGGTAAGCATTACATCAACGAGATCGTCGTCATCGTCCAGGGTAACTGCTATTACACCGCCTTTTCTGTTGCTGTTAAACGCATCCAGGCGGGTTTTCTTTACAACCCCCTTGCTTGTGACCATAAACAAATATAATTCCGGATCAATTTTTTGAACGGGGATTATGGCAGTTATTTTTTCTCCGGTCTCCAGGGACAGCAGGTTTACCAGCGGGAGCCCCTTGGCCTGCCTCATAGCTTCTGGTATTTCATATACTTTAAGACGGTAAGCTTTGCCTTTGCTTGTAAAAAACATTAAGTAATGATGAGTGTTGGAAATAAAAAGATGCTGTACGAAGTCCTCTTCCTTTGTGCCCATCCCCAAAACACCGCGGCCGCCTCTTCTCTGCCTGCGGTATGTATCCAGGGGAATCCTTTTAACGTAGCCCTGATTGCTCACTGTAATCACAACTTCTTCTTCGGCAATCAAATCTTCGTCATTCAAGTTTACTTCTTCTGTTAATATCTGAGTCCTTCTCTGGTCGGAAAATTTTTCTTTTATATCCTTAAGTTCTTCTTTGATAATTTGATATACTTTCGCCTCATCAGCCAGAATACCGCGCAGTGTTGAAATTTTTGCCCTCAGCTCTTCGTACTCATGGTCGAGTTTTTCCCTTTCCAACCCGGTCAGGCGCTGCAGGCGCATTTCCAAAATGGCGTCAGCCTGTTTCTGGGTGAGATCGAAGCGCTCACAAAGAGCCCTTCTGGCGATTTCCACCGTTCTGGAAGAGCGTATTGTTTCAATGACCTGGTCGATGTGGTCAAGGGCGATTATTAAGCCCTCGACAATATGGATTCTTTCTTCGGCCTTGTTCAGTTCAAACTGAGTTCTTCTCGTGACAACTTCTTTTTGATGTTTCAGGTAGTGGTAAAGGATCTCCCGCAGATTAAGAACCTGCGGTTTTCCTTCGACAAGCACAAGCATAATTACACCAAAACTTTCCTGAAGCTGTGTGTGTTTATAAAGATAATTCAGGATTACCCGGGGATCGACGCCGCGTCTTAACTCAATGACTACCCGGAGTCCCTTGCGGTCCGATTCATCCCTTAAATCGGTTATACCGTCAATCTTTTTTTCTTTAACCAGCTCGGCAATTTTTTCAACCAGCCTTGCTTTATTAACCATATATGGTATCTCATTGACGATAATAGCTTCTTTTCCGCTGCCGATTTTTTCGATCTCTGTCTTTGCCCTCATTTTTATCGAACCCCGGCCGCTGCTGAATGCTTCCCTTATCCCCCGATGGCCCATGATAAATCCGCCGGTAGGAAAATCTGGCCCTTGTACTTTGTCCATAATCTGTTCAATAGTCGTCTGTGGATCATCGATCAGCATGATGATGCCGTCAATAACTTCGCCTAAATTATGGGGCGGGATGTTCGTCGCCATACCGACAGCTATTCCCGACGAACCGTTGACCAGAAGGTTTGGAATACGGGAAGGCAGGATAACAGGCTCCTGATCAGTTTCATCATAGTTGGGTATAAAATCAACCGTTTCCTTGTCAATGTCCGTCAGCATGGCGCCGGCTATTTTAGCCAGGCGGGCTTCAGTATAACGCATCGCCGCAGGAGCGTCGCCGTCCAATGAACCGAAATTGCCATGCCCGTCAATCAAAGGATAACGGCAGGCAAAATTTTGGGCAAGCCGGACCATGGCGTCATAAACAGACACATCACCGTGAGGATGAAATTTCTGAAGGACAAAACCAACAACATTGGCGCTCTTGCGGTGAGGTTTTTCAGATGTCATGCCGAGCTTGTACATTCCGTAAATTATTTTCCTGTGTACGGGTTTTAGACCGTCGCGGACATCCGGCAGGGCGCGCCCTATAATAACGCTCATCGCATAATCAAGATAGGAGTGTTTCATCTCTTCATTTATGTCAATGTCCTTAAACTTACCAAGAATCACTGCTGTTTCGCTTCCCTTAAATGAATTTTATACGTCCAGGTTGCGTACGTTGAGAGCGTTTTCCTGAATAAAATCGCGCCGCGGCTCAACCTGATCCCCCATCAGCATTGAAAAAACAGTGTCCGCCTCAATCGCATCTTCAAGGTTTACTCTCAGCATAGTCCTTTTTTCGGGATTCATTGTAGTTTCCCAGAGCTGCTCCGGGTTCATCTCGCCAAGCCCTTTGTAACGTTTTATGGATATGCCGTTTCTGCCGATTGTTTCCAGCAGCTGTTCCAGTTCGGCATCGTTATAAACATAGTGCTGTGCCTTACCCCTGGATACCTGAAACAGCGGCGGCTGAGCTATATAAACATAACCGTGTTCGATTAACTGCCGCATATACCTATAGAAAAAAGTCAGCAGCAGCGTCCTGATATGAGAACCGTCAACATCTGCGTCGCTCATGATGACAATCCTGTGGTAGCGCGCTTTGGTGATATCGAAATCCTCGCTTATTCCTGTACCAAAGGCTGTAATCATAGCCCGGATTTCTTCGTTAGCCAGAATTCTATCCAGCCTTGCTTTTTCCACATTAAGAATCTTGCCCCTTAACGGGAGTATGGCCTGAAAACGGCGGTCGCGGCCCTGTTTGGCGGAACCTCCAGCCGAATCGCCTTCGACGAGGTAAATCTCGCACTCGGCCGGATTCCGCTCGGAGCAATCCGCAAGTTTGCCGGGCAGGGTGGAACTTTCCAGCGCAGTTTTTCTTCTGGTGAGTTCCCTTGCTTTTCTCGCCGCTTCGCGCGCCCTGGATGCGGTAACTACTTTTTCAATCAATCTCCTGGAAATTGCGGGGTTTTCCTCTAAAAAGGTGGTTATTCCTTCCGCTACAACAGAATCAACAATACTTCTGACAATAGTGTTCCCAAGTTTGGTTTTAGTCTGTCCCTCAAACTGTGGTTCGGGAACCTTTATACTGATTACTGTCGTCAGACCCTCGCGGATATCTTCCCCGGAGAGAGCGGACATGCCGTTCTTGATTAAATTATTTTTCCGCCCGTAATCATTGATCGCTCTGGTCAGGGCGCTTTTAAAACCGGCCTCGTGCGTGCCGCCGTCAATTGTATGAATATTATTGGCGTATGAAAACATGCTTTCCACATAACCATCCGTATACTGCATGGCAATCTCCACCTGAATATCTTCCTTTTCCTTACTGAAGTAGATGGGGTTATGCAGGAAGCCTTTATTCTTATTAAGATACCTTACAAAATCCTTAATACCGCCTTCATACTGAAAACTAAACTCCTGACCGGACCGTTCGTCCCTTAATAAAATCTTCAATCCCTTATTCAAAAAGGAAAGCTCCCTTAACCTTTGAATAACAGTTTCCTGGTTAAATTCCGTTTCCTCGAAAATTTCAGGATCGGGTTTGAAAGTAATTTTTGTACCGTTACAACTTGCGCTTACCGGCCCACGTTCCTGCAAAGAAGTAACTGCCGTTCCGCGGCAGTATCTTTGAAAGTAAACAAAGTTATCCCTGTTTACTTCTACCTCAAGCCATTCTGAAAGGGAGTTAACTACGGATACTCCTACGCCATGCAGTCCCCCGGAAACCCTGTAACCCTTCCCGCCAAACTTACCGCCGGCGTGAAGCATGGTTAGAACCGTTTCCACAGCCGGTAAACCTGTTTTAGGATGTATACCGACGGGAATACCCCTTCCGTCATCTATTATTGTAACGCTTTCATCATTATTCAGAACGACTTCAATACAACTGCAGAAACCTGCCACGGCCTCGTCTATACTGTTATCTACTACCTCAAAAATAAGATGATGAAGGCCTCTTGCGCCGGTGCTCCCAATATACATTCCCGGCCTGAGCCTTACGGCCTCCATTCCTTCCAGAACCTGAATTTCACCTACATCATAATCGCCGTTGCTTTCTTTAGAATCCAATACAAAACCTTCCTTTGCTTAATGTTTCTTTGGAAAAATGCTTTCCAGAACATTATCTGATCTTCTTTTTAAAGTTGCGCTCGAAACGGAGGAAATAAAAACGCCGCGGTCTGTAATTATAAATGTTCTTCCTAATCCTTCTACAGTAAGATCATTGACAAAATTCTCCTCTTTTACAACTGCCAGATAGTCCTTAACTGCAGACGATTTTTCTGCATCACTGTTTAAGATCATAATTATACTTCTTCCAGGAATGGCCACATCTCCGCCTAAATGAATAAGCATCTAAATTCGCCACCTCACTTATAAGTTTTTTTCCTCCCGCGGACGAGCCGGCAACAGCAAGGAAAGGAAGTTATCCCTTTCCAGGGGGCGAATTACCGCCGCACTTAAAGAACCCGTAAAATCTATTGAAAAATCGTCCGTCGGAATAACATGCAGGCAGTCCAAAAGGTAGCGTGCGTTAAAAAATACTTCCAACGGTTCTCCATGGTAGTTTGCGTTGATTTTTTCCCTAATCCACCCTGCGGAAGTATTTAAAAACAGGATACACTGCTGTTTACTAAGGGAAAAGTGAATCACCGGTACTTCCTCCTGAGGCAGAAGAGCAGCCCTTCTTACCGCATCATATGTTTCCCTTACACCTGCTGTGAGCTGTGAAATATATTTAGTCGGAATGATTTGATTATAAAGGGGAAACTGCCCTGCGATCAGCCTTGAAGACAGAATTGTGTCCTCTGTGGAAAAAAAGATATGATTTTGTCCTACTTCGATAGCCATGTTCTCCTCATCAGCCTGTAATATCCTGTTTAACTCGTTCAACGCATTTCCGGGAACAATAACATTTAAAGCCGGCGGTGATATCTCCAGGGGAGTTTCCGTTAAAGCAAGGCGGTGAGTGTCCGTAGCTACAAGACGGAGTTTTTGATTTAAAATTTCAAAAAGCACACCTGTGAATAAAGGGCGTGTTCGATCTGTGGAAACAGCAAAAATAGTCTGCCGGATCATTTCTTTAATTATTTTTTTTTGACTCTGAAGGGAATTTTCTCCGCTTGGAAGCGGTATATCTGGAAACTGCTCAGGCGGAAGACCGTAAATATTGATTTCTGATTCACCATATAATATTCTTGCGCAGTTTTTCTCAGGCAAAGTTTCGATACTGATCATATCGTCAGTAAGGTGGCGTATTATATCAGATATCTGGCGGGCCGGAAGACAAATCAGATCGTTTTCCACAACATTTGCAGGTACGCTGCATTGTGTTGTAAGGTCTATGTCTGTCAGAGTAGTTATGAGAAAGCCATCTTCCGCCTTGACCAGCATTCCGCCCAGGATGGGCATAGTTATCTTAGCGGGGCTGGTTCTATAAACAGTTTGTATTGCATGAAGGAGGTCTGATCTTTTTATGGTTATTCTCATCCGTGACATCCTTTCTGGCTTTGTTTATGTTTAGATATAAAATATAAGTACTAGTAATAGAGCATGTGATTATGTGGAAACTTCAAGATAAACCAAATTTAACGGGAATTTTTATAAAAAAATATTGTGCATAAGTATCTATTTACCAATATATGTTAACCAGGTTGATTCATTGCTGCCGGATAGTTTCTTCAAGTTCTTTAATAAGTACTTGTAATACCCTGTCATTTTGTAATAAACCGTTTATTTTTTCACAGGCGTGAATAACAGTGGTATGATCGCGGCCGCCGAACTCATCGCCTATTTGCGGCAGGGAGCAATCGGTAAGCTGCCTGCATAAGTACATTGCTATATGACGCGGAAAAGTCCTGTCCTTGCTTCTTTTCTTTGTTTTTAATTCTTCCGGCGCCAGGTTGTAATATGCAGCCACTGCCTTTTGAATTGCCATAATTGTGATTGGTTTTATTTTTTGAGGTGAAAGATAGTCCTTTAAAACTTCGATAGCTAATTCTTCCGTTATTTTACACTTATGCAGTGAGGAAAAGGCGATCAGCTTTATTAGAACGCCTTCCAGCTCGCGTATATTTGATTCGATTTTGCTTGCAATGTGGGCAAGAATATCGTTTGAAATTTCCAGTTTTTCAATTTGAGACTTTTTTTGCAGGATAGCAATCCGGGTTTCTAAGTCCGGCGCCTGGATATCTGCAATCAGTCCCCATTCGAACCTTGAGCGAAGTCTGTCTTCCAGTGTTTTTATCTCTTTGGGAAGCCGGTCGCAGGATATGATAATTTGTTTATTTGCCTCGTATAAGGTGTTGAATGTGTGGAAGAATTCTTCCTGTGTTCTTTCTTTTTTTTCTAAAAACTGTATATCATCGACCAAAAGAATATCTATGTTCCTGTAATTGGCCCTGAATTTACCCATTTCATTTTCTTGGATGGAAGTGATTAGCTCATTTGTGAATCTCTCTGTTGTAACATAAGTGATTTTTAAATCTCTTTTGCTGTTAGTGATGTGATGACCGATTGCGTGCATAAGATGCGTTTTGCCAAGGCCAACCCCGCCGTAAATAAAAAGGGGATTATAGGCTTCCGCGGGCGCTTCGGCTACCGCAAGCGAAGCTGCGTGAGCAAACCGGTTGCCGCTGCCGACAACGAAAGTATCAAAGGTATACCTGTTGTGCAGGTGGGCTTTCTCCATACCCTGGGCATATTTGGAGTCCTTTATTTTATCCAGCAGGGAATCAGGTATTTCCCCTACGGTTACAAATCTTAGTTCAATATCATCTTCAATTATATCTTTCAGGATTTCTTTTATTGTCAGTGAGTAATGAGTTGTCAGCCATTCCTTGGAAAAGTGATCAGGGACTTCGATAAATAATTCGTGATCATATATACCGATTGGTTGGGCTGACTGCAGCCAGGTTTCGAAAGAATGCCTGCTTAAGCGGGACTCGAGTTTCTCCAGAATATCATTCCAGGCTTCCTGAACATGATTCATTTATTGTCCTCCAATGGTAAAAAAAGACCCAAAAATTAAGGGTTAAAAGGAAAACTTGGCTTGTCTTTTTATTTGTCCGGATAGGATTTTAACAGGCTGTCACTAGCCTTTTATACAATATATAATAGCAAATTTTTAAGAAAGTAGCAACTGGGTGAGAAGTTAATTAAACTTAATCTGCGCCTGGTTTTTTTATTGCTAAGCTTTTCTTGACTTGAGGCAAGTTTTTACTATATAATTATCCTGCTTATGATAAGTGACCGGGGGAACCCGCGTCGCGGTGTTTTTTTTATAGACCTTTTAAAAAAAAGTATGTTGCAATTTGGAAGTCATAAGGAGTGTAAAAGGGTGAAGAGAACATTTCAGCCGAAAAAAAGAAAACGCAAAAAGATACATGGCTTTTTAAAACGCATGTCGGATCGTTCGGGACAGAAGATTATTCTAAGAAGGCGCCGCAAAGGAAGAAGTAAATTATCGGCCTGATAAAAGTTAAAGGATTATTTATGTATGTTAATCAGGTTAAACCGAAATGAGCAGCTGTTTTAAAATAATCAAAAAGAACAGGGAGTTTCGCTGGGTATTCCGGGCTGGGAGATCAGTTTCCAATTCTTCTTTGGTTCTTTATATGCGCAGAAATAAGGACAGCTCTGAAAAAAGGTTTGGTTTTTCTGTAGGGAAAAAAGTTGGCAAAGCTGTTGTTCGTAATCGGGTAAAAAGATTACTTAAAGAAATTTGCAGGGTAAATGAAGAGGTTTTTCCTTGCGGCAATGATTATGTAATTATTGCGAGGAAAAATGCGGCTCTAGAAAATTACCACACACTTTTGGATAAACTTTTCCTGTTGCTTAAAAAAAATCAAGGCGGAAGGGTTACCGGGAAAGCTTCGATCGGGAAAGTATAGAACGAGGTCTTAATGAGTAAGATTATTATAATTCTAATAAAGTTTTATCAAAAGTGTATTTCACCTTTCTTACCGCCTTCCTGCAGGTTTTACCCCACTTGTTCCGAATACGCCTGCCAGGCCGTTTCTAAGTACGGGCTGGCCGTCGGCTTGTGGAAAACGGCCAAAAGATTGCTGCGCTGTCATCCCTTTTGCCCAGGTGGTTATGACCCGGTCTAAAGAAATGAACCCCCGTGCAAATAATCTGGAGGTGATTTATTGTTTCAGTCGCTAGTCGATGGAATGTCGTATCTGTTGACATTGCTTTATTCCTTTACAGTCATGATTCACCTGCCGAATTACGGATTGGCGATTATACTGCTGACAGTATTGATTAAAATTGCGCTTTATCCGTTGTCCGCCAAACAGATGCGCTCAATGGTTATTATGCAGCAGCTGGCGCCCAAGGTGAAGGAGATTCAGGAAAAGTATAAAGAAAAAGACCCGCAGAAAATGCAGAAGAAGGTAATGGAATTATACCAGGAAAATAAGATAAACCCTATGTCCGGCTGCCTTCCCCTGATTGTCCAGTTGCCTATTTTGATAGCCCTGTACCGTGCCCTTTTATTTTTCAAATATCCCGATCCTGCATATGCAGGTTTCTTATGGATAAGCAATTTAAGTTATGTCTATAAATTTAATGAAATCAGTGATCTTTTTTCGGCTTTTGTTGTTTTAAGCTTACCAGTATTAGCCGGTGTAACAACATACCTGCAGTCCAAAATGACCATGTCAGCAAGTGACCCAACACAGAGAATAATGTTATTTAGCATGCCGTTTTTTATAGCATATATTTGCATGACTGTTCCTGCAGGTTTGTCTTTGTACTGGGTTGTTTTTAATATTATGGGCATTATTCAGCAGTACTTCGTCAATAAGCAGATTGCAGGAATAAAGGAGGCTATAACGGAAAGTGGTGGAAGTAGAAAAGGCAGGTAAGACAGTCAGCGAAGCGGTAGAACAGGCTTTGGCTGATTTAGGTATAGGAGCTGAACAAGCGCAGATAGACGTGTTGGAGGAACCGTCACGGGGGCTGTTTGGGATTTTAGGAAACCGTATGGCCAAAGTTCGTGTACGCGTCAAAGAAACTCCTGCACAACGGGCCAGGATCCTGCTGGAGAAAATCTTTAAGGCAATGGATTTTTCTGCAGATCTGGATATACAGGAAAGCGACGGGATTTTGTCGATAGATATCCAGGGAGAGGGCCTGGGCGTGCTTATTGGCAAGCGCGGGGAAACGCTTGACGCTCTTCAGTATCTGGTCAGCCTGAGTGTTAACAAGAAGCAGGAAGAAAGATGCAAGGTTTTGCTTGATGTGGCGGATATCGTGTGCGCAGGGAGCAGACGCTGAAGGAACTCGCTTTGAGATTGGCCGAAAAGGCCAGGCAAAAGGGCAGAAATGTTGTTCTTGAACCGATGAGCCCGCATGAGAGAAGAATTATTCACACAACCCTGCAGGGTTTGGAGGATATTTATACATACAGTGAAGGCGAGGAGCCTTACCGGAAGATAATTATTTCTCCTAAAAGGCATGCCCGGGTCTAAATATTTATTGAACCTGTTACGGACTTTTGGAAGCGGTGGTGGTTTTGTTATCTGATACGATTGCGGCTATCTCGACACCTCTTGGGGAGGGCGGCATCGGCATTGTCAGGTTAAGCGGACCAGGGGCTTTTGATATCGCCAGGAAAATCTTTAAACCCGCCGGGGGCAGTAAATGGTGGAAGGAAAACCCCGGTTACAGACTTTTTTATGGCTATATATCAGAACCAAAGAGCGGCGAAATGATTGATGAAGTTCTAATGGGTGTTATGGCCGCTCCCAAAAGCTACACTAAAGAGGATGTTGTTGAATTTAACTGCCACGGCGGGCTTATTCCCTTACGCAAAACGCTGGAAACTGCGCTTGGTCAGGGAGCCCGTTTAGCGGAGCCGGGCGAATTTTCACGCCGGGCTTTTTTAAACGGCCGGCTGGATCTGATCCAGGCGGAAGCAATCATAGATATAATCAGGGCAAAAACAGATGCGGGTCTTAAGCTGGCTGTTTCCCAGCTTAAAGGCGATTTTTCCTGTAAAATAGGCTCAATACAAAAAGAGCTTACCGCTTTATTGGCTGAAGTGGAGACATGCATAGATTTTCCGGAAGATTACCTAGAGCCGGAAGACAAATTTTTGACAAGGGTAAAATTGGTTAAGATTATTGATCAGATGGGTTTCTTAATCAGCTCGGCTGACAAGGGTAAAATTTACCGCGAGGGTATCCTGGCGGTAATTGCCGGCAGGCCCAACGTTGGCAAATCGTCTTTATTAAACGCCCTGCTCAAGGAGAATAGGGCAATTGTGACCGAAATTCCCGGCACAACCAGGGATATTATCGAAGAAGTTGTCAACATAAAAGGAATACCTATAAAACTTGCCGATACGGCAGGTTTGCGTCCGACTGATGATCCCGTGGAAAGTATCGGCGTACAGAGGTCCCGGGATGCGCTTCTTTTATCCGATCTTGTCCTGTTTGTTATTGACGCTGTACAGGGCTTTACGAAAGCAGACCGGGAGCTTTTAGAAGGTCTCCGGGGAAAAAGAAAAATCCTGTTATTAAATAAAATAGATCTCATAAAAGCCGGCAGTGGAACGGCAGCCGGCTGTCCTGCAGGGGAAAGCCCGGTCCTTGAAATATCCGCTAAAACCGGCGCCGGGCTTGAAGAACTTTCGGATACCATAGAGAAGATGGTCTTTGAAGGCAAAATTGAGCCCGGGGGCAATTATCTGGTGGGAAACGTGCGGCACAGGGATATATTGCGCCGCTGCGAGCTTCATTTGAAAGAGGCTTTGCAGACTATCGATCAAGGATTGCCGGAGGACCTGCAGGCTGTTGATCTGCGTGCGGCCTGGGTTACGCTGGGTGAAATAACAGGCTCAACGGCCACGGAAGAAATTATTGATCATATTTTTGCCAACTTTTGTATTGGCAAGTGAGGGAAGCTAGGATGGAGTATCTGGCCGGTACATATGATGTAATTGTAATCGGAGCGGGGCATTCGGGCTGCGAAGCTGCGCTGGCTTCAGCCAGAATGGGCTGCCGTACTTTGATTTTGACTTTAAACATGGATAATATTGCCATGATGCCCTGCAACCCATCCGTGGGGGGTCCTGCAAAAGCGCAGCTGGTCAGAGAAGTAGACGCCCTTGGCGGGGAAATGGGCTTAAATACCGACCGTTCCGCTATTCAGGTGCGGATGTTAAACACGGCCAAAGGGCCGGCGATGCGTGCGCTGCGGGCACAGGCGGATAAAAAATTGTACCAGAAAAACATGCAGAGTGTTCTGGAAAATCAGCCCGGACTTGATTTGAAGCAGGTTCTGGTTGAAAAACTGGTCGTTTCCGGCAATACTGTACAGGGCGTAATAAGCAGCACGGGGGCGAAATATCTGGCTCCTGCGGTCATTTTAACAACCGGCACATATCTGAAGGGACGTATTATAATCGGTGATCTTGCTTTTTCGGGAGGACCCCAGGGTCAGTTTCCCTCGGTAGGTTTTGCCGGGCGCCTGCGGGAACTTGGTTTGGAACTCGGCCGGTTTAAGACGGGTACACCGGCCAGGATTGACAAGCGAAGCATAGATTTTTCTAAAATGATCATTCAGCCCGGCGATCAGAAAAACCACAGGTTCTCATTTATTTCCGGGCGGATTGAATGTGAACAGGTTCCCTGCTGGCTGACTTATACGAATGAAGCAACTCACCGGATAATCAGGGATAACCTGCACAGAGCCCCTTTATTCAGCGGGCTTATTGAAGGGATAGGGCCGCGCTACTGCCCGTCAATCGAGGACAAGGTAGTGCGCTTTGCGCACAGGCCCGGACACCAGGTTTTTATCGAACCGGAAGGACTGGAGACAAACGAAATGTACGTGCAGGGAATGAACACAAGCCTTCCGGAAGATGTACAGCTGGAAATGCTTCGAACTATCAAGGGTTTGGAATATGTTCAGATAATCAGGCCCGGTTATGCGATCGAATATGATTATCTGCTGCCCACCCAATTAAAACACTCCCTCGAGTGCAAGGAAATACGGGGATTGTTTAGCGCCGGGCAGATCAACGGCACGTCCGGATATGAAGAAGCGGCCGCACAGGGAATTATCGCCGGAATTAACGCCGCCTGTTATGTACAGCAGAAGGAACCCTTCATTCTGGGCCGCGCCGAAGCATATATAGGCGTAATGATAGATGATCTGATCACTAAAGGAGCGGGCGAACCATACAGGCTGTTGACTTCCCGCGCGGAGCACAGGCTGCTGCTGCGTCAGGACAATGCAGATTTGAGGCTGACCGAAGCGGGTTATAAAATTGGCCTGGTTTCTCCCGGGCGGTATGCTGTTTTCTGTAAAAAGAAAAAATTAATTGAAGATGATCTTGAACGGCTGAATAAAACTTTTATCCACATTACCGAGGAAGTACAGGCGGTTTTGGAACAGTCCGGCAGCACGCCGCTGAGCCAATCCGCAAGTCTTGCTTCTTTGCTGAGACGTCCTGAGGTAAGGTATGAGCATCTGTTCAGCCTGCCGGGAGGCAGGCCGGATCTGCCTGATGATCTATTCGATGAGATAGTTGAGGAAGTGGAGATAGGAGTTAAATATGCCGGATATATAAAAAAAGAAACTGAGCAGGTTAAGAAGTATACAAAATTAGAAGAGCGGTGGATACCTGAAGATATTAATTATACATTAATTGAGGGACTGGCAAACGAGGCTAGGCAAAAGCTGGAAAAGATCCGCCCCCGTTCCCTGGGGCAGGCGAGCCGTATCTCCGGTATAACACCGGCAGATATAGCCATCCTGATGGTTCGCCTTGAGCAAAGAAGGCGGAAAGGGACCGTCAATGACAGCACAGCCATCTGATCATCATGGTGAACTGGAATACTGGTGCTCGAAGGGCGCAGAAGAACTGGGGATTATTTTAAACAGCGAACAAAAGGAACTCTTCAATAATTACTTTAAATTAATTGTTGAAGGAAATAAAAAAATAAATCTGACCAGAATTTTAACTGAAAAGGAAGCCGCTCTGAAACACTTTGTGGATTCTTTAGCCTGTCTGCTCGTCGTACCGCTTGAGGGCAGCCCGCAGGTGGCTGATGTCGGAAGCGGCGCAGGCCTCCCGGGAATACCGCTGAAAATTGCCAGGTCCGGGATTTTTTTAAGTATGATCGAGTCCTCCAAAAAAAAGACGGATTTTTTAAATGATACAGTATCCCGTTTAGGACTTTCCAACACTGTAACAATATACGGCAGGGCTGAAGAAGTAAGCCATAGGAAAGAATACCGCGAACAATTCGACTGCGCCTTTTGCAGGGCTGTAGGACCATTGACGGTGATCGCCGAATATTGTCTCGGTCTGGTTCGGGTAGGAGGGCATATGGTTGCCTTAAAGAGCAGGGATGCGGAAGTTGAAGCGCAAGAGTGTGATCAGCTGCTGTCACTTCTTGGAGGATCGTTAAAAGAAATCAGGCGGCTGGTTCTGCCGTATCTAGGGCATGAAAGGACACTTATTGTTATTGAAAAGACACATCCGACGCCGCTTAAATATCCCAGGCGTTCAGGAATGCCAAAAAAAAGGCCCATCAAAATAACAAAAATAAACAGTTGCATTGTAAAAAACTAAGGATGAATCATTATTGATAATCGGCCTTCTTACTCTTGAGCTTTTTTTCAGCCAGTCGGAATCTTTAAAGGATAAGCGCAGGCTGCTGAAGAGCATTATTGATCAAACAAAATCACGCTTTAATGTATCCGTAGCCGAGGCCGGCGAACAGGACAGGTGGCAGATTTCGCTGTTGGCCGTGGTTACGGTCAGCAATGACAGCGCTTATGTAAGCAGAATTCTGTCATCTGTGGAAAAGTTTATTGAGCGTACGGGAAAAGCAGAGATTTTATCCGTCAAGACTGAACTGCGCTAAAGTAAATCCTTTTTTTAAGAATCCTGATTAGTTCTTGTTTTCTCCCGGGCTATGTGGTATACTTTTTTTTGTTTCGAAAGGTCTTTTAATCTTTTTATTATGGTGGATGTAGCTCAGATGGTTAGAGCACCAGATTGTGGCTCTGGGGGTCGTGGGTTCAAATCCCATCTTCCACCCCAAACTGGGGCGTAGCCAAGCGGTAAGGCAGCGGACTTTGGATCCGCTATTTCGTTGGTTCGAATCCAGCCGCCCCAGCCAATTTGTAAAAACCGTTTAAACTTTTGTGAGCCATTAGCTCAGCTGGTAGAGCACCTGACTTTTAATCAGGGTGTCCGGGGTTCGAGCCCCCGATGGCTCACCAAAAATTATTAAAAATGTTATAGAAAATTTTAACGGAGCCGTGAAAACAGCTCCGTAATTTTTTTTGTCATTTTTATCTCCGGGTAAAGTTTCAAACAGACAAGGAACTTAGTAATATTAAACAGTATTGACGGAAAAGGCTGCTTAAGATATCCTTGTGTTGAGTATCAGCATTTAATGCGATATGCAATCGATTATCAAAACTAAACGACCGGGAGACCAGGCACTCAAGCCTGGTTTTATTTAACTGACTATTTTGTAAGTAAAGGGGTAGTTGAATAAATGGGCAAAAAACATCTGATTGTTGTTTTATCTGTTATTGTTGTGGCGGCGCTCGCTTACTGGGGATATGAAAAACAGAGCAGCTTGAGAAAAACGCCCGAACTGACCGCTACAGGAACGATCGAAGCAACCCAGGTTGATTTATGCTCAAAAGTGGCCGGTACGCTGCAAAGTTTAACAATTAACGAAGAGGATTCGGTCAAAAAGAATCAAATTATTGGCATAATAAGCAGAAATGACCTGGTCGCTCAAAAAGAGCGGGACGCCCTGGGAGTTTTAAAAGCGCAGGCGCAATTGGACGATCTGGTTTCCGGGGCCAGGGAACAGGAAATAGAAGACGCCAAAACCGGCGTACAAATTGCTCAAACAAACTATGACCAGGCAAAAAGGGATTTTGAAAGAAGCGAGAATCTTTATCAGCAAGGCGCCCTTTCCGAATCTGAATTTGAAAAGGGGAAAACAAATTTAAACCAGCTTCAGAACCAGATTGATCTGGCCAATTCGAAGCTGAAGCAACTTCAGTCAGGCTCCAGGCCGGACGCAATCAAGGCGGCAAGAGCTGAACTTGAAAGAAGTGAGGCTGTTTTAAAGTACTCCGAGGCCATGCTTGAGGATACAAAGATAACCAGTCCGATTGACGGTACGGTACTGATTAAAAATTTTGAGCAGGGAGAGTTTATTCAGGCCGGAGCTCCTCTTGCTGGTATTGCAAATCTTAATGATATGTGGATTAAGGTATATATATCTACCGATGATCTGCCTAAAATAAAATTAGGCCAGAAAGTAAAATTCACCGTCAGTGGGAGCACGGCCGTATACAGCGGCGTCATTGAGGAAATAAGCGACCGGGGGGAATATACGCCCAAAACTATCCAGACCAAACAGGAAAGGACCAACGTTGTTTTTGGTGTTAAGATCAGAGTAAACAGCGAGAACGGGGTTTTAAAACCCGGTATGCCGGCGGACGTTGTTTTTACAACGGAAGGTGAGCAGTTTTGATTGAAGTACACGAACTGACCAAAAAATTCGGCGGCCTTACCGCAGTTAACAGCGTAAACTTAAAGGTCAATGAAGGTGAGATATTCGGCCTGATTGGTCCTGACGGGGCCGGCAAGACAACTTTGATCAGGATGCTGTGCAATATTGTTACTCCTACCGGCGGAAAAGTGACCTGGAACAACAAAGGGGCAATATTTGGTTATATGCCCCAGAGGTTCAGCCTTTACGGTGACCTGACGGTCATCGAAAATATGAGTTTCTTTGCTTCTTTATATAAACTGGATAAAAAAACAATTGCAAGGCGTACAGAAGAAATATTGGAACTGGCTGGCTTAACGGATTTCAAGTCGCGCCTGGCGGATAACCTTTCCGGCGGGATGAAGCAGAAACTGGCCTTGAGCTGTTCCCTGATCACCAGGCCGGATGTTTTGATTCTTGATGAGCCGACCTACGGGGTTGATCCGGAATTCCGCAAAGAATTTTGGAAAATCCTCTATGGGCAAAACAAGGAAGGCATCACGATAATTGTTTCTACCCCGTACATGGATGAGGCGGAACTCTGTACCAGGGTCGCCTTCATGAGCGATGGGAACTTTTTAGTGGTTGACACACCGGTCAATTTAAAAAGGAATTTCCCTTATAAAATAATTGAGTTGAAATCCGGCGCCAAAGAGCTTGATTTTTTCAATGAGTGTGATGCAATAGTTGACGCGGGATTTTTCGGCGATAAATACCACATCCTGGTCCGTGATTTTAGCCGGGCCAGAGATTTTATTACAGAAAGGCTGTCGGCGGGCAACATAGAACTACTCCACCTTGCTGAAGCGTCGCCTACGATCGAGGATGTGTTCGTTTCCCTGACCGAGGAAGGAAAGGATAAGGGGTAACAAAAGTGGAATATGCCGTAACGACAGAAAATCTTACCAGGATGTTCGGATCTTTTACGGCTGTTGATCAGCTGACCTTAAAGATCAGGCAGGGGGAAGTTTTCGGTTTTTTAGGTCCCAACGGTTCGGGGAAGTCAACCACGATCAGGATGCTGTGCGGAATTTTAGAACCCACTTCCGGCTCGGGTACGGTGCTCGGGTATGATATAGCCAGGCAGTCCGAGAAAATAAAATCGAAGATCGGTTACATGTCTCAGAAATACAGCCTTTACGACGATCTTACCGTTTATGAAAACCTTGAGTTTTACTCGGGGATGTACAGCATCCCCTATTCCGAAAGAAAAAAAAGGATCACGGAAATGATCGGGATGTCCCTGCTTGAGGGCAGGGAAAATGAAATGGCGGCGGGTTTAAGCGGCGGTTTCAAACAAAGGCTGGCGCTGGGATGCGCATTGATCTCCCGACCCCAAATTTTGTTTTTGGATGAGCCTACGAGCGGTATAAGCCCGACCAGCAGGAGAATGTTTTTTAGAATTATTCAAAGGTTGGCTAACGAAGGTGTGACAGTTATGGTAACCACTCATTTTATGGATGAAGCCGAACGGTGCAATAATATCGCTTTTATTTCCGAAGGGCGCCTGATTGCGAATGATACACCGGACAACCTGAGAAACAGTGTCATCAAAGGCTGCCTGGTCGAACTGGAATACCCGGATGCCATGTCTAAGATACAGGTGATAGAAAAAATACCGTACGTGAGGGAGTGTACTATCCACGGTTCCCTGCTGCATATACTGCTGGATTCGGAAAGCAGCCTGGAACCGTTTAACGCGTTAATGAAAGCAGAGGCAAAAAAAATAAAACCTTCTTTGGAAGATACTTTTATTTACTTGTCCAAAACGGAAAAAAAGCGGGGTAGCGCGGATGAGTAGGATGCTGGCTATTTTAAAAAAAGAATTTTTGCAAATTAAACGGGACAGACTGACTCTGGCCATGATTTTTGCCCTCCCGCTGGTCCAGCTGCTTCTATTCGGATACGCCATCCAAACGGAGGTCAAACACATCCCCACGGTTGTTTTTGACCAGTCCTTATCCTATGAAAGCAGGGATTTGTTGGATTCATTCAGCGCTTCCGGCTATTTCGACATAACCTGGCGGGCAAAAGGATACAGTGACCTGACCAAAATGATCGACAGCGGCGAGGCGAAAGTCGGCATAATCTTCCCGCCCGATTTTGCCCAAAACCTGCGCAAGGGAAAAACGGCGCAGGTACAGGTAATTGTAGACGCAACGGATAATATGGTTTCCATGTCGGCTGTTGCTGTGGCAAACTCCATAGGGCTGTTGAAATCCCAAAAAATAATAATTCAAAAAACGAACCTGAAAAATCTTCCGTACGATATCAGGGTACGTCCCTGGTATAATCCTGACGGGATCACGGCCTTTTTCATGGTTCCTGCGATTTTAGGAATTATTGTCACCATGACCATGGTTTTAATGACTTCAATGGGCATAGTGCGCGAACGTGAAAAGGGCACCCTGGAACAGCTTATTGTCACTCCGGTGAGATCTTACGAGCTGATGCTCGGTAAAATAATCCCCTATATTGCGCTTGGCTACATTCAAATTACCGTAGCTTTGCTGGTCGGGGCGCTTGTCTTCAAAGTGCCCGTACGGGGAAGCCTTTTGGAACTGTATATACTGACACTGTTTTTTATAACGGCCAGCCTTGGTTTGGGCATATTCATCTCAACAATGGCGAAAACGCAAATGCAGGCTATCCAGATGTCCTTTTTTGTAATCCTGCCCAGCATACTTCTGTCGGGGTTTATGTTCCCCAGGGAAGCGATGCCGCTGATTATCCAGTATATCGGTGATTTAATTCCCCTGACATTTTACCTGACAATAATCCGGGGAATAGCGCTGAAAGGCATTGGCATTGAGTACCTGTATCCTCAGGTAATTGCACTGCTGATCTTTTCAGTAGTGCTTGTCACTTTGAGCACCCTGATGTTTAAGAAGAAAATTGTGTAAAATCGCTTAAACAGCACCTATAGCGGAAGCAGGTCTTTTTAGGCCGCCGTATTCACCGTTTGCTTAAAAGTTGCGCGCCGGCAGCGCCAGAACAAGTAAATATTTTTACTATACGCGTTTCCGGCCGGTTCCTTGACACAAAAGATTATGTCATAGTAGACTATTTATATAAGCTGTAATTTTGAATAGGCGGGCGTGGCGGAATGGCAGACGCGCTGGATTTAGGATCCAGTGGGTAATACCCGTGCGAGTTCAACTCTCGCCGCCCGCACCAAGTAAAATAAAGGCTTCCGGGGATGGAAGCCTTTTCCTATTGCTTGATTTTTCGTTTTCGGTAACAAAACAGTAACATTTACTCTTCTTATTTTCCCTTTTTGAACAGGATATTATCTAAGCCGTCAGCCGCTTCCCTCTGCCCGGACTCATTAAAATTTCCTTCTTTTAAAAAAGTAACAAAATTTTGTGAAAAAGGAGGTATTAATATATCAGAAGCTATTTTGTTGGCTCGTTCTTCCGAATCACTTTCCCTGTTTTGAACTGCCACGTAGCGGCACACAATACCGCCCAGGCGATAACGGTTATTCCGGTGATAATTTGAATCTTCATTTGAACTACATCCCTTTAGCGAACATAACATTGCCACAGGTTGCCAAAGATGGCTACATGAATAACTCTAAATCTGTTTAAATGTCGAATAAATATAAACTGAATTTTTATAAATGTGTATAATATATCGTAAAACGTATGCAGATTTTGGTATAATAAGTTGAAAATTTGAAGGTGGCAGCTGGTTTAAGCTCGCCACAATAGCTAAGCTCTCAAATTATGAGAATGTCAGCATGGAGGTCTTGATAAAGGTATGCGCTATTCCCGGCGTTGATAATAACACATAGCCATTAAAGGAACGTACTGTGGAGATTTATGATAATATAACAAAAACTGTGAAAGATGACTTGACGGTCACAATCGAAAAGGGCAGTCGCCTTTCGATTGCCGCTGCTTGTTTTTCCATATACGCATACCAAGTTTTGAAGAAACAGTTTGACCAAATTGATGAGCTTCGTTTCATATTTACATCGCCTGCTTTTGTAACCGAAAAAGCGCCTAAAGAAAAACGCGAATTTTATATCCCCCGCCTCAACCGCGAACGCAGCCTATACGGAACAGAATTTGAAGTGAAGTTGCGGAATGAATTGACACAGAAGGCAATCGCCCGGGAATGCGCGGATTGGATTAAGAAAAAGGTTGCGTTTAAATCCAATACCACACCAGAGAACATGGGCGGATTTCTCAACATAGCCTCAGGTAGTGAACAAATTACATATATGCCGCTTGGCGGATTCACCACTGTGGACATTGGATGCGAACGGGGAAACAACAGCTATAATATGGTTACCAAATTCCCTGCTCCACACAGCCAGGAATTCACCAGATTGTTCGAAAGTCTTTGGAATGACAGAACGAAATTGCAAGACGTAACTGAAGAGGTTATCGAGAGTATCACCGCCGCTTATAATGAAAACCCGGCGGAGTTTCTTTATTTCATGGCTCTTTACAACATATTCAACGAATTCCTTGAAGACATATCCGAGGATGTGCTCCCCAACGAAGCAACCGGGTTCAAAGAGAGTAAAATCTGGAAATTACTATATGATTTTCAGAAGGACGCCGCTCTTGCTATTATCAACAAGCTGGAAAAGTATAATGGGTGTATCCTTTATAAAGATAATTATATAAACAACCCGATTGCTGCTGACCGGCTGCGCTATGATGTACTCTATCATACAGACCTGTTCAGAAATCATGGCCATTCAAACGGCCTGGACTTGGACCGCTTAAACTGGGGCAATTATGACCTGATTGTCATTGATGAGTCGCATAATTTTCGGAATGGCGGCCAAGTTTACGGTGATGACGCACGGGAAAACCGTTATCTGCGGCTTTTGAACAAAGTAATCCGTACAGGTGTTAAGACAAAAGTGCTTATGCTATCAGCAACTCCGGTAAATAACCGCTTCGTAGACTTGCGTAATCAGCTCGCACTTGCCTACGAAGGTAATTCCAGTTTGATAAATGAAAAATTGAACACAGCGAAGCCTATTGATGAAATTTTCCGCAGTGCGCAAAGGGCGTTCAACATCTGGAGCAATTTGACACCGGAAAGAAAAACGACTGCGACGCTTTTAAAAATGCTGGACTTTGACTTCTTTGAAGTACTGGACAGCGTCACCATTGCGCGCTCACGCAAGCATATTGAGAAATATTACAACATGGATGACATCGGTAAATTCCCCGAACGGCTCAAGCCTGTATCTCTGCGGCCAAGCCTGACAAATTTGAGCAACGCCATTAATTATAATCAGATATATGATGAGCTTATGAAGCTGAATCTTTCGGTTTACATACCAACAGACTTCGTCTTTGAAAGTAAGTGGGACAAGTATGTTGACCCTGATGTCAATATCAACCGTGCGGGACGTGAACAGGGCATTCGCCGCCTGATGAGTATCAATCTTCTCAAACGTCTGGAAAGCTCCGTTTATTCCTTCCGGCTGACGCTCCAACGTATCAAAAAGCTGATTGATGATACTATCTCTGAAATTGATATTTTTGAGGCTGGTGGAGATGCTGACGTTGAAATACTTAAGTTCAGTGAGGATACGGAATTTGATTACGATGATCAGAACACCGACTTCTTCGCAACCGGCAGAAAAGTGAAAATCGATCTTAACGATATGGATTATGTTACCTGGCGCGACACTCTCCAACAAGACTCGGATGTGTTAGAGCTGTTGACGCTTATGGTAGCCGATATAACGCCGGAGCATGATACAAAGCTGCAGGCCCTGCTGCGCTTAATCTCGGATAAAATTGACCACCCCATTAACGATAATAATAATAAGGTTCTTGTCTTTTCTGCCTTTTCTGATACCGCTGAATATCTGTATCAGAATGTGACTGGTTTTATAAAAGGCAAATATAGACTTAACGCCGCCATGATAACCGGCACAGTGGACGGAAAGACAACGATCCCAAAATTTAAGGCAACTTTCAACGATGTCCTTACTTGTTTTTCACCTATATCAAAAGACAAAGCTCTGCTTATGCCGGGCTCAACCGACCGTATTGACATACTTATCGCCACTGATTGTATTTCGGAAGGGCAGAACCTTCAGGATTGTGATTATTTGGTTAATTACGATATCCATTGGAACCCTGTCCGCATTATCCAGCGGTTCGGACGTATTGACCGTATCGGCAGCCGGAATGCGCGAATACAGCTTGTGAACTTTTGGCCGGATTTGACGCTTGACAATTACATAAACCTGAAAAGCCGTGTGGAAACCCGTATGAAGATATCAGTCATGACCTCCACCGGAGACGACGACCTTATCAATGCGGAGGAAAAAGGTGACCTTGAATACCGCAAAGCGCAGCTTAAGCGTCTCCAGGAGGAAGTCGTCGATATCGAGGATATGTCCAGTGGCATTTCCATTATGGACTTGGGCTTGAATGAGTTCCGCCTTGACCTGCATGATTACATCAAGAATAACGGCGATTTGGACAAAACTCCTTTCGGACTCCATGCAGTTGTTCCTGCGAAGGACGATGCGCCTCCCGGCGTGATATCTGTGTTGAAGAACATAAACGGCGGCGTGAATATCAATAACCAGAACCAGCTTCACCCGTTTTATATGGTATATATTGCTGATGATGGATAGGTCGTCTGTGACCACCTATCACCCAAAGAAATGCTGGACAGAATGCGGTATCTCTGTAAAGGAAAGACAGCGCCATTGGCAGATCTGTGCCGTGCTTTCAATCAGGAAACCAATGACGACAGGAACATGCGCCAATTATCAGAGTTTCTGAGTGACGCCATCAACTCCATCATTGACGCAAAGGAAGAAAGCGATATAGACAGCCTGTACAAGAGCGGAGGCGCCTCAGCCCTGAACACAAACATTACAGGTTTGGACGACTTCGAGCTGATCTGCTTTTTGGTAGTGCGAGGTGTTTAGTATGATTGAATTGCCGCAAGGAACAGCATTTAACCGGCGTATACCGAAGCAGAAATTCTATGAAAACCTGTCCGTTACTGCGGAACTCAAGCGGATATTTGTCGAACAGATTAATGTGATTTACTGGAGGAATAAAATCTCCCCCACCACGGTGAATGTTGCCGCCGGAGAGACTGTCTCGGAGATTGAAATTATAGAGATACGCTTGAACCAGCCCGGCCTTGACAAGCGTATATTGCAGTTAATTGACAGGGAGATTCCCTACCATATTCTCTTTCTGCTTATGTTTAAGGAGCAGGTACAGGCATGGATCGGCTACAAGGAGCAGAGTCAAGGCGGTACGTCTGCTTTCAAGCCTGGCGCCTATTTTAATACTGAATGGCAGCCTTTGAATGCGCTGGCGCTGCGGATAGACGGATTAAATATGGATTCGCTCTATGAAGCCTTTCTCCGGCAGATTGCCGGAGAAAGGCTGGAGTACAAAACCGGAGGCGATTTGAAAGATGCAGTCGCCCGTGACGAGCGGAGGCAGAAACTGCAAAAGGAAATTACCACGCTGGAAAATAAGGTGCGTAGAGAAAAACAGTTCAATATACAGGTTGCGCTCAACGGAGAGTTGAAGCGGCTGAGGAAGGAATTGGAGGGGTTATTGTGAGTGCCGAACAAACGAGAAAATCGTTAAATCAGCTTGACAACGAACTGGCAGATTTAGAAAAGAAGCTGGCTGAACTGGCAAAAAAAGAAGCGGACAAGACAAAACGAATAAACGATACCCAAAAGGGTATTACGAAGAATACTTCAGCTTCAATGGCATCATCAAAGCGCCGCCAGATACAAGGTTATCAAAATGAGCTTGCAAGAATTATAGATGATAAGGCTGGTATAAATAAAAAAATTGCGGAAAAAAGAAAGAAACGTGCAGATACAACCGTTAAGCTTCAACGCGAGGAAACAGCAGAAATGCAAAAGGCGAATAAAATACAGAAGTCAATACAAAGTGGTTATGAACGGCGAATAGCGGATTTATCCGCTCAAATAACGAAGCAATTATCCGTTGCTAAACCTCCACACCATCTTTATGAAGAAAGCAGTCATGAAGAATACGATGTCTTTATCTCACACGCCTCTGAAGATAAAGCGGAGTTTGCGGACACATTATGCAAGGAGCTTGAGTCCAGCGGCGTAAAGGTATGGTATGACGCGCTAAGTATTGTTTGGGGCGACAGTCTACGGACCAAGATAGATGACGGCTTGAAAAAGTCACATTTCGGCATCGTCATTCTCTCCAAAGATTACATTCACAAAGGTTGGACGCAATATGAGCTCGATGGACTATTCCAGATTGAAATGACCAATGGCAAGACGATACTTCCAATCTGGCATAACATCACAAAGGATGAGGTACAAGCGTTTAGCCCCACATTAGCTGGTCGTAAAGCCTTGAATACATCAATGTTTTCCGCCCGAGAAATTGCGGATGAACTTATAAAGATATTGCCTGATACCAGTCACGCATAGGCAGCAGAAGAAATGGAGGATTATCAAATGGATAAATTACGTTTTGAATCGGCGGACCTGACCGCTGCGAATATTGATAAGATAGCGGAGCTTTTCCCTGCTGTTGTTACTGAAGGAAAAGTAAATTTTGACCTGCTGCGTTCCCTACTGGGCGATGAGGTATATGGCGATGAAGCCTATGAGTTTACATGGGTGGGTAAAAGGGCTGCCATTGCCGAGGCGGGACGGCCCATCCGCAAGGCGCTGCGACCCTGTATGGAGTCGAGCAAAAACTGGGACACCACCGAAAACCTTTACATAGAGGGCGATAACCTCGACGTGCTGAAGCTGTTGCAGGAAAGCTATCTCAGCAAGGTAAAGATGATTTATGTAGATCCGCCTTATAATACGGGCAACGATTTTGTTTACCGCGATAACTTCACACAGGATAAGGTTGAATATGAAGAAGACGCAGGCGTATACGACGAAGACGGCGACCGCCTGTTCCGAAACACCGAAAGCAACGGTCGTTTCCATTCCGATTGGTGCAGTATGATGTATCCGAGGCTGGTGCTGGCGAGGAATTTGCTGCGGGATGACGGGGTTATTTTTATAAGTATCGATGATAATGAAGTGGCTCAATTAAGAAAAATATGCGATGAGGTATTTGGAGAGGGTAATTTTATAGCGCAGATATCAAATACCAACAATCCAAAAGGGCGTTCTGATGATAAATATGTAGCAACTGCACATGAATATGTGATGATTTATACTAAAACCATAATCATGCTTGATTGGTATGGGTTTGAGCCAACAGAAGAAATTATTAAACGATATAACAAAGTGGACACTAACGGTAAAAAGTATAGAGAAATAGACTTGCGAAAAACTGGTGAAAATGACCTTAGAGAGGACCGACCGAATTTATTTTACTACTTTTACTTTAATGAGGAATCAGGCGATTTTTATCCTTCAAAAGATGATAAAGTTGTTGCCGGATATATTCAAATAAAGCCACAACGCGAAGATGGGAAAGAGGGTAATTGGAGATGGGGAATGGATACTGTTCTTAATAAAATATCGAACCTGACCCCTAAATTTATGCCTGCACGAAAAGTGTGGGGAGTAATGGAGAAAGATTATTTAGAGAAACGCACATTGATAAAACCAACCAGTTCGTGGACTTCTAAAGATGTGAATAGTGAGAGGGGCAGTGAAGAATTTATTTCATTGGGATTTGATAAAAGAATATTCCCGAAACCGAAACCTATTGGAACGATAAATCGTTGCTTAAAGCTGGCAACATCAAACGATTCTATCGTCCTCGACTTCTTTTCCGGCTCCGCCACCACTGCTCATGCGGTGATGCAGCTAAATGCTGAAGACGGTGGTAAGCGCAAATTCATTATGGTGCAGTTACCTGAACCCTGCGCACCGGACAGTGAGGCAGCCAAAACGGGTTATACCAACATCTGTGAAATCGGCAAAGAGCGCATCCGCCGCGCCGGTGAGAAAATTAAAGAGGAAGCAGGACTTACTGCGCAAAACCTCAATATTGGTTTCCGTGTCCTCAAACTGGACGATACGAATATGAAAGATGTGTACTATGCCGCAGGAGAATATACACAGGACTTGCTCTCGATGATGGAAGACAACATAAAAGACGATCGCACCGATATGGATTTACTATACGCTTGCCTTTTGGATTGGGGCCTGCCCCTCTCCATGCCACACACGCGGGAGGAAATAGGCGGTTTTACTGTTCATACTTACAATGACGGCGATCTCATCGCCTGCTTTGATAAGCGCATCAGTGACGAGGTGGTCAAGGAAATCGCCAAACGCCAGCCGCTGCGCGCCGTGTTCCGAGATTCGAGCTTTTCTTCCAGCCCGGAAAAAATCAACGTGGAAGAAATCTTCAAGCTGTTTGCGCCCAATACGAGCGTAAAAGTTTTATAGAGTGTTGAGAGTTAAGAGTGGAGTGTGGAGCTATGAGTGTTGAAAATACAGTAAAATATAAAAGCAAATGCTTTGCAATCAGAATAATTAGGCTCTATAAATTTCTGACGGAAACAAAGAAAGAGTTTGTTTTGTCAAAGCAGTTGCTGCGAAGCGGAACAAGCATTGGATCAAATCTTGCTGAAGCGGAATGCAGCATCAGTCGAAAGGATTTTTTGGCAAAGATATATATTGCATTAAAAGAATCTGCTGAGAGCTTATATTGGCTTGAACTGTTGCACGAAACAAAATATATTAGTGATACGGAATTTCAATCCGTTTATGATGATTGTATTGAAATTAAGAAAATGTTAATGGCAACTACAAAAACCATGGCAAATAAAAACTCAACTCTTAACTCTCAAAACTCCACACTAATATAGGGTGGCGAAGCGATATGGCAAAGAAAAAGAAAAACGAAATTACAATCCGCAGTTCCGCCGCTGAGTATCTGACTTTTATCGCATCAACGGGCGATAGTCAGGATAGCTTTGAAATGCGGTATGAGAACGAAAATATCTGGCTGACACAAAAAATGATGGCTACGTTGTACGATGTGTCTGTTTCCGCCATCAACCAGCATATCAAAAAAGTTTTTGATGACGGCGAATTGGATCCGGATCCAGTTATTAAGAATTACTTAATAACTGCTGCCGACGGCAAGCAGTACGACACAAATCATTATAACCTGCAAATGATTATCGCCGTTGGGTTTAAGGTGAATAATCAACGTGCTGTTCGCTTTCGTGTTTGGGCAAACCAGATCGTAGAGCAGTATACAATTAAAGGCTGGGTTATGGATTCCGAGCGCCTTAAAAATGGCGGCAGTATCCTTACTAACAAATATTTTGAGGAACAGCTTGAAAAAATCCGTGAGATACGCCTTAGTGAGCGGAAATTCTATCAGAAAATTACCGATATTTACGCTACTGCGCTTGATTATGACAAATCGGCAAAAACGACTAAAGACTTTTTCGCAAAAGTACAGAACAAAATGCACTTTGCCGTCCACGGTCATACGGCGGCAGAAGTAATATACAAACGTACCGATGCCGAAAAGCCTTATATGGGGCTTGCAACATGGAAAGATGCGCCGGACGGTAAGATAATCAAGAGCGATGTTTCGATAGCGAAGAATTATCTTACCGAAGATGAGATGCGCTCTTTGGAACTGATTGTGTCAGCGTATCTCGACCTTGCGGAAAACAGAGCCAGACGGCATATTCCGATGACAATGGAAGATTGGGCAAAACGGCTTGATATTTTCCTGCAGGCGGACGACCATGCAATTCTGAAGGATGCGGGGCAAATTACAGCAGAGATTGCCAAATTCCATGCCGAAAGCGAATTTGAGAAGTACCGCATTGTTCAGGACAGGCTCTTTATGTCTGATTACGACAAATATCTGATCGAGCTTGAAGGGCAAGCAAAGAAGGCAGGTGACGGCGAATAAAACTGCAGTTTAAGCACCAGAAATTCCAGGCAGATGCGGCAAAGGCAGTGTGTGATGTGTTTGCCGGACAGCCGTGCCTCACGCCCAGCTATATGATGGATAAGGGTTATGTAAAAAATGATCAGATAACAACAGACGAAGCGGAACGCTTCACCGGTTTTGGCAACTCCAAACTCATGCCGGAATTAAACGACGGGGTTATCCTCGAAAACATTAATAAAATCCAGCGAAGCAATCAGATTGAGCCTTCCAGACAATTGGAGGGGCGTTATAACCTGACGGTGGAAATGGAAACCGGAGTCGGCAAGACTTATACGTATATCAAGACCATGTACGAGCTGAACAAGCGATACGGCTGGAGCAAGTTCATTATCGTTGTGCCCAGCGTCGCCATACGCGAAGGCGTGTATAAGTCTTTCCAGATTACAGAGGAGCATTTTACAGAGGAATACGGGAAGAAAATCCGGTATTTCATCTACAATTCCGCACAGCTGACGGAGATAGACCGCTTCGCCTCCGACAGCGCCATCAATGTGATGATTATAAATTCTCAGGCCTTTAACGCCCGCGGTAAGGATACCCGGCGTATTTATATGAGACTGGATGAATTCAGAAGCCGCAAGCCTATTGATATTCTTGCGAAAACGAACCCCGTTCTGGTTATCGACGAGCCTCAGTCTGTGGAAGGAGCGGCCACAAAGGAGCGCTTGAAGGAATTCAACCCGCTGGTGACTCTGCGGTACTCTGCAACGCACAAGAAGGACAGCGTTTACAATATGATTTATCGCCTGGACGCAATGGAAGCTTATAACAAGAAGCTGGTCAAAAAGATTGCCGTCAAGGGTGTTTCCGTCACGGGCAGCACGGCGACAGAAGGTTATGTATATCTGGAAAGCATCAACCTCTCCAAAGGCAACCCTACTGCCACCATTGAGCTTGACGTGAAGGGCGCCAGCGGGATTCGCAAGTCAACGCGCATTGTCGGCGAGAGGTATAACCTGTTCCCCAATTCCGGTGAGCTTGCAGAATACAAAAACGGATATACCGTGTTGAGGATTGACGGAAGAGATAGCTCTATTGAGTTTACAAACGGCATTAAGCTGTTTGCCGGAGATGTTATCGGCGCGGTCAGCGAGGATCAGCTCAGGCGTATCCAAATCCGCGAGACCATACTTTCTCACATCGAACGGGAAAGGCAGTTGTTCTATAAAGGCATTAAGGTACTGTCGCTTTTCTTCATTGATGAGGTCGCAAAGTACAAGCAGTACGACGCTGCCGGGCAAGCCTTTAATGGTCTGTATGCCGATATGTTCGAGGAAGAATATAAACAGAAGATCAATAACCTTCAGCTTGAAATTGGTGATGGTGATGAGTATTTTAAATATCTTGACGGCATAACCGCTGAGGAAACCCATGCCGGGTATTTTTCAATAGACAAAAAGAGCCGTCGTATGATAGACAGTAAGTTAGGCGACAGGCGGGAACGTACCTCCGATGATGCGGATGCGTATGACCTGATTATGAAAAATAAAGAGCGATTGCTGGATCGCCGGGAGCCGGTGAGATTTATTTTTTCACACTCAGCGCTGCGCGAAGGCTGGGACAATCCGAATGTGTTTCAAATATGCACTCTCAAGCAGAGCGGCAGCGATGTCCGCAAACGTCAGGAAGTCGGGCGCGGTCTGCGTTTATCCGTAAATCAAAATGGAGAACGCATGGATACGAACCTATTGGGCGGGGACGTCCATAATGTAAATGTTCTTACCGTTGTCGCCAACGAAAGCTATGACAGCTTTGCCAAGGGGCTTCAAACTGAGCTTGCCGAGGCAGTAGCTGACAGGCCTCGTATAGTAACGGCAGATCTCTTTAAGAACAAAGTTATTAAAGACGCCAGTGGCGCTGAACAGGTTATTGATTATGACCTTGCTCAAAGCATTTATGAGGGACTCATCACCAGCGGTTATGTAAAAAAAGGCGTTCTCACCGACAAATATTATGAGGATAAGAAAAACGGCAATGTTGAAATCGCCGAAGAAGCTGCAGATAGCAAAGAGTCTGTAATAGCAATTCTCGACTCTATTTATGACAGCCGGGCCTTGCAGCCGGAGAATGCGCGTAAAAATAACATTGAGCTGAAGCTGGATAAATCCAAGCTGGGCTTGCCGGAATTCCAGAAGCTGTGGGCCAATATAAACGCAAAGTCTGTGTATGTGGTGGAGTTTGACCAGGAAGAATTGATTCAGAAAGCAATATCGGCGCTGAATCGTGAACTTCGTGTCTCGAAGATATTTTTCAAGGTCGAGACCGGGACGATGACCGATATCCAATCACGGGAACAATTGCAGCAGGGAGCCGCTTTTGTAAAAGAGGAAAACGAGGTTTTCAAAGCTGAACTTTCGTCCAGCGCCACAGTGAAGTATGATCTCGTCGGCAAAGTTGTCGCCGAAACAGGACTTACCAGAAAAGCTGTTGTAACTATCCTGCGCGGAATTGAAAAGACTGTCTTTGGTCAGTTTGCAAACAATCCGGAAGAATTCATTATCAAGGCGGCGCAGATTATAAACGAGCAAAAAGCAACGACCATCGTTCAGCACATCACTTATAATAAGTTGGATGCAGTTTATGACACCACCATTTTTACCGAACCGACGTTAAAAGGACAGCTTGGCGTGAACGCTATGGCGGCGAATAAACATTTGTATGACTATATCCTCTATGATTCCGCAAATGAAAGAGCCTTTGCGGAAAGCGTTGATAACAGTAATGAGGTGGCGGTCTATGTAAAGCTGCCAAATGGCTTTTTTATCAGCACACCGGTCGGGAAATACAATCCTGACTGGGCAATAGCTTTTTACGAGGGCAAGGTAAAACATATCTACTTCGTCGCCGAGACAAAAGGCTCCATGTCCACCATGCAGCTGCGTATGGTCGAGGAAGCAAAAATTCACTGCGCCCGTGAGCATTTTAGGGCGATCAGCACGGATTATGTTGTGTACGATGTAGTGGACAGTTATGCGGCGTTATTGGACAGGGTGATGAGTTGACTTCTAGCGTGGACATTCATGATGTGAAAGCAAAAGAGAGGCGCTACCCCTTGCGGGACAATGCCTCTCTTTTGCTTAACTGTATCGGTTTGGGGTATGGTTCAATAAGTTTCTCTATTAAACGTGCGTTTGCGGATGCCCTTTTTTACAGCCCAAAGGGTTTTAAAGCCGTTATTTTGTTAAGATGAGAATAGTATCTTCTCCATCTTTTTCTGCTTTTACTTTCCATCCTTTATTCTCAGCCAGGCGGCTGACATTTTCTTCTGCAGCGGCATTGCTGACCAGCACTTTTATTATGCCGGATGGAACCGCATTAAGCTGCCGCATGGTCATGAGAACGGGCTCCGGGCAGCTCAACCCACGGGCATCAACTTCTATTGACATTCGAACTTCCCCCCCGTACTGATGGTTTTTGAACCAGACTAAATCTACTGTTTAAAGAGGCAATAACCAGAACAACTAAAAGGCCGATTACAACAGCCGCCTGACCGTCAAAGGGGACTCCTTTCGCACTGGCGGCCATACCAAAGTTATGCGCAAAGGCAGCTCCTATAAGAAAGCCAAACACGGTAACAGCGCAATCAGTATTTCCTTCACTGGCGGCTATAAGCTGACGAAGGGGGCAGCCGCCCAAAAGAGTAATACAGATACCACTGAGCGTCATTCCCAAGAAGTTCCATAAACCATCGGAGTGCGCTATAGGCTGGTTGGCAAAACCGAATTTAAAACCGCCAAAAATAATATTGCCGACTAAGGCAACTGCCAGCATGGTTAAAAAACCGTATAACAAATGCTTATCCCTGAACATAATGAAATCTCTAATTCCACCAGCCATACATAAATGAGAGCGTTGAGCCAGTATGCCAATAATCAGGCCGGCGCCCAGAGATATCAGCAAAGGCGCATGTAAGGAGCCCGGCCCCGTTTTGCTGAAAAACAAAAATGGGGACTTGAACAGCAGAAGAAACAAACAAAGAAGAACAAGTACTGGGAAAATATAGCCGTTTATTTTATTCTGGTTGCTCGTTGGACCCAGTGTAAAACCGTAACTCAGGAACTGGGCTCCCACTGCAATACCCGCCACTAGTCCAACAAGGCCTAATAACGCGTTCAGGTCGCCTGCAGCCAATCTTAAAACAAGACGGACGGGACACCCTAAAAAAACAAGCATACCAATCATAGCCAGGATAGCAAGAAAGAACCTGGTAAATGTGCTGGAACCTCCAACGGCTTTAACTTGCTTGGTAAGAAGCGCAATTAAGAACGCTCCAAGAACCAAACCCAGAATTTCCGGCCGCAGGTATTGGACAGGCAATGCCCTGTGGAAACCTAAAGCTCCGGAAATATCCCTTAAGAAACAGGCAATGCAAATACCCATATTTGGCGGATTGCCCATTTGAAAAAGAATAACTCCGAATAGCCCTAAGATCCCGCCTGTTACTATAACCCATGCATGTTTTTTCAAATAAATAACCTCCTAATTCCAGTTTATTTGATAACAATTGCTAAATTGTAGTTATTCTCCCTTTTCTATTTTGATACCTCTTATGATAATAATAGAAATATTTTATCGCTAAACTGTTTATCTATAAAATTATTAAATACTTCAGTTTAGTTAATAAGTTTCTCCATTAAGATAAATTGACTATTTAAAAGGCCTCATTTTTCCTATTCACAGAACACTTCGGTCTCGAATACTATGCTAATGCTCTTAAGCAAAAGGTAGGTGTGCCATGAAGACTGTTGATCATTTTAATAATTTTCTGGCTGGGAAACTTGCTGATTGGCTTTCAACAATGGCCATGTTTTACGGGGTTGCCTTCCTTGTCCTTTTGCCTCTGGTCTGGCAGCGGCCCGCAAGCCTGGTTGGCTGGGCGCAGTACCTTATTTCCGTATTTTTTCAGGGTGTAGCGCTGCCGGTTCTCGGCTTTGTTGCTAAAAAAGAAGGTGAGCGGAACAGTCAGATCTTACAGGAAACTCATGACATGGTCATGAGTGAACTGGCAATTGTCAAAGCCGCGCTGGATCAGGCCAAGGAAGAAAGAGATGATCTGAAGCTTTCTTTACTGCAGATTGGCGCAAGGATGAACTGCTTAAAACCGCCGGGTGAATAAAAAGCGCTTTATAAACACGGTCTGTTAAGCTTCCAAAGACATCAAAGCCATTTTTTCTTTCGAAAATACACAAGCATTAAAATCCCGATCAGCAGCATGGCAAACAGGACGACCGGGTAGCTATAGCGCCAATTCAGCTCGGGCATATATTTGAAATTCATCCCGTAAACACCGGCAACAAAGGATAAAGGAATAAAAATGGTGGTAATAATTGTTAAAACTTTCATCACATCATTTATTCTGTTGCTGATGCTGGAGAGATAGATATCCATCATCTCGGAAAGCATATCCCGGAGAGTTTCGACAGTGTCAATGACCTGAATGGCATGGTCATAGACATCTTTTAAGTGCAGCACGGAAATCTCTCCAAAGAAAGAAAGTTCCCCTCTTTGAAGGCTGCTGATGACTTCCCTGGATGGCCAAATCGACTTTCGAATCAGTAGCATTTCCCTTTTTAGCTGGTGGAGCAGCCGCAAAGTATCCCGTGTAGGGTTGGTTATAAGCTCTTCCTCTAAAATATCAAGCTTTAACCCAATCTCCTCGAGGATTACAAAATAATTATCCACGATTGCGTCAATTAAGGAATAGGCCAGATAATCCGCTCCCATCGCCCTGATTTTTCCGCCGCTGTTTTTGATCCTGGTTTTGATCGGCTGGAAGACATCTTCACCGTTTTCCTGAAAAGTAATTACGAAATTAGAACCTAAAATAAAACTGATCTGCTCTATCCCCAATTTCTTCTCAGTATCGTAACTGAGAAATTTCAAAACAATAAAAAGATCTTCACCAAAATCCTCAACTTTCGGGCGCTGTTCCGAATTTGCTATATCTTCAAGAATCAGAGGATGCAACTTAAAATAAATTCCGATATTTTCTATTATTTCCAGACTGTGAATCCCGTTAATGTCTATCCAGGTAACTACGGGTTTATCCTTCAGGGGCAGGAAATCTTTGATTTCCTTGATCTCTTTTGACTGATACTGGCTTTCCGAATACTCGGTAAAGGTGATTTTAACCTGGTCGCTTCTTTTTTGCCCTATGTGGACTAAAGTTCCCGGGGGCAAACCTGCCTTAACCGCTCTGTTGCCGATTGTCCGGACCATTTTAATTACCCCTCGTTTATATTTGCTCCAGGCCGCTCAACAGGGCTTTTGCGTTTAATCCCAGAACATTGTGATTATAGCCGCCCTCTAATACTGTGAAGACTTTTCCCTGACAGACACGCCCGGCGGACTGACTGATTATTCTTCCTGCTTCGGTGTAATCCTGGGTAGTCAAAAGGCGTCCCCAGTCAGACATGTGCCTGTCAAAGCCGGCGGAAACCCCGATTATGTCATAGTCTTTTTCGCTTTCCACAAAATCTTTGAGATCATTTAAAAAATCCTCCCTGGACTTGTCTGTTACATGGTGGTAAATAGCGTCTGATCTCCCGTGAAAAAATTTTTCGGTTCCGTCCCCGAAATGCAGGTCTATATCAACAATCAGCGCCTTTTTAATCACACTGCTTTTGATCAGCTTCTCAACCGCCACGGCGATGTTGTTAAAATAGCAAAAACCCCAGCATGAACCCGGGCTGGCGTGGTGCCCGGGAGGCCTGATCAGTCCAAACGCTTTTTCGCCGCCGGCAGCCAGTTCCGATGCCTTGATTGACCCGCCGACAGCCAGTGAGGCAACTTCGAAAAGCTGCGGATTTCTTTTAAACCGTTCAAGGTGTTCTGTTTTGTGAACCAACAATATATCTGTCTCGCTTGCAGGTTCGGGCCTGATAAAAGGATAGTTTTTGATTAATTCATCATACATGCTGTCCAGCCTTCCATAGGCCGCCGCCGGATCGCAGGCGTACACTTCCCTGTACCGCTCGTGGAATACCACCTGCATATGCGTTCCCAGCTCCTCTCATGATTAGATTATCCTTTAGCTTATGGTATAATAATAAAAACGTACAGGCAAGCAAATTAGATGAATATGGCGTGGTAAACGTGTCCCAAAGTTCAGTCAGGATATGGAAAGTTGATCCTTTAAAGCCCGACAGTGAGGCAATCCAAAAAGCGGCGTTGATACTTCGTACCGGAGGGCTGGTGGCTTTCCCTACAGAAACCGTTTATGGATTGGGCGCCAACGCTTTTGACAGGGAAGCTCTTGCGGGTATATTCAGAGTGAAGGGGAGGCCGCAGGACAACCCCTTGATTGTTCACGTCGCTGACCCAAAAACAGTTTTCCAACTGGCCGCCGAGGTACCGCAAAAAGCCCTAATTTTAATGGAAACATTCTGGCCGGGGCCGCTGACGATTATTTTGCCTAAAAGCCCTTTAATACCGGACGAAGTCAGCGCAAGTTTAAGCAGCGTTGCTTTAAGAATGCCCGCCCATCCTGTAGCTCTGGAATTAATCAGAGAGGCTGGAATACCGGTTGCAGCCCCCAGCGCAAATCTTTCAGGCCGCCCGAGTCCGACTACCGCCGGTCATGTTTTAAAAGATTTGGGCGACTTAATCGATGCTGTTTTGGATGGCGGGCCTGCTGATCTGGGGCTTGAATCCACCGTTGTAGATTTAACTGCAAGCGTTCCGGCAATACTACGTCCCGGTGGCGTAACACCGGAGGAAATATTCCGTGTTATCGGCGAGCTGCAATTAGATTCTTTGCTCGCTCAAGAACACGATTTTAATACAGGTCCTGTTCGCTCTCCGGGGATGAAATACAAGCACTACGCCCCGGAAGCGCCCTTGTTTATTATCGAAGGAGAGCCTTTAAAAGTCGCCCGGCGGTTAGGCGAATTGATTTGCCGGTACCAGGACGAGGGCAAAAAGGTGGGAGTGCTTGCTTATGAAGAAAACGCAGGCCTTTATGACTGCGGGGAAGTAATTATCGCCGGCCGGCGGCGGGAGCCTGCAGGGATTGCAGCCCGGTTATACAGCGCCCTGCGCCATTTCGATGAGCTAGGTGTGGATGTTATTCTTGCCGAAGGCATAGAGCCCAAGGGATTGGGCCTGGCAATCATGAACAGGTTATACAGGGCTGCGGGAAGCAGGGTAATCCGTGTTTAAATAAAATCCGGAACCATAAATAAAAAGTTTTTTAAAACGAGGGGTGAAGGAGATCAAGATACTTTTTATCTGTTCGGGCAACACCTGCCGGAGCGCAATGGCCGAGGCGCTGGCTAAAAAAGCTTTGCAGACATGGGGGAAGGACAGGGAAAATCAGGTGATCTCCGCCGGTACATCCGCCTTGCCCAACGACGGCGCTTCCGCCGGCGCAATTGAAGCAATGAAAGAATTACAAATAGATGTAAGCGGCCATAAAGCTGTGCTTTTAACGCGTGAGATGGTTCAAGAGGCCGATCTGATTTTAACGATGACAAAGTCTCACAAGCGGCAGGTAGAGCAGCTTGAACCTGTTTTAACAGGAAAGACTTTTTCTCTTGCCGAATTTGCCGGTAAAGGTTCGGATATAGTTGATCCTTTTGGGTGTTCCCTGGATTTATACAGGCAATGCGCCGCAGAATTGCGTTATTTGATTGGGCTTGTCCTTGACAAATTAGCGATCTAGCAGCTTTTTGGGTTAGAGGAAAATGTCGGTTGATGTAGAAATATTCTTTCAGCAAAATCTAACGCGGCAATAAGAAGGAGGTACCGGAAAATTTGCGAATTGCGGTCGGCGGGGATCACGCCGGATGGAAGCTTAAAGAAGAAATAATCCTATACCTGAGGGAAAACAGCCTGTCTTATCATGATTTTGGCTCCTTTTCAGCGCAGGAGCCGGTAGATTATCCTGATTTTGCCCTGCTTGTCGCAGAGGCGGTCCGTTCCGGCGAATATGATCTGGGCATTATCTGCTGCGGCACGGGGATTGGTGTTTCCATCGCCGCCAACAAAGTGCCGGGGGTAAGGGCGGCTTTGTGCCACGATACGTTTTCCGCGCGGGCGTCCAGAGAACACAACGACGCGAATGTTTTAACCCTTGGGGAAAGAGTAATTGGTCCCGGCCTGGCCAGGGAAATAGTTGATGTCTGGCTGAAAGCGGCCTTTCAAGGCGGCCGCCACGCCCGGCGGACAAAAAAAATTACACAAATCGAGAACAAATATATTAAAATATAGATTATTGCTCTATGAGCGGAAAGGGAAATAGGTATGTTCAAAGATTCCTTAGCAGCAGTAGATCCGGAGATTGCAAGGGTGATCAACCTGGAAATCGCTAGGCAGCAGAATACCCTTGAATTCATCGCTTCCGAAAATTCGGCAAGTCTGGCTGTATTGGAAGCGCAGGGTTCGGTTTTAACCAACAAATATGCCGAAGGATACCCGGGAAAGCGCTACTACGGCGGCTGCCGGTATGTTGACATGGCGGAGCAGCTGGTAATTGAGCGCGCAAAAACAATTTTCGGCGCGGAACACGTCAACGCCCAGCCCCATTCCGGTACCCAGGCCAACCTCGCAGTTTATATGGCGCTGCTTAAACCGGGTGATACAATCCTAAGCATGAGCCTTGCCCACGGCGGGCATCTGACACATGGAAGCCCTTTAAGTATGTCAGGGAAATTTTATAAAATTGTTCCCTATGGTGTGGATGAACAAAGCGGAGTAATTAATTATGACCAGGTACTGAAAATTGCCCTTGAATGCAAACCTCAGTTAATTGTCGCCGGCGCCAGCGCTTACCCGCGCACACTTGATTTTGAACGGTTCGGGGAAATCGCCCGGCAGGCGGGAGCCATGCTGATGGTTGATATGGCGCACATTGCCGGTCTTATTGCCGCAGGCGAGCACGCGAACCCGGTTGCGCATGCAGATGTTGTTACTACGACCACCCATAAGACCCTGCGCGGGCCTCGCGGCGGGCTGATTTTATGCCGGGAGGAATATGCTACCAAGATAAACAGGGCTCTTTTCCCGGGTCTCCAGGGAGGCCCTTTGATGCATGTGATCGCCGCCAAAGCGGTGGCTCTCTGGGAAGCAATGCAGCCTGAATTTGTTACCTATCAGCGCCAGGTTGTCAAAAACGCCCGTACCCTGGCGGAAGCCCTGCTGCAGAAAGGTTTTAACCTCGTCGGCGGCGGAACGGACACACATTTGATTCTGGTAGATTTAAGGATCAAGGATATAACCGGCGCTCAGGCGGAGGAAGTTCTGGACAGGGTTGGGATAACCGTGAATAAAAACGCAATTCCATTTGATCCAAGGCCGCCCGCCATAGCCAGCGGTATTCGGATTGGGACTCCCGCGGTAACCACACGTGGTTTGGATGAAACGGATATGAAACAGGTAGCGGAAGTTATCTGGCAGGCAATAAACAACAGGGATGATGAAGAAAAACTCCGGCAGTGTTCCGAGGTTGTCCGGGATCTCTGTCTTAAGTATCCGTTGTATGAAAAGCTGTCGTCATAATTTTTAAAAAGATGCGTGAGGTTTTAACGCATGACCATGCAACGTCCCTCATTTGATGAAGTGTATATGGATGTCGTGGAGGTAATTTCGCGCCGTTCAACCTGCCTGCGTAAAAAAGTTGGCGCTGTTATTGTAGTGGACAGACGGATTATTTCTCACGGTTACAATGGAGTAGTCAGCGGCGAAGCACACTGCTGTGATACGGGGGTCTGCTTAAAAATCCAGGCGGGCAGGGAAGATTTCAAGCCCTGCATGCACGCCGAACAGAACGCTATCTGTCTTTGCGCAAAACGCGGGCTGGCGGTCAGGGGCGGTACTATTTATGTAAATGCGGATATCTGCGTCACCTGCGCCAAACTTATTGTGAGCTGCGACTTCAGCCGGGCGGTAGTGCGCCGGGATTATAAGGGAACTGGTGAAGGGATAGATTTTCTATTAAAGTACGGCGTTCAGGTGGATTTTTGGACGGATGCTGTGTAAATTACCCTTTCCTCGGTAACCAGGCAGTCCACAGGGCGGTCGTACGTACCCGGGGAAAAGGCCGGCCTGATTTGCATTTCGAAAACCGGGGCTATTGAAAAGGCATCGGTCTCATTTAAGAAACGATCAAAAAATCCCATGCCGTAGCCAATTCTGTTTCCTTCCTCATCGAAGGCAACGCCGGGCACAATGACAATGTCTATCTCAGCGGGTTCAACCGGGCGGAAATGTCCGGGGGCAGGTTCCGGAATTCCCCATGCTCCGGGAGATAAATCATCTGGGTAAGCCAATAAAAGTGATGGCGTCAGACGTATATTTTTTAGATCAGTTGAGGGAACGGCAATTTTCTTGCCCATTTTCATTGTTTTTTGAATAAGCTCACCGGTTTTTACCTCGTTTCTGAAATCGAGGTAGGTCATAATCACGTTTGCCCGGCGGTATTCTTCCAGGGAAAGGATTTTCTTTGTAATCAGGGAACTTTTCAGGCTGACTTCCTCAGGGGAAAGAGCCATACGTAAAGTTAGTGTATGTTTTCTGATCTCATTTTTGTTCATCAATATTTCTCCGGTGTTTGACGAAATCCTTACGGGAATTAGAGTACCATAAAATGGTCCCGATGAAAAATATTTTGGCCGTTAGGCTGTTGAAAACACCTTGTTCCTTTGGCTGTTCTTGCTTAAAGGTTTACCAATTGACAAATAACGGCCCCGTATGTTAATTTAATACTTGAGGTTTTTGCCGGAGTGGCGGAATTGGCAGACGCAAGGGACTTAAAATCCCTCGAAGGTTACCCTTCGTACCGGTTCAAGTCCGGTCTCCGGCACCAGATTTATCCGTACCTAAATTCAGCTTTAAGACGACTTGGATGTCGTCAGAAATAGTTACTTCGTGGACGTAATTGTCCACGATTATTTTTTTCTTCTCACTATCAACAC
>JBAZGB010000010.1:0-53174 GCA_041653135.1 Eubacteriales bacterium | reverse complement strand
CTACGGTCAAGAAAAATTCTATTCCAGTACTGGATGCAATCCGGGACGCTCTTCTGGGTAATCCCTTTGTCCCAAATTGCAATGAAGTCTTATAGTTGGACATTACCCCGGTTTCGGTTATAGTTGCTTCTTTTTATGCCCCAGGCGTTAGCCTGAGTAGTTACAAAACAGGACAGGGAAGAAACCCTCGGTGTTTCTGGAGGCGGCTTCCAGACTTGAACTTGGAAAGAGCGGTTTTACTGAAAGCATAAATTTACTAAAAGAATAATACTAAAAAGAACTTTTCTGCTGGTATCGCTGGCTCTTAGAAGATGCCCGTTGACAAGTTTATTTAAAGGGTAATATAATTTTTAAAACGGCTGCAGCAAAGCGGCAGTTTATTATTTTTTGGAGGGTGAGCGTTTTGTGTGAAGCAAACGCATATCTGCGCGAAGATGGTCTTGAAGAGTTGTTTTTCGAATCCGTGGATAAAGTAATTCCCCGGGAGGACGGCCTTGTCCTGGAAGATATTTTTGGCCGGCGGAAAATAATCAAAGCAAAGATTGCCGAGCTTGCCCTGGTTGATCATAAAATAATTCTGGAAAAGGAATAACCCTTTATTCCATGTTGAACTTGTCTTTTTGAACATACGCAGGAGGGGTAAGGGATTGTTTTTAGACGAGCATAATATGTTTTTCGATCCGTTTTGGGACCTTTCCGGGTTCGATAAACTTGCCGAACTGGAAGAAAAGGTAAAAACCTGTAACAGATGTGATCTGCGCGGCGGTTGCCGGGGCGTGGTTTTTGGAGAAGGCAGTTCAAAGTCGAGCCTGGTGCTTTGCGGTGAGGGGCCGGGAGCAGACGAAGATTTGCAGGGCAGGCCGTTTGTTGGCAGGGCAGGACAGTTGCTGGATAAAATCTTGCAGGCCTGCGGTTTTGAAAGATTCAATCACGCGTATATCCTTAATGTTGTTAAGTGCCGGCCACCGGGCAACAGGACTCCTAGCGCAGAAGAGATTACAGCCTGCAGCCCTAACCTGCAGGCCCAATTACATATTTTAAAGCCAAAGATTCTTGTTTTGCTTGGCGCCGCTGCGCTGCAGGCTCTGCTGGATCCAAAGGGCAAAATAACACGTGAAAGGGGCAACTGGGTAAAAAAAGGTGAACTTTATATAATGCCTACATACCATCCGGCTGCCCTCTTGCGCAATCCGAATCTGAAAAAGGAGACCTGGGAAGATTTCAAACAGATAGTGGCCAAATACCGCGAACTCGTCGATCCCGGCCATTACTCATCACATTGTTAATTATCATTGATCACCGACAGGCTTGACGCCAGCGGTTTGAGTTCATTTACCGGCCAGGAGGTCGCCCCGAGGCTTTGTGCCTGCCGCAACAAATAAATATACCTTTTTTGGAAGGCAATTATTTTGTAGCTTGAATAATCAATAAAAACTTTTTCTGCAAGATCAAATTCCTTTAACGCCGCCTGCCAGGACCTTCTTGATTCCTCTACGGAATCAAGAATAGTACACAACTGTTCAGCAGGACGTTTTTCTGCAAGAAGCCCGCAAAAACGCTGCCAGTAATACTTAAGTTTTTCCATCCAATCATTCCTTTCTTTTCCATCCCGAATTAATTTGTATGACTAAAATCTGGAATTAAGTACTTGTTTATATGGATTTCATATTTACTTCCTTGATTAAGCATAATATTGATAGGTTTTAAAACGGGAGGGATATAAATGCTCATTGCGTTTAAGCGGATATTTCCGCTATTAATGGCGGTATGCCTTATTACAGTGAACGGCTGCGGTCAGAGTGCAGAAAAAAAACCAATCGGCGCAAGCATTAACATTGCTGTATCCTTTTCTGATTTAGGGCAGGACGGAAACAAAATCATTCAGCAGGAAATGATGAAGAGAAGTAAAGCAGAAGATACCATAATCGAACTTTTAGATGCAAAAAACGATCCCCAGGAACAGATCAAGCAGCTCGATCAGCTTTTACAGAAAGGGACGAAACAGCTTAAGGCCGTAGTTGTCCAACCTGTAGATTCAACGTCGGTTAATTTGGTTATCGAACGTTTTAAAAGAGCTAACATAAAAGTCCTGGCCCTGGAAACTTTGCCAAAGAATGTCCCGGTAGACGGCTATATAACTTCAGATCATCTTCTAGCCGGCAGGTTGGAAGCAACTTACCTGCTTAAGGCGCTAAATGGCGGTTACACAAACCAGGTTGTTCCCGGAATTGAAAGGCGCCAATTATTGAATACTTTTATTTTAAGGGGTGACCGGAAAGATCAAATTTCCAATGAAATAGTTGCCGGAATCCGGGATGAGTTGGACAAAGAGCCGCGGGTGAAAGTTGTCGAAGAAATTGTCTATTTAAAGAATGAGCCCGGATTGGGAGCGATGACGGCAGACCAGTTTTTAAACAAATATAACAACAGCGGGATTGACGCCATATTATCCACTGACAGCCGCCTCGTTATGGAGTATGTAAAAGCATTAAAAGCCCGGAGTTCCAGTCATTATGTAATCACAATCGGGACAGGGGCGAATGAGGAATCTTCACGGGCGTTAATTGAAGGTGAACATAATGCGGAGATAGATACCATGCCCGAATTAGTCGGCCAGTATGCCTATGACGCCGCAGTCAGCCTTTCCAAAACGGGCAGCTGGCAGTATGATAACCGTGTTTTAAACGGTGATTATGGCATTCCAACCAGGATCGTTCCTGTCCAGCTGATTCAAAAAAACAACTCCTACCTGCTTGAACAGCGTTGGAGCAAGGAGAAAGAGCAGGGAGGCGGGCAGGAAAGCATGGAACAAGGAAGTGAAAGTCAGGGCAGCAGCGGGGACGGCGGAAGCAGCCAGGTCCAGGATCAAGGAGAATCAACAGGCGGCGAACAGAAAAATGCCAGGACCAAGTTAAGAATTACGACCCAGGAAGGAAAGAAAGTGGAAGTAGAGATTCCCGGTGAAATAAAGAATATTGAATCGGTCCAGGAGGGGCAGGTCGGCAAAGGGAGTTCGGCAGGAAGTGAAGGCGCCAGCGGCGAATAACTTTAAAAACTGATAAGTGAAGTAGAAACTCAGAAGCATAATTAAGGTTAGCAAATAAAGTGATAAACTCTAAAAACTGATAAGTGAAGTGGAAACCTTGGATTTTGAATTAAAATCTAGTTTCGAGCCCCGCGGTGACCAGCAAAAAGCCATCTTTGAGCTTGTCGACGGCCTGAACAAGGGTTTTCCCATGCAGACTTTGCTGGGGGTAACGGGCAGCGGAAAAACATATACGATGGCCCAGGTGATTCAGGCTGTTCAGCGCCCCGCGCTTATCCTGGCTCCCAATAAAACACTCGCCGCACAACTTTGCGGTGAGTTTAAGGAGTTCTTCCCCCTCAATGCTGTTGAGTATTTTATCAGTTATTATGACTACTATCAGCCGGAAGCTTATATCCCCCGGACGGATACATATATTGAAAAAGACTCCTCAGTAAATGAAGAAATTGATAAACTGCGTCATTCCGCAACCTGTTCTCTTTTTGAACGGCAGGATGTGATCATTGTTGCCAGCGTTTCCTGTATTTACGGTCTTGGTGATCCGGGGGAGTACAGGGATCTGGTAATTTCCCTTCGAAAAGGGGCTGTCTGGGAACGCGGCGCGTTGTTGCGGAAACTGGTGGATATTCAGTATCAACGTAACGATATGAGTTTTACACGCGGGACTTTTCGTGTACTGGGGGATATAGTTGAAATATACCCGGCTTCTTACACGGAAAGAGCTTTAAGGGCAGATTTCCAGGGTGATCAGATTGAGCGCCTGCTTGAATTTGATGTTGTCAGCGGTGAGATTCTGGGTGAACGGCAGCATGTTTCAATTTTTCCGGCCAGCCATTATACGGTTTCACGATCCAGGCTGGAGAGGGCAATTTCAAATATAGAAATTGAATTAAAAGACCGGCTTGCGGAACTGAATTCCATGGGCAGAATCCTGGAGTTCCAGCGTTTGGAACAGCGTGTAAATTATGAAATAGAAATGATGCGCGAGATGGGATACTGCAAAGGCATTGAAAATTATTCGCGCCACTTAACCGGAAGGCTGCCGGGAGAGCCTCCTTACACGCTGATTGATTATTTTTCTGATGACTTTCTTTTGTTTATTGACGAATCCCATGTTTCAATACCTCAGGTGAGAGGGATGTATGAAGGGGATCGTTCCCGCAAAGAAACATTGGTTGAGCACGGCTTTCGATTGCCTTCCGCTTTTGACAACAGGCCTTTAAAATTTGAAGAATTTGAAAGAAGGATTAAGCGGGTAATTTTTTCATCAGCGACTCCCGGACCATACGAACTCGAGCACAGCAGAAGGATTGTCGAACAAATCGTCAGACCTACAGGCCTGGTAGATCCAGAACTTTCTGTTCGTCCGACACGCGGCCAGATAGATGATCTGCTAACAGAAATACGCAGCCGTGTAGCTAAAAAGCAGCGTGTTCTTGTAACCACACTGACCAAGAAAATGGCGGAAGATTTAACTGATTACCTGGGTGGCTTTAATATACAGGTGCGTTATATGCATTCAGATATCAACGCCTTGGAGCGTATGGAAATAATCAGGGATCTTCGTTTGGGGACATTTGATGTACTGGTGGGCATTAATCTGTTAAGGGAAGGCCTGGATCTGCCTGAAGTAAGTCTTGTTGTTATCCTTGATGCGGACAAAGAGGGTTTTCTCCGCTCTGAGCGTTCACTTATCCAGACAATCGGCAGGGCTGCCCGGAATGTTGAAGGAAAGGTTATCATGTATGCTGATCAGACAACTGATTCTATGAAAAGAGCTATCGGAGAAACTGATCGGCGGCGCAGACTTCAGGTAGAATATAACCGGAAACACGGCATTACACCCCGGACGGTGCAAAAGGCTGTAAGGGACTTAATTGAGGCTACCCACCCTGTTGTGAAGGGGAAAAAACGTTCCGAATGCGGTTATGTCAAAAAGGGCGTCAATCAAAAGGAGCTTAAGCAAATAATAATCAAGCTGGAAAAGGAAATGCGTGAATCTGCGCGAAAACTCGAATTTGAACGGGCTGCCGAATTAAGAGATTTGATTATTGAACTGCGGTTGGAGTTGCACGGCAGGAATAAAGACTTTACTGACAACCAGGATATTTACGAAAATTAGAACTTGATCAGCTGACCGGCAGCCAGGCTTATAACTGCGGACACAACAATGCTTATTCCCACCCAGACCATATCTTTTTTTACCCGCTGAACGGTTTGATCTACAGTTTCAACCTGAGTGGTTTCCTGTGTTTTCTTAGCTGCTTTTTCTTTTGCCATTTTAACTGCCTCCAAGATAATATCTCAAAAATATCAAAGGCCGACTGTATAAAAACAAGGACTCTTTTAAGCTTTTATGGTGATTATTCAGTGAACCTTGCAGCCAGATCTGTCAGATGGGTGCATGCAGTTGAAGTTATTATGGTGATTATTCAGTGAACCTTGCAGGCACGACATTGCCGCGATCACTTAATATGCCTTAGCACTGCCTGTTTTGATTTATAAACAAGTATAGCACAAAAAAATATTTTTGCCAGTGGATATATTATTTTCAAAGTTAAATTTGTTTGAAGGATTGTTGAAACTGCTCCAGGGTCATTAAGATTGACCGGGGTTTGCTGCCTTCGAAACTGCCCACTATTCCGCGCTGCTCCATTATGTCGACCAGCCTTGCCGCCCGGGCATATCCGATATGAAACCTTCTCTGAAGCATCGAAACCGAAGCGTTCCCCTGCTCAATAAACAACTGCACCGCCTGTGGAAGGAGGTTGTCATCCTGTTCAAAGAAAGAAATGTTTTCTTCCTCAGTCACATTGGCCATGTCCGGATTGTAATTTGGCTGGGCCTGCTCTTTGAGAAAGCTGACCAGATTTTCAGTGTCCTTGTCAGCCAAAAATGCTCCCTGAATTCTTGCCGGTTTGGAAGAACCAACGGGAAAGAACAGCATATCCCCCCTGCCAAGCAGTTTTTCCGCGCCGCCCGTATCAAGGATAGTTCTTGAATCCATCTGAGACGATACTGCGAAAGAAATCCGGGAAGGTATATTGGCCTTAATCAGTCCCGTGATTACATCCACCGAAGGCCGTTGGGTGGCCAGCACAAGGTGTATTCCCGCTGCCCTGGCCATCTGAGCGAGCCGGCAAATGGAATCCTCCACTTCCGCAGGCGCAATCATCATCAGGTCTGAAAGCTCGTCAATGATGATTAGAATCAAAGGCAGCGTGCCATTACTGTTCAGTGTCTGGGTTGCATCCTCAGACCTGTCCGGGAGTTCATTTTCATGGAATCCTTTTTGAAGTTCCGCCTGTATTTTGTTATACCGGTTTATATCTTTTGCTCCCACAGCGGCAAACAGATCATATCTTTGTTCCATTTCTTTAACAGCCCAGTGCAGGATTCCGGAAGCTTTTTTAGGGTTTGTAACTACGGGGGTAATCAGGTGCGGAATACCGTTATAGTTGGTAAGTTCAACCATCTTGGGATCGATTAGAATTATTTTTACTTCTTCCGGTGTGGCCTTAAACAGGATACTGGCCACCATTGTGTTGATACAGACGCTCTTTCCTGACCCGGTTGCCCCTGCTATTAGAAGATGGGGCATCTGGGAAAGATCCGTAACGATTGGTGTGCCCGATATGTCCTTGCCTAAAGCAACCGCGACTCTTGAGGAGGCTGCGCCGAATTCTTTGCTTTCAACCAGTTCTTTCATATGAACAGTGGAGATTTCTTTGTTGGGGACCTCAATTCCTATAGCGGCCTTGCCGGGTATAGGAGCTTCGATGCGTACGTGCGAGGCGGCCAGCGCCAGGGATAAGTCATCAGAAAGTCCGATAATCCTGCTTACTTTTATGCCTGTTGGAGGCTGTATTTCGTATCGTGTGATAGCAGGACCGACCGTAACCTGGGTAACGCGTACATTAATTCCAAAGCTGGCCAATGTTTCTTCAAGGATGCGTATTTTTTCGTTAATTTCCTTGTCCGTCACGGTATGTTCTTTGTTTTTTTTCCAGTTTAACAATGAGGTCGGCGGAAGGCAAAATGTTTTACCGTCAGATGTTGTTGAAGGACTGAAAGTTTGCTGTTTCGCCTTTGCCCTGCCTGATTTTTCGGAAACTGTATTAATTGGAGTTTCACTATTAATTACCTGTGTTTTCCCGCCGGCTTTTTTGCCCTGAATCAAGACGGACTGAAGGAAAACCGGGGCATTTTCATCATTTTTGATTATTAATGTATTTGCCTGTGGTTCGGCAGTTTCTTCCTTTTCCTCTTTAACTTCAATAAAAATAAAGTCAGTAATTTTATTATACGCCTTTTTAATTGCCGTGCCGGAATACCTGCCCAAAAGGCTAAATAAACGGGAAACGGGCAGTTTCGTTAAAAGTACAATTGAAATGACCATCAGGGAGAACAGGATAATATAGCTGCCCGTAACGTCGAAGTATTTTAAAAGCAGGTAACTTCCCGCAGCTCCTAAAATACCTCCCCCCTCACCTTTTTGCCCGGCATTGAAGGATGCGCTGACAGGTATGGACAGATGGATAAAACTCAGGATTAAAAACATCAGCAGCGCTGTCCCGGTTATCTGTGTGTCAAGTTTAACTTTACTGCGCTCCCGGATAATTTTTATTCCCAGGAGGAAAAAAAGCGCCGGAATAAGCAAACGTCCCTGCCCGGCTGCAACGGAAAGGCACTGATTTAAGAATTGTCCAAACGCACCGACAGCATGCGTAAACAGACTTACCAGGCTTAAAAGAGCGAATGTAATCACGGCAATTCCGCAAAGCTCGGATTTCAATTCATTCTCGAGCATCTTGGACACCTAATTTCCCTCCGTTACTTCTTTACATGATAAGTTCCGACAAAATTTCCCTTATCTCACCATGTTTTGAGCTTACCATATAATGGTCAAATAGGCAAGTCCAGCTATGAAAAGTAAAAATTTATTTTTTTTTCAGGATGGAACGACAACTATATTAGTATCCGGTTTTTATTGGCAGTACCTGTTGAGAGATAATTTAGATATTAAACTGTTTACGGAGTTAACATTTAGTAATATAATGGTTAAAAAACCGGAATATTTCACTTGAAATGTGGAACTTTTAACTCATATATAGTGTCTAATAAAATAAAGTGAAGTTTCCGGCTCCAGCAGGAGTGTTATCCTTTGGATGCCGTTAAACAGCTTATTATAAAATCTTTAGAAAATGACCTGTCTGCTTTTGAACAGTTAATCAACATATATCAGAACAGGGTTTTTAACCTTGGTTACCAGTTGACAAACAGTTATGCGGATGCCCAGGACCTTACCCAGGAAGTTTTTATAAAAGCTTATTATTCTTTGAAGGGTTTCCGGAACGAAGCTGATTTCGGCACCTGGCTGCACAAAATAACCGTAAACCTCTGGTTGAATACGAAACGTAAGCGGGGCATAGCGAACGTGATTTCCTTAAACGAACCGATTTCTGACGGGGAAAATGAGGTTTACCGGGATCTGGCGGCGACAGATGGCGATCCCGAGCAAAGTCTTGAAAGCAAAGAATTTAACGGCATTGTAAGAAAAGCGTTAGGGGAGCTTTCCCGGGAATATCAGGCAGTGATAGTTCTTCGGGAAATAGAAGGTTATTCCTATGAAGAAGTGTCTTTGATTATGAACTGTTCACTAGGCACTGTCAAATCCCGTTTAAACAGGGCCAGGCAGGTTTTAAAACAGCAGGTAATCAAGCTGGCCAAAGAATCTGGTTATGTTCTTCCCGGAATCAGCGAAAACCGGGTTATAGAAGAGGTGTAGCTAATGAACTGCCGAAAAGCGAAAAGCATTTTAATGTCAGATGAGCCGTTGCTTATTGAAAAGCGTGCTTTATCCGAGCATTTGGCAGTTTGCAGCGGATGTGCCGTCGAAGCTGACCGCTTCAGTGCGATCAGCAAAGCGTTGCATGAAATGAACAGCCCTATAAAAGCACCGGATGGGCTTGCCGCACAGGTAATAAGCAGGCTGCGTCCGGAAAGCGCCAGCCCGAAGGAAGTATATTCCCCGGCGCCTTACCGGAGATTCCAGTGGTCCCAGACATGGAAAAGAAGCCTTGCCGCAGCTGCCGCTGTTGTTTTGCTAATGGGCGGTTCAATGGGAATTGCAACCAGGTTAGGGGTGCTGAATATTTTTGGCAGTCCGGCTGTGGTTGTTAAAACGTCTTCTCCTCAACCTGCTGCCAAAATACCTGTGCAGAGTAATAAGACACAAAATACTCCGCAGTCCGGAAGCGAATCTGTTCAAGTTCAAAAAAACGATAGTCAATCAAATAATCTTCCAGAACCTGAGAAAGCCGCGAACAACAACTTAACCGCACAGACAACAACACAACAAATAATAACTGAGCCGAAGGTATTTTTAAATGTACCCCGTTCAATAGAATGCATCCTCTGGAAGATTAAAGTTGCCGATATCAATAATGCCACGGACAAGATGCTTGCCTGGGCAAGGACAGGTGGTATTTCGTACTCCGTAGAGAATAAAATTACCTTGGATGATAGCCGAACGATAAACATATTCCGTTTTGGGGCGCCAAAAGCAAGTGTTGACAAATTCAGCAATTTTATTTCCGGACTTGGCGGGATTCTTGAACAGGATAGAAATACACGGAATGTAACGGATGAATTCGCGGACAAACTGGAAAGGTATCATAGTCTGCTTGCCCAGAAGGAGAATTCTGACGGACAGCAAACAAAACAGTTGGATGCTGAAATAAAAGCGGTAGAGTACGAACTAACCCTGATGGATAAAGAAGCCCAGGATCAGGTAGTGTTTATAGTCTGGCTTCAAAATTAATTTCTCAATAGCTTAACTGTCTGGTAGATAAGATAAACAGCTTCACCCCTTGTAATAAAATCCCGGGGTGAATTCTTTTTTAACAGTGATTCGCTAAAGCCAGCCACCAGGGAGTCTATCCCCTGATCGTCAAGGTTAAAGCGGTCTTTATTTTTTTTCAGAGCTATCGTTAAAAGTGAGTCTGCTTCTTCTAAAGAGAGCGGTTGACTGGCATAGAAATCCAGGTTGGGCAATCCGCCGCTGATCAGGTTGTACTGCAGCGCAATGTTTAATACCTGTTTTGTCCAGGGAAAGGCCCGTGTATCAGATGTTTGTTCCTCTTTCTCGTCCGTTGGTCTGATCAGCCTGATTAACATGGCGATATATTCACCCCTGGTTATTTTTTTACCGGGCTTAAAGCTTTTGTCCGGGTATCCGGTAAGCAACCCCTTTGAGGCAAGAGAAGAGATTTCTTTTTCAAAAATATTGCCGTTGATATCATTGAAAAATTCCGGAACGTTTAGATACATCCCGGCCACTCCTCCCAGCAGGCGATCGACTGCCACTGCCTGAACAGTTTTAACATCCGGGTGGCTCAAGGAAATGCTGAAGCGACCGTCGGACTGAGGCAGTATTTCTATTGATTTTTCAAGACCCAGATATAAGTAAACACTATCTCCGTTTGTAAAGCCACTCAGGTTTATATTTCCCCCTTCCCGCTGACAGGAAACCTGCAGCCTGGGAGGTTTATTTTCAGTAGCTGCTTTGACACAGGAAATTATGCTTTGATCACTTTTGGGTATCTTTAAAAGCGTATAGGCAACCTGTTCGCCGGTTATGATGTCGTTCAATTTAACCGGGTATCCGTTTTTAATTACCATTGTGCGCGGTGAAATATACCCCTGGTCGCCTGGCGAAAAAATGGCCAGTCCGGTGTCTTTGTTGAATGAAGAAAGGGTTCCTTTTTGCTCTTTCAAAGTATCAGCTGCATCAAGGCGATAAACTGACTGTCCGTCAGGTTCAAGGGCAAGGCGGACATATTCTCCCGGAAGAAGTGAGTTCAGGCTGCTTGCTTGTTGCCACCGGAACACCTGAGTCTGTCCTGAATAATCGAAGGTATGCAGGTGGTTCTGGTAATCGAGAACGTAGAGTTTATTTTCCAGATCACTGTGGAAAACTACCTGGCCATAACAAACCAGCGAATCGGCTATTACTGAAATTACTGTTTGATCAGCCATTACAAGGGTAAGGTGGCAGCCAGGCTTTATTTCGCTCAAAGTGGAAGGTTTGTTATCAATGGTGACCGGCGCGTTATCGATCACCTGGTATTTTTCTCCTCCCCGGAGAATCAGTTCGCCATTGACAGGATCAATATATTGACACTGTCCGGTAGCCAGAGAACGGTTGGCGGCTATATAGCATACTTTGCCATCAGACGGCGCGCCGATTAACCGGACGGACATACCCGGCGCAAGTTGTTCAAGATTTCGAAGAGCCGGGGCGCCGAAAGGAAGATCCTCGCGGCTGCCCTTAACCATTGAATCGCTGAAGGAAAAAAATACATCATCAGCCAGTATAAATGGCTCTTGCCGTTTAAAAATATAAACCAGTTTTTTATCCGGGTCTATTTCGCTCAGGATTCCTTCTTTCTTAAAATAATCGGTCTTTATCCACCAGATGGTTTGAGAAGTAGGGTTAACCAGCGCAAAAACTTCAACACCGTTCGGAATTGAATTTGGATTAGTAATTTTTCGCCCGTTAGCCAAAATAATTGAGCCGGGGTGAAGATAAAATCCGCCTTCCTGTTTTGAAGGATTCACCTCCAGCCAAAGGGTTCCGCTTGACAATGCTAAAGACTCCGTTGATTTATTGCTCCAGATTGTACCGTTTAAATACAGGTGGTTTCCCTGAAGGTTCAGATATGCGTTTTCACCAGGAAATATGTTTTGCGGGTCCCATTTTGTTAGATCCTTGCCGCCCAGCGAATTTTTTCCCGTTGGAGGAATAGGTATCTTTTCCCCGCTTGTAAACTTAATTATGTTTGAGTTTTGATCGATCTTATCAACTATTTCTGCTTTCAGAGGCTGGCCGTAAACAAGGGAAAAATCCTGCGCAGGCGCTGTTTTGGCTTTTATTCCTCCTGTAAGCTTGCCGGCTTTAACACTGATTTTATAAATACCCGGCTTTGGTACTGAAATAACTGCCTGCTCAATATTGTTTTTGTTATCTTTAAGACCTTTGTTAAACCTGTCGTTTCCGAAGTAAACCTTACCGTCAGGCCCGGTTACTGTAAGATCCAGATCATTTACCAGTGCAAAGGCGGCTCCTGGAGCAGCTTCCGGGTCTGTCCAGGCCAGGGTCGCCACAAGCGGTTCGCCTTCATCCGTAACAGTATAGTTGTAAGAACTGACTTGCCCCTGCTGGAGGGGATTTTGCCCATCATCAAAAAGAAAAGATTTTTCTTTCAGAGCCAGAACAGTGTTGCATAGATCCAGCTTCCCGAAGCCTGCCCCGGTATTGTCCGGTAATGGTTGCGCACCATTGACCAGGGCAGCTTTCATTAATGCTGCTGATGGATAACGAAGATTGAACTCTTTAAGGAAAAATTCACGCAGTAAAGCGGCCGCTCCTCCTGCAACGGCAGCCGCCATGCTTGTTCCCTGCATCTTCGTGTAAGCCGTGTTTGTAATAAAGTTGCTTTTTATAAGAGGCGCCGCAGCAGAAATAATCCCCGAGCCCGGTGCGACCAGATCGGGTTTTATGCGTCCGTCGGAAGTTGGGCCGAGGCTTGAAAAACGTGCTAACTGGTTTACATTATCCTCGCCTGGCCCGAATGCAGGTCTTGCCCCTTCACTCGCCCCTATGACCAGAGAGTTTTTACTGTTTGCCTGCTGTGTGAGAGTTCCGCTGTTCGGTCCGTCATTGCCGGCGCCGAAGATAACCAGAAAATCAGGATGTTTGCGGATATAAGCGTCTATTTGGGAAGCGCTGTACAAATAGGCATTGTTTTTTCCACCCCACCCGTTGATATGGATCCTCGCAGCCGCGTCATAGGCAGGCTGAAAAAGTTTGTCGATATTCAGCGGCGGGGAAGCTTCTCCCTGGGAATTTAAAATGCATTGAAAATAGATACTTGCTCCTGGGGCTATACCCTTGTATTTTCCATTTGAAGCGGCGCCGGTTCCAGCCACGGTAGACGCCATGTGTGTACCATGACCGTTTGGGTCGTCAGTTTCTTTCCTGTCTGTATATGACTTGAGCATAACTACCTTTGGATACTGCCCGGGCTGGCTTTTTAGATCCGGATGAGGATCGCTCATACTTCCATTGCCCAGGCCGCTGTCGGCAAGGGCTACTATCTGTCCTTTTCCGGTAAGCCCCTCCAGGCACACAAATTCACGCGTCGCCAGCGGTTCTGATCCTATAATTGCCGAAGAGCGATTATTTAAAAAGGAAATACCCGATTGAACCGGTGCGATTCTATAGATTCCAGTCAGGTGAAGCAGGGGATTAAAGCAAACAGGCATGGCGCAGATTAATAAACTTAATATAAGCTTTATGAGTAAAAAGCGTATCTTTTTTTGACTTAGCAGCAACAAGTTCATTTATTTACCTGCCGTACCATTATAATAGACTAAAAAAGAATTCGACAACAAAGCTTTTTTTCCTTCCTGGAGCCGTACCATTTATTGCCTGCTTGGGATAATGCAGGCAATAAGCTGCTAAAAATAGTAAATAATGCTTTTTTCGAGTATTTTCAAAAAAGATAAAAGGAAATGTCCTTATTGCATTGAATTGATCTACTGAGGTGATAATAATGGCGCGAGTATGCTTGGATCCCGGTCATGGCGGATATGATCCCGGTGCCGTGGGTATTTCCGGGTTGAAAGAAAAAGATATCACACTTGCAGTTGCCCTTGAAGCAGGTTCTTTTTTAACTAACTCGGGTATAGAAGTTGTTTATACGAGAGACAGTGATCGGGTTTCATGGCCGTCAGAGGTAAACCTGGATTTAGCCGGCAGGTGCAGGATAGCCAACCAGGCCAAAGCCGATCTATTTATAAGCATCCACTGCAACAGTGCCGGCAACCCTGATGCGAGGGGAACGGAAACATATTCTTACACACTTTCCGACAGGAACCAAAGGGGGGTTGAGGGATCCAGGCTGATTCAGGCAGAACTTGTCACGGCTCTCGGCTTGCAGAACAGAGGAACCAAGACTAATAATTTTTATGTTCTCCGTGAAACTGTGATGCCGGCGGTTTTAACCGAACTTGCTTTCCTGAGCAATCCGGAAGAGGAACGGCTCCTTTCTCAACCTGATTTCAGAACCCGCGCCTCTAAGGCAATTGCAAGGGGTGTATTAAAATTTTTTGGATTACCACTTGCAGACCTTAATCAGGCCTCAACCGGGCCGCGTTTGGTCATCAACGGTGAGCCGGCTCTTAATGTACCCTACCGTATTATTGAAGGGAAAACTTATGTTGAGCTTGTTTCATTCGTGAGTTCTCTCGGCGGGCAAGCACTTTGGGATGAAAAAACAAAATCAATAAATATCCAGATAAAAAAGAGCGATAAGGCGTGAGGTAGCGAATAAAGGCGAATTACAGCGAATATTTAAGCATGTTTGTCCCTTATCCTTTTTTTAGTAATAATATTGCATACAAGGTCATTTCCTAGTGTTTGTTGATAGATTAGTCAAATGGTAGAATAGATAGGATATTTTTACTTTTTTTTGGGGAGAGAAAAGTGGAAAAACTGTTAGCTCCTGTTTTTGCGTTTTTTCTTGCTTTATTGTTAACCCCTGCGGTAAGGAAATTAGCATTTGCCTGGGGGGCGGTTGATCTGCCCAATCCACGCAAGGTCCACCAACACGTAATGCCCCGCCTGGGCGGGCTGGCGATATACGTGGCTTTTGTGATCCCCTTGCTTCTGACAATGCCTGTCGGTCCTGTCTTTGGCCTGATTACAGGGGTTTCTTTGGTTGTATTAACCGGGGTGATAGATGATATTAAGGGACTTTCTCCCTGGTTAAAGCTCGGGGGGCAGATCTTAGCGGCTTATTCGCTGATTTTGTTTAATATCCAGATAGATTTTGTAACAAATCCTTTTAACGGACATAGTATTATCGTACTTGGCTGGTGGGGAATCCCCATTACGATATTCTGGGTGGTAGCCGTAACTAACGCCATTAATCTGATCGACGGATTGGACGGTTTGGCTGGAGGGGTTTCCTGCATAGCGGCGCTTACAATAGCTGCGGTAGGATGGACTCAGGGCATCGCCGGCCAGCAGGAAATTATCATGTCCGCTTTAATTTTAGCGGCGGCGATCGTTGGATTTCTGCGGTATAATATATACCCGGCAAGCATCTTCCTCGGAGACACCGGATCTATGCTTCTCGGTTTTACTCTTGCCGCCGTTTCAGTTTTAGGCTTAACAAAAAGCGTTGCGGCTGTATCGGTTTTTATCCCTCTTGTAATTCTGGGCATTCCGCTGTTTGATGTTGTACTGGCCGTTTTCCGGCGTTATCATCTTCGCAAACCAATCTTTCAGGCAGACAGGGACCATATTCATCACCAGTTGATGAATTTAGGTTTAAACCAACGTCAGACAGTGGCGGTTATTTACGGAATAAGCATCTTATTGGGAATCAGCGCCGTAGTATTAAATATAGTTACATCAGATCAGGCAATGATTCTTCTGGTCATTTTAGCGGGCCTTTGTATAATTCTTGCCGGTAAAATAGGTCTGTTCAGCGTCTCCAAAAGGACAAGCCGAACTGCTTCACGAAGTTCCTCCCAACATCTTTAGAGTATAAGAGGTGTAAATATTGCGCGTTACCAAGGCTGTTATTCCGGCTGCCGGTTTAGGAGTCCGTTTTTTACCCGCTACAAAGGCGCAGCCGAAAGAGATGCTGCCCGTAGTAGACAAGCCGGTTATCCAGTATATAGTAGAAGAAGCAGTCAATTCGGGCATTGAAAACATTCTTATTGTTACCGGCCAGGGGAAGAAGTCTATTGAGGATCATTTTGATAAATCCCAGTTGCTTGAGGAACACCTTCAGGAAAAGGGGAAACTTGCCCTTTTAAACATGGTCAGGGAGATTAGCCAGATTGCCGATCTTCATTATGTCCGCCAAAAGGAGCCGCTCGGGCTTGGACATGCTATTTATTGCGCGCGCAGGTTTATTGGTGACGAACCTTTTGCAGTCCTTCTGGGAGACGACCTGGTTAGAAGTGAAAAACCATGCTTAAAGCAGCTGCTTGAACTTTACGACGAAGTCCAGAGCACCGTTCTTGCGGTACAGGAAGTGCCTGCGGCAGATGTGAACAAATATGGAATCCTGGACGCGGATTTTTTGCGTGAAGGCGTTTACTATATCCGCGACTTGGTAGAAAAGCCTCCCGTTGATCAGGCCCCCTCCAGGTTGGCTATTATGGGCCGTTATGTAATCACCCCCGCTATTTTCCCTATACTGGAAAACACACCCCCGGGTCAGGGCGGGGAAATTCAGCTGACAGACGCTTTAAGGGCTTTATCAAAAGAAGAACCTATTTATGGCATTAACTTTGAGGGGCGCCGTTACGACGTTGGCGATAAACTTGGCTACCTGATGGCAACGGTAGAATTCGCCCTGGATTATCCTGATTTAGGCAATGATTTTCGATCTTATCTGAAACAGCTGGTAAATACCCTGGGTTGATTTTCTGAAGATAAGCGATCAGCATTTGTTTCTTTTGGTCCAGTTGGAAAAGCATTATCCCCTTCTTTAACAATGTTTAAACCCCTCCATTTCATTTAACGTATAATTCAGTTATCCGTTGTTAAACTAAGATCATTATATCCACGGGGGTGGTGGATCATGAATCCTTTTTTGGATATTTTGATCAGGGGTACAGGCGCGTTCATTACAGTGATTATTATTTCCCGCGTGATAGGAAATTCTCAAGTGGGGCAGTTAACCATCAGCGACTTTGTAAATGCTATTTTAATCGGTTCGGTTGCCGCAAATATGGTTACGTCTCTGAACGAGAGCGGGTGGCCGCTTTTTTTTGGGCTTGTCTTAATCGGCCTTTTTACACTTGGCGCCGAGACCCTTGCTTTAAAATATCGGCCGGCAAGAAAAATTATTGAGGGAGAACCTGTTGTACTTGTTCACAATGGTAAGATACTTGAGGATAATATGAAGAAGTTAATTTACCACGTTGATGATCTAATGATGCAGTTAAGGGATAAAAATGTTTTTAATATAGCTGATGTTGAATTTGCCGTTTCTGAGCCTAACGGAAAACTGAGCGTACTTCTTAAAAGTCAGAAACGTCCTGTTACACCTTTCGACCTGCAGCTTTCCACAACTTATGAAGGAGTACCTTCCGAACTGGTTTCAGACGGGGTAGTTATCAGGCAGAATTTAAAGCAAAACAATCTTACTGAAGAGTGGTTGTATAAAGAACTTGAAAAACAGGGTATCAAGTCTGTTAAAGAAGTATTCTACGCCAGCCTTGATTCAAAGGGCCAGCTGTATATCGACAAGAAACAGGATGACCTGGCAAATGTTACTGATATAAGCGATAAGCTTCCGGGCGAGATGCCCCAATAAATCTATCCTGAAAATTAATTTGCATAGGGAGGTTAATTGCCTGCGTGCTCATGTTCACCTCATAAACTTGTATGAACTCATTATGAATATCCAAGTGTAATTTTACCCGTTGATGTTATCACCTTTTTTGCCTGTTCGCATATGATAGGGGCACAGGAGGTGAAGAATCATTGTTTAGGGTGTCGGATTTGAATAAGCGTGATATAGTGAATGTTGTTGACGGTTCGAAACTGGGGCCGGTGAAGGATATTCATATAGATGTAGAGAAAGGCACGATTGAAGCAATAATCCTGCAAGGTTCGCGCCGGTTTTGGCTTTTTTCGAGCAGAAAGGATTTTGTAGTCCCTTGGGGGGCGGTCAAGAAATTAGGTAAAGACGCTGTCTTAATTGAGGTACACGATTGGACGGTATAACCAAGCGGCATAAAATTCCGGCGCTCCGACAGCGCCGTTTTGTTTTATGGGTTTGACACTGCGTATTAGAATTGTTAGAATATGCATAAGTTTTAATAAGTTTCCCTCCAACATTTTTAAGAGAACGACAGGGAATTTTTTTTTTAAGGAGGTAATTTGTATGGGCAAACATATGTTTACATCAGAATCAGTTACCGAGGGGCACCCGGATAAAATAGCCGACCAAATAGCTGATTCGGTATTGGATGAAATACTTACCAATGACCCTTTAGCCCGGGTTGCCTGTGAGGTGCTGGTTACGACGGGTCTGGTCCTTGTAGCGGGCGAAATTACCACTAAATGTTATTGCGATATCCCGGGTGTAGTCAGGGAAACACTGCGTGAGATAGGGTATACAAGGGCGAAATTCGGCTTTGATTGCGATACATGTTCTGTTCTTACCTGCATTGATGAACAATCACCGGATATTGCGCAAGGGGTAGACAAGCCGCTTGAGGTCCGCAGCGGTGAAATGAGCGATGAGGCAATCGAGGCTATCGGCGCGGGAGATCAGGGAATGATGTTCGGGTATGCTACAAATGAAACGAAGGAATTGATGCCCTTGACAATTTCTCTGGCTCATAAACTGGCCAGAAAGCTTGCCACGGTTCGTAAAACAAGGGAAATACCTTACCTTCGCCCGGATGGAAAAGTACAGGTCACGATAGAATATGAAAACAGTAAACCTGTCCGGGTTGATACCGTTATAGTATCAAGCCAGCATCACCCGCTGGTAGAGCTTGATGTAATGAGGGGGGATATAATCGAAAAAGTTATCAAGGCTATTGTGCCCTCCGAGTTAATAGATTCCTCAACACGCTACCTGATCAATCCTACCGGCCGCTTTGTTATTGGAGGTCCGCAGGGAGACACCGGCTTAACCGGAAGAAAGATTATCGTAGATACGTACGGTGGTGTAGCCAGGCATGGCGGAGGAAGTTTTTCAGGCAAAGATCCTACGAAAGTTGATCGTTCGGCGAGCTATATGGCGCGCTATGTGGCTAAAAATGTTGTCGCCGCCGGCTTATCGGACAGGTGCGAATTGCAGGTTGCCTATGCAATCGGCGTGGCCAGGCCCGTATCTGTTATGGTAGAGACTTTTGGGACAGGAAAAGTAAGCGATGAGAAGATATTGGAATTGATCAACGCAAACTTTGATTTGCGGCCTGCGGCAATTATTAAGAATTTTGATCTTCGCCGCCCCATTTACCGCCGTGTTTCCGTTTACGGGCATTTTGGAAGAACTGATCTGGATCTGCCCTGGGAACGTACCGATAAAGCTGAAATTATGCGGTCCCAGGCCGGATTGTAAATAGCCAATCTTTCACCCTTTTTTAATTGAAACATATTCTGGTTGCAGGCATGTTAAAGAAGAGGGTGGAAGAATGCTGCCGGTTGTTGTCTTATTAATCAGTTTGTGGGTTATCTGGGTGTTGTGGATTTTAAGGCGCCTTTGTGTTTCACGCTCAGTCAATCAGGAAAAAGCCCGTTTGATAGTAATAATAGGCGATCAGGAACATTCTGTGGAAGGCTTCTTGCGTAAATTAGCCGTTTTGCGGAATAAGTTTTGGCCTCTTTTTGAAGTAATAATTCTTGACAGCTGCCAAAACAGCCTGACGACCAGGATTATATCCCTTTTAGCCGCCCAAAACGGTTTTGAAGTAATCGGCGCCGGCGAAAGCGGAATCGTTAAATCCGGCAAAGTCCGGCAAAAATTTTTTTGTTTTGATGCGAGGCCGTTAAAAGACGGCAACCTGCTTAAAGCGCAGCTGTTTTCTCTTATCTCATCCAATCTGTTATTTATTGAGGTGAAGGAGGATGGCCGGTAAATCAAGGCACATCCTGTACACCTGGTTGATTATTTTTTTAGGCTGGGTGGTTTTATTCCTTTCTTTCAGGGTATTAAACCTTGATATAGGCAAAGAATACATAATCATGATTGCCCTGGGAGTATTTGCTGAATGGTTTGCTGTTTACCTGCCCAGGGGTCAGTTGTCGGGAAGTTTTTCTATTGTTTTCGCTTCGTATCTGATCTTCGGGTTTGCTCCTGCAGTCTGGATTAGCGCCCTTGCTGTTTTATTCAGCCAGGGAATAATAAACAGGGGAAATCCCTTGCGCACCGCTTTTTTTAATTCCAGCCAGTATGCTCTTTCTCTTTACATCGCGGATTATCTTTTCGGGATAACCGGCGGACAGGCCATATCAAGTTCCGGGTTAAGAATTTCTAATCTTTTGCCGCTGCTTGTTTTTCTGGTTTCTTTTTTTGCGATCAATCACTTGCTGGTTAATCTTTATCTTTTTCCGGGACGTAAATATGATTCACGGCCATACAGGTTTGATACTTTATACTGTGACGGCTATACTTATCTTTTTAGCATTCCTTTCGGCGTTCTGATGTATTTGATTTATCGGCCGGTTGGAATTATAGGTACGTTTTTGCTGTTTTTGCCGGTTTTGGCAGTACAGTTTGTTTTGCGGTTATATGTCAAGTCTGCTTTATTCAATAAAGAACTGCTCGCTTTTTATCAGATTGCCCAAAAAGCCGGCGACAGGTTCAGCAGCGAACAAATCATGGATCTTCTGTTTAAAGAAACCAGTCGTGTGGTGCCCTACTATACAGGCGTAATTTATCTCTGGTCTCACGATTATCAATGCTTTAAAGCCGCTAAGGTTGCCGGCCCGTATAAGAATCAGTTTTTTGGTTCCGCTCTTGGAAAAGGCGAGGGCTTCATAGGGTTAGCAATAGAAAACAAGCAGGCTGAAATTATTTATGATTCAAAATCCGATCCCCGTTTAAAAGAGGAAGGGGCTTTAATTCAGGTCCACCGCTCTTTGTTGGTTATTCCCTTATTTGTTGAAACGGAAATCTTAGGCGCTCTTGTTTTAGGCGAAAAGAAACCCCTGGCGTTTGACCAGCGCCATCTGCGTTTTCTTTCTGTTATCTGCAGTCAGACCGCCATATTTCTGGCCAATAAAATGCAGGTTAAACGCATCCAGGAAAACGCTAATTTAGATATCATGACCGGCATTTTTAACCAACGCTATTTTTTCGAGCAGGTGGAGGTGGAATTTAACCGGGCTAAAGAGAAAGACGGGACCTTAAGCCTTGTCCTGCTGGATGTTGATCACTTTGAAAAGATAAATGAGTTTTTTGGTTACAGGGCAGGAAACCAAATTTTAGTCCAGTTGGCTGGCCTCCTAAAAGATGAAGTTGTCCATGACGGTCTGGTAGCACGGTTTGGCGGTGAGGAATTTATTATCAGCCTTCCGGGTTTTGATGTAGAAAGTTCCAGGAAATATGCTGATTCTTTACGTGAGAAAATACGCGAGCATCAATTTCATATTGACGACAGCCTGGTACAGCTTAAAGTGAGCCTGGGCGTAGCAATTTATCCCGATCACGCAAGGGATGTTTCTGATCTGGTTAAAAAAGCCGGTCAGGCACTCGTACGGGCAAAGGAAGCCGGAAAAGACAGGGTTATGGTTGCCTTTTAAGACTTCAAAAAAAGTGGATGATTTAAATTAACTATTCTGATTTTCTTCATGATCTTTGGGAGGAATTTTTAAACCTTATCTTCCCGCCCCGGAATACTTGTCTTTTTTGCAATGTTCCTGCTGATTCCAAGGATATTTGTTCAGATTGCCAAAAAAAATTAAACAGCTATACAGATCAGCCGCAATGTTATATATGCGGCCGTTATTTTTTATCAACCGGCAAACAAAATCCTTTAGATTTAGCAGAAAACAAAAAAAGATCCACAGTCTGTATTGAATGCAGGCATTCCGAGCGTTTTTATGCTTTTGCGCGCTCGGCGGGGCCTTATGACGGGATTCTGATGAAGGCAATTTGGAAGTTTAAATACGGAGGTAAAACATACCTGAACAAACCTCTTGGCAGACTGTTGGCGGGAGTGGTGAAAAGTTTAATTGATCTCGGAGATTCGGAAATGAAGTTGGAAAAAGGTGAGATAGCTGGGCTGGTTCCTGTTCCGCTAGCCAAAAAACGCTTGCGCCAAAGAGGATTCAACCAGTCTGAACTGCTTGCCGGGGCTGTTTCGTATAATTTAGGTCTGCCCGTACTTCCCCTGTTAAATAAAGCAAGAGAAACACCCGCGCAGACAGGTCTTTCCCGGGAGCAGCGCCAATCCAACTTGGCGGGTGTGTTTGGCGTTTCCCAATGTAAAATTCCTGTTGGTAAAAGCGTTATCTTAATAGACGATGTGTTTACAACCGGCTCCACTGTTTCGGATTGTTCCCGCATTTTATTAAGCGCCGGGTTGAAAAGCGTTTTTGTTGCCACTGTAACTGCATCGGTTATAAGGTAGTTTAAAGAACTCTTCCCAAATATTTTTCACAACCAGAGCGCGTGCACGGAGCACCTGAGCGAAATGTGACAACGATGGCCTAAGAATATTGCACAAGTATAAGAGGCGAACATGAGTACGCTTAACAGTTGACCTTCCTAATGCAAGATATTTTAGGACAAATATTAGGACAAATACACGAGAACCGTCCCCCTGTATTTAGGCAGTTGACCTCCCTAAGGTAAATTAATTTATAGGATAGCTATCTGTCAAAGTATATATTCTTACTATAGGCGGATATCGGAATTCCAACAACAATAGATCCTTTGCTCAATCCGATCTTGCGGGCGACCACTCCGATTCTGTACATAATACGGTTATCCGCATTTAACATGCTGGCTGTTTTTACTGCAGAACCCAGCGCAATACCAAGATCGATCAACCGCCAGGCGCAAATAGGCCCGAAAAATTCCGGACCTTCCTTACCTTCTATTTCTTTACATGTTTCACATCCGCATGCCCCGCAATTCAAGCCAAGTGACTTGTTCTGATCAACTGAAATAAGAAGGACAGCGTCAGATTTACGTACGTTTTCCGCATCACGGTCAAAGTTTATTTTTTTTGTTTCGCTGCCATGGCTCACCATTGCTTCCGCCAGGGAAAGATTCTCGCTTTCGTTGAGCACTTTAACTCCCAAACAGTCGTGTCCGCCTCCCTTTGGAGCTGTACGCGCGGATATGGCCATTAATTCAGCGACCAGATGCATTGCGTCATTTAGACTCAAAGGTTATCCCCCCTGATGATTGATTAATATTCTTATTTCTTATGTTAACATATTTTTAAATTTAAAGACAAAGATATTACCGAATTCAGCTAAAGACAAATGTGTCGGTTGATGTCGAAATATTTGGAAATATTTATAAAGGGATATAGTTACATATGTAGAAACATATTCATATCAGGCATATTTAAGACAAAAATAAGGAGAAAAAGAGATCGATGAACAGTTTATTAAGCGTTTTGAATGATTTTCCTGAGACAATCGGAGTTATTGCCCTAAGTTTAGTGTTCGGTCAGGTGTCCCTGCTCTGGGGAAGGGTGGTTGTGCTGAGCCTTGTTGCAACAGCAGTTCTCTATCTGTTCAGGCTTTTACCTTTCGATTATGGAACGCTTGTGTTAATTGAAATAGTTTTACTGGCGATAGTTATTTCAAAATTGACCGTTGTCCCCTTGACTAAATGTATAATAATTGTTTCGGCAAGCCTGATTATCCTGCTCGTACTTAAGTATTTTACTCATTATTTCAGTTTGACCATGGGTGGGGTAAATGAACATTTACTGTTGCACAGTAATAACTTTTTAGAAATGGCAGGCGTAGTACACGCCTTTTTAATGATCTTGTTTGCGGAACTGGTTCTGAAATTCTATAAACCTGTTCAGGATTCGTGGAAAAAGCAGTCTCTTAACAGATTCAGGTTATGATTTAGTGAACCCGGGGTTCTTATTAAAAAAAAGGAGGTATAAGAAGTGAAAAAGCTAATGTATTTACTGGTTACAGTTTCAACGACCATATTACTGTTTTTAGCTACAATTATGTCCTCCTCAGCATGTTGGATTACTCATTACCAGCCTACGGTGCCCGAAATCCTTAGAAAGTAAGCAACTCTAAAAAGGAGGTTGATTTATTCGACCTCCTTTCTCCCTTTTTTATGGATTAATAGACACTTCTTAAAAGAGTTGGTCTTTATTTTGTGAATTCTTTATACGTTGAAGGAGTATGGTTTTTTGTCGAAGTTTCAATATGGCAAATGATGGCTTTGAAAGACCAGCTAAATAGCAGGAGCGCTCAAATGAAATGGGAAGACATTTTATTATTTCTAATACCTGGTGTTCCTGAAGTAGCCGGTATGATTGCTTTAAGCTTGGCCTTCGGGGCAGTACCCTTGCGCTGGGGGAGGATAATTCCGGCGGGATTAGTGATTGCTGTTTTATTTTATATAATTAGAATCTTACTCGGGATTCCTATGTTTACTCATATGGTTGTAGGATTGTTAATTGTAGTGCTGATTATTGCAAAAACTACGAAAGTCCCTTTAAGTAAAAGTCTTATTATTGTTTTTACCAGTATGGCCCTGTTGTCCGTCTTTGAGTATCTCATCACTGAGTTGTTTTTAATAATATCTGGACTAGACTATGCGGAATTCGAATCTAATCAAATACTATATATGATAGCTGGTCTTTGCCAAGATGGTATCCTGATTCTTGCCGCTATAATAACTGCCAAATTTATAAAACCAAACCAGAATGCGTGGAAGTTATGAGCTACCTTCCATTCAGCAGGTGTTGCGCGGGTTGCCTAGCTGCAAAAGCAGGACTCCAGCCCGAGCAGAAGGACATTTTGGCATATGTGATTGAACTTATTGTCCTCAACACAGCCAATATTCTTATAGCACTTTTACTGGCTTTTGTGCTTGGTGTTTTTCCAGGAACAGTGGTCTGCCTGGTTACCATAGCCATATTCAGGCAGGTAGCGGGAGGGGCTCATTCCAACTCCGCCTGGCGGTGCGCTTTGGTTTCAATTATAATTTTCCCCTTGCTTGCCTATTTTGCCGCCTTTTTGTCATTGCATAATACCTCTTTTTATAATAACGTAATATCGTTTCTGGCATTATCCGCAGGATTTTTGTCAGTTTTTTTGAAAGCTCCCGTTGACTCACCCAATGCGCCTATAATATCACCGTTAAGAAGGAAAAGATTAAAAATACTTTCTGTTCTTGCAGCGGCAATACTTGCTGCGATAGTTTTTTATCTGCATCTGAGTTCCTGGGTGAAAGCTGCCGAAATTCAACTTTGTCTGTCTTTAAGCATTTTATGGATTTCCTTTATTCTTAGTAAGCCGGGGCATATCTTTTTTTCTTGCGTTGACAGTATAAAATTTTTTAAAAAAGATTTATGTGAAAAGACAATGCCGGGAGAAAAGTAGGATGGGTTTCGACGAGGAAAAAACAAAAGAATTGCGCGAGTACATAAGCGCCACGCATATGTTTTCACTGCTGATTCTGATTTATTTTTTTATCCTGGATCGCAATTTTATTCCCAAGGAAATTTACACGGCCTCGAATATACGGTATTTTATCTTAATCACTCTTTTAATTCTTGGCGCAGTCTTGTTGTATGTTCAGAAAGCATCCCTCCCGCTGCGGAATAAAACGTTTTCCTGGATTGATCTCGTCTATGTTGCCTTTCCCTTGATAATATCCATATTTACCTTATTTGCAAGTGGAAATAATGTCCCATACGGCTGGATAATCTTCTTTCTGCCTATTTTAGTTACTGCCTCGGTTTTAGGTAAGACAGCCGGCATGGTTATGGCCTTAATCTGTGCTGTTATACTTATAGCACACCAGATTCTATCCCCATTTATCAATCCTTCCCTGCACGTTAACCGGCTTGAGCCCGTGCTTATTCTGATCAGCGTTATGTTTGTAGTCGGTTGGTTTATCGGGGGGCTTTCCGACTTGGAATCTCAGCAGCAGAGACGTCTGCAGTACCGGCTTCAGCTGGAGGAAATAATTGCTAATATATCGACAAAATTTATCAGCCTTGCTTCAGAAGAGATAAGCCTGGGGATAAACAACGCTTTAAAAACCATAGGGGACTTTAGCGGGGCGGACAGGGTTTATATTATTTACCTGCCGGAAAGCGGGACAAATGAGTACACTTTTTATAACTGGCTTGCTGAAGGGTGTGAAAATAAAACTTTAAACCAGAATCTGTCTAAAGAGAAGCACGCCTGGTGGTGGGGTAAGTTGAACAACTTTGAGAGCATCCTTGTTTCTGATGTCAGGGACCTGCCTTCCGAAGCAAACGCTGAGCAAGAGTTTTTTTGTTTCTGGGAGTTCAATCGGTTATTGCGGCGCCTTTAATTTATGGAAATAAACTGGTCGGTCTTATTGGAGCGGAGGCTAAAAGATTGAGGAAAAAATGGCCTGGCGAAATTGTCATGCTTCTTAAAGTTACTGGAGATATTTTAGTCAGCGCTATTGAGAGAAATAAATCCGAAGAAGCACTTCACCTGTCGGAAGAATGTTTTTCAAAAGTTTTTAGGGCAAATCCTGTTTCAATGTCCTTGATTGCGCTGGCAGATGAAAAAATTATTGATACAAATGAAGTTTTTTTAGAGAACTGCGGTTACTGCAGGGAAGAGGTTATCGGTCATTCTTTTTTAGATATTAATTTGATTAATTCCATTGATTATTCCAGGATTATTGAAAGGATAAAGGAACATGGCCATATCTATAATTTTGAGCTTGAATACTGTAAAAAATCAGGAGAAACCGGGGCAGGTTTGTTTTCAGGAGTGCTGATTAACCTGCGCGGTCAGCCCTATCTGTTAACTCTAGTTAACGATATTACCGTTTTAAGAAAATTTGAAAAGGAAATGCTGCGTTTGGAACGCTTAAACCTGATTGGGCAAATGGCTGCCGGAATTGCCCACGAGATAAGGAATCCTATGACAACTGTACGGGGGTATTTGCAATACATAAGTGACAAAAAGGAGTGCGTGCCATTTAAGGATATTTTTGATCTCATGATCGACGAGCTTGACAGAACTAACTCTATAGTTACAGATTATCTCTCACTGTCGAAACATAAGGCAATAGAGTTAAAAATTCAAAATTTAAACGACATAATCAAAGCGGCTTATCCTTTGATTCAGGCAGATGTTAAAAAGGCTGGAGTTAAACTGGTTGTCGAAACTGATAAGATACCCGATCTGCCCCTGGACGAAAAGGAGATACGTCAGCTTATCTTTAATCTTGTCCGCAACAGCATTGAGGCAATGACCAATGGGGGAGTTTTGACGATCAGGACTTATTGGGATGACAAAGACGTAGTTATGGCAGTCCAGGATCAAGGCGCCGGGATTGATTCTGAGTTTATTGAAAAGGTAGGCACACCTTTTTTTACAACCAAGGAAAACGGCACCGGATTGGGCTTGGCGGTCTGCCATAGCATAGCTGACAGGCATAATGCGGTTATTGAAATCCACAGCGGTTCAAACGGGACAACTTTCTTAACAAAATTTGAGCGGGGGCTTGATCTGAATTTTATAACTGTTTCACCGTAAATGCAAAATTCATACTAGCCTTCGACAATTTATCATCAAGAAGAAAACCAATTATGACATTTTATTCAAAGAGAAAATTTTGTTAACAAAAAAAAGCCTTCCTTTAGAGGTTATCAACAGACTTATCCACATTATCCACAGATTTTAATTCACAGACGACATTTCAACAAGTTATTTTTCGACATCTGATTTTCCTAAGACTCAAGCAAACTATCATATTATGGTATTTATGTGGTAAAATGCAAGCTATACTTGTTCTAAGTGTCAAGCTTTGTTCTGGTTCAGAACATAATAATATGATAATATTTGAGGACGATAACGTTTTTGAAAAGCAGGAAGGCAACAATTTGAGACATACTTTTACTGCGTCTTTGAAGAAAAACTCCCCGGAGCTAATTATTAACCTAATAAATTTTTTGCTTTATTTTTCTATCGAGCTTTCCATTATATTCCTTCCCTTGCTGGGTGTTCAATTAGGAGCGTCTGATTTTCAAGTGGGTTTGATAGGCACATGCTACGGCGCCGCTTTCATGCTTTCCTCGCTTTTTTTTGGCTGGCGTTCGGATACACTGGGCCGTTTACCCTTAATTCGTTATGGAGCCTTAATATCCAGCCTGGCTTTTTTACTCCAGCTTTTGGCCGGCAACGTATTGCTTCTGATGCTTGCCAGATCATTCGTAGGTTTTGCCATGGGTGTTGTGTCAGCGGCGCTGGTTGCTTTTGCCTATGAATCCGTAAGCCACCTTGGCAAATTCAGTTCGTACGGCGCTCTGGGATGGATTGCCGGCTCGATGACTGCCGGTATTGTAAAGGATTTTAACTATTTATTCTTCTTAAGCGGCATTTTGTGCCTGGCGGCTTTTCTGGCGTCTTTTTGGCTAAAGGAAGAACTTGGACAAAGGAAAAAAGCTCCGGATTTTTTCGGGATCGTTCGGCGCAATTTCCGTATTTACCTGGCTATTTTCCTGCGCCATCTGGGCGCAACGGCAGTATGGCTGATCATGCCCCTTTACCTTGTTTCTATAGGGGCTGACAGGTACTGGATAGGATTGCTCTGGAGCGTTAATTTCGGCGCTCAGTTTATAGCAATGCGTTATGTAGAAAAGTTCAATGAAAATAAAGTTTTTGCCCTGGGGCAGATCCTTTCAATCCTGGTTTTTCTGGCCTACGGTTTTTCTAATAATTATCGGCATCTGATTGCAGTTCAGGTAGCTCTGGGCATTTCCTGGTCCTGTTTATACGTTGGCGCCCTGCTGATTGTGCTGGGCAGCGGTGAGGATAAAGGTACGGCCAGCGGCATCTTCCAGTCCACGATTAACCTTTGCAATGCCCTTGGTCCTTTTATTGGTGGAGTAATCGCTCAGGGCATCGGTTACAAGGGAGTCATGTTTTTTGCAGCCTTTATAACTGTGGCCAGTTTCCTGGCTGCTCTTCCGAAACCGGGCAAAGTTTCGAATGAAACAATTCCCTGATGGTTTTTTAAAATGCTCCTTTTTTGTGAACTTGCGGCATTAACGGCGGATATCTTACTGTAAATTCATATTTCAATAAACGCAGGATTTAGAACCATCCTGATGAAACTTTTAATAATATAATAACAGGATTGATCCTCATGCTGCTAACGCAGCGCCAGCTCAAAGGATGAAAATTCATTAACAAAGGAAGATCAAAGCCTTAAAGCGATTTTGGGCTTTGCGAACATGAGCACGCTTAGCAGTTGACCTTCCTAAGGTAAGTTAATTTATAGGATAGTTTAACCGGTCATACTCAAGGGTTTTTGACACAAAATTGAAAAAGGTGTTGTTATTTAATGTTAAAAATCTCGACAGCTATAGTTATGGCCAGAATAGCCAATAGGTTAAGCCGTTTGTTTCGAAAAGGGAAAGGTTCTTCGCTGCCGGGAGTGGTTGCCCTAAAAATTTGTCCGGAAATATTAGAAACGCTGGCCAGCCAGACAAAACTGGGGACAATTATGGTTACCGGTACGAACGGCAAAACAACGACCAATAACATGCTGGCGGGGATACTTTCAAATTCTGGTTACCGGGTGGTCGCAAACAGTATCGGGGCAAATCTGATCGGCGGTGTGACTGCAGCCTTTATTGAAAAAGCTACGCTTGGTGGAAAAGTTGACTGCGATTACGCCTGCCTGGAAGTTGATGAGGCGTTCTTCCCGGTAATAAGTAAAAAAGTAAAACCCGGAATTGTAATCGTGACAAACTTTTTCAGGGACCAACTTGACCGGTATGGTGAACTGGATAAGACAATTAAATTTGTAGAAGATGCTTTAAAATTGATCCACGAACCAAAACTTGTTCTCAATGCCGATGATCCCCTGGTTGCAAAAATCCAGATTAACTCAGGACTGCCCGCTTTTTTTTATGGTTTTGGGGAAAAAACCGGCCTGTCAGAAAAGGGGGGTTTTCGCGTCCGTGAAGCAAGGTTTTGCCCCTTTTGCGGCGAAAGGCTGGATTATTCCTATTACCATTATGGCCAGCTGGGTAATTTTCAGTGTAATAAGTGCGGCTTTCAAAGGCCCTCCGGGAAGGTTGAAGCTTGTGAAGTCGGCGCCTCCGGCGGCAATTTCTCCTTTATCGTTCGTTACCCCGGGGGCAGTGTCCCTGTAAATTTGTCCCTGGGCGGGATTTATAATATCTACAACGCGCTGGCGGCTTTTTCCGCCGGTTTCCTTTTGGAAAAGGATCCGTTAGAAATGAGTATGTTTCTGAAAAATTACAGGCCGGCTACCGGGAGGATGGAAGAATTCAACTGCCTCGACAAAAAGGTTGTCCTCAACCTGGTTAAGAACCCGACCGGTTTTGGCGAGGGCTTGATGTACCTGCTTTCCTCCCCAGGGCCGCTGGACGTTTTAATCGCCATAAACGATCAAGCGGCAGACGGACGGGATATTTCCTGGTTATGGGATGTTGATTTTGAAATGTTGGAACAGATACATGGGAGAATTAATGTTTTTATCTGCACAGGCCTGCGCGCTCAGGAGATGGGTGTGCGCTTGAAATATGCCGGTGTGCCGGTTGAAAAAATAATCATAGAACCGGATTACAGCAATGCAGTCAAGCGCATCATGGCTGGCGCCGCGAAATATACATATCTTCTGGCAACCTATACTGCCCTGTGGCCGGTTGAAAAAGAGCTGAGAAAGTATGTCGCATGAGGGGAAGAACTCTGCAGAATGATTCAAGTTTGTCATCTTTATCCGGATTTGCTTAATCTGTATGGTGACCGGGGCAATGTACTGGCTTTTACAGCCCGCTGCCGCTGGCGTGATTTGCCCGTTTTTGTTCATCAGACCCGCCCCGGGGAAAATGTTGATTTTAAAGAGATGGATTTTCTTTTTTTAGGCGGGGGTTCCGACCGTGAACAGGGCCTGATGGCCGAAGATCTCAAAAAAAGGACCGGGGAACTCGGCGATGCGATTGAGGAAGGACTGGTTGTGCTGGCGATCTGCGGGGGGTATCAACTGCTGGGGAACTATTATTTGACGGGCGATGGAAAAGTGATCCCCGGGCTTGGTTTAATGAACTTCTATACCCAGGCAGGCGAAAAAAGAATGATCGGCAATGTTGCCGTAGAAATAGACATTGACGGAAAAAAATATAGACTGGCGGGTTTTGAAAACCATGCCGGGAAGACTTACTTGAATAACGTTGCACCTTTGGGACGAGTGTTGTCCGGATATGGAAACAACGGTGAGGACGGCTTAGAGGGCGCCCGTTATAAGAATGTTTTTTGCTCTTACCTCCATGGGCCTTTGCTTCCCAAAAACCCGGAACTGACCGATTATCTAATCAGCGCGGCTTTAAAAAGGCGCGGCCTTCCTCATTTGCTTGAACCTCTTGACGACAGCCTGGAAGCATCCGCTAAAAAGGCAATCCTGCGTCGGATGCGTATTAATTAATGGGCAGCCAATTAAGAATTTTCTATCTTCACTAATAAAAAAATTAATGTTATTATTTAAAAAAATAATAAGTATTGCTCTTTATTGTTTTAATTAAGGGGGTTGCAAGCATTGTTTAAGACCAGAGTTACCGAAATGTTCGGAATAGAGTATCCCATAATCTGCGGGGGAATGCTTTGGGTAACCCGGGCCGAGTTGGCCGCCGCTGTTTCCAACGCGGGCGGGTTGGGGATTATAACCTCTGCAAACCTGTTTGACGCCGAAGGCCTGCGCAAAGAAATACAAAAGTTAAGGGAACTGACCGATAAACCATTTGCCGTAAACTTAAGCTTGAACCCGACACTGAGAAAAACACCGAACGATGAATTTGTTCAAGTGATTGTTGAAGAACACGTAAAAGTTGCCGAAGTTTCCGGCGCAAGAAGCCCTGTGGAAGTCATTCCCGCCCTGCATGCCGGAGGCGTTAAGGTAATGGCGAAAGCCACCACGATCAGGCACGCTTTAAACGGAGAAAGGTCCGGAGCGGACGCAATGGTTATGCTGGGAATCGAAAACGGCGGGAATGTTGGTATGGAAGACGTATCGACAATGGTAATGGTACCTAAAGCTGTTGATGTTCTGAAAATACCCGTGATAGCGGCGGGGGGCGTTGCCGATGCCCGGGGTTTTGTGGCGGCGCTTGCGCTCGGCGCCGAGGGAGTCCTTATGGGAACCCGCTTCGTTGCGACCCAGGAAAGCCCCGCGCACCCTAAATATAAGGACTGGATACTAAGGACCGAAGAATACCAGACGACACTAGCGCAGCGTTCGATTAAAAACACGCACAGAACTTTAATTAACCTTGCGGTACAAAAAACACTGGAACTGGAGTCAAGGGGGGCGTCAATCGGCGAACTGGCCGGCTGGATCAGCGGCTTCAGCTACCGCAAGGGGGTTATAGAGGGAGAATTGAATGCCGGAATGGCGTACTGCGGCCAGATTGCAGGGATAATCCACGATATTCCGACAGTTAAGGAAGTTATTGACCGCATGGTCAGCGGAGCCGAGGAAATCCATGAAAGACTTACAAGGATTGGCCTTTTCAAATAGCAGGATAGTCCGGGGGTAAATACGGCATAATGTTTCAGTTGGAACGACGGCAGCAAATAGTTATTTTAATTATAGCGGCAGTGCTGCTTTTCGGGGCAGGCTACCGGTATGATTGCTGGCAGAAATCAAAAGCGGAAACAAACAATAATACAGTTGTACAGTCGGAAGATGAGGATAAGAGCAGTTCCCCGCGGGAAATAAAGGTGCATATTGCCGGAGCGGTGCAAAAGCCCGGCGTATATAAGCTGAATGCTGATTGCCGGGTAAACGATGCAGTCAGCATGGCTGTTGCTTTGCCGACGGCGGACTTGAACTCCTTAAATCTGGCTGCAACGCTTACAGACGGTCAGAAAATAACCGTTCCTGAACTGCGGCAGGCCGTAGTACTACCTACGGGAAATTCAGCTTTGTTCAGCGCCCCGTCGGGCAGCAGCCAGTCAACAGAAAAGAACAGCAGTACACAGGGTGGCTTGATTAACATTAATACCGCAGATCAATCTGAAATCGAGTCACTGCCCGGAATTGGCCCCGCCCTTGCCGGAAGGATTATTCAGTACCGGGAGGAAAACGGCCCTTACCGGGTTCCGGAAGACATTAAAAACGTAAGTGGAATCGGGGAAAAACGCTACGAGGACATAAAAGACAAAATCACAGTCTAAAGGGAACGTCCCAGGAGAAGTGGCCGTATATGGGATTTACCGGTTGATTAATTGGCAGAGTAGGGTCTAATTGTTCCATGCAATGTGAATAAACGCTTCTATAGGTAGAAGCAAAGGTAGCATAAGTAAAACCGGCCGGCAGTTAATATTCGATGTGGAATAAACAGGCTGCTGCTTAACGGTGAGACTTTTTGTAAGAATAGGCGCCACAGTATTTTCAGCTATCTTTAAGCGTTAAGAAAATTAAGGGAGCCTTCGGGCTCTTTTTTAGCTGGATTATTTTCCTTTTTTCCGGGATAGCTTTTAGATAACCTATTTGATGTCGGAAACGTATAATATGTTAATTCCAAGTTTAAAGGGGGGTATTAAGAGTGGACCGGATATACACATGGAACGGGCATGGATATTACAGGGATGATGATATTATTTGGACGCATGACGGCGGTTATGTTGGTGATATTGTTGATTACGAAGTATATGACAGATATGGAAATTACATTGGTGAAATACACAGGGGCAGGCTGATCACGGACTGCAATAAAAGAGAAAAGAGGATTCATGGACACAAATCCCGGGTAATTCAAAGCGGGTACGTTAATACGGGACACGAATTCAGTCACGGCAGGATAAGAAGAGTTAATGGAAATGTTATGCTCGTTGATTATGAAGATTTTCCAAAATGCGACTGACCAAAAAGCCGGAAACCATTTTAATTTAATAAGTGGAGGTATCTGCGGTGCTTAGGAAAAGGTATCTGCTCAGGCCTGTTTCGAATTGTTGAGAGGGAAAGTGACAAGCCATGGTATGGTTGATATTTTATTGCGAAGCCGGCTAATAGCCGGTTTTTATTTCTGTGCCTGAACTATTCCTGTTCGGTCCTATTATATTAATATTGATGCAAATAATCAGGTAATTAGTCTGTACAATCCTCAAGGAATCCGGTAGATTTATAACAAACATTCAGTTATAGAAGATCGGGAAGGAGTTTTTAAGTAATGTATGTGAACACTTTAGAAAAAATTGACAAGAAGAAGGTACAAACGCATGGCGCTCAAAATGTAAGCAAACAAAGGGTAATAGGCCCGGAACACGGTTGGGAAGGATGGGTCATGCGTGTTTTTACGATTGAAAAAGAAGGTTATACACCAAAGCATGCTCACAACTGGCCGCATATAAATTACGTTATTGACGGAAAAGGGGTCCTTTTTCTCGGCGACGACAGGCATAGTGTCCAAAAGGGATCGGTTGCTTATATACCTGAAGGAATAGAACATCAATTTATCAACGAAGGTGATTCGGAATTTTCTTTTATGTGCGTTGTGCCTGAAGCGGGGGATATTTAAACAGGCACGGCGTTGGCGCCGCATACTCCGATGCTTAAGCGCCGACTTAAAGCGCGGCTTGCTTTAAGCCGGACTGGCGGTACTGCAAAGGCGGCGCCGCTGGTTACGCGCCTTAAGGCCGGTTACCCTCGCTTTGCTTATCTGCTGTAAACGGCGCTTCACAAATTGCTCGCTGTGAAAATAACGTGCTCTTCGGGCAGTTTTACTGAATACTTGTCTCCTCTGGTAAGGTTTATTCCTTTATGCTTTTTTCACACGTATCTCATCACCGTCTGAAACGTTATCAAGGCTTTCCAGGTCTCCAGCAACCCTGCCAAATATATTTACAGCGCTTGCCGCGACAATTTTGTTGCCTTCACTAATCGGGGTTGCCCCGAAAAAAATACAGAAAGCATTTCCTGTTGGCCAATATCCCAGGTCTCCTTTGGAAACCAGATTTGTCGAACCCGGTTCGAGATTTGCTGTTACCGGTATGCTGAAATAAATTTCTTTACCCCAGCGGTTTGCTGTGCACTTGAAAGGCAGCGCTTCGAAGATCAACTGCCCGGTGGGTGTTTCGTTAATAGTCGCCTGCCATGAACTGGCTCCGGATTCGATAATTATTTTCAAGAAGCATTCCTCCTTTGGTTTTTTCGCTGAGGATACAAATTCGGCCTTTCTAACTGTTAAACTATTTTAGCAATTTTAAAATATTCTAACATAAGCAGCATAAGTTCTACAAACCATAATTATTAAACTTTCATATATTTTTTGCATCTTTAAGAATAGTTAAATAATAGGGTAGATTCTTAAAATGGGAAAAAGTGTTATTTTAAATTGTCAGTCAAAACCGAAAGGAATATCAACCTGCCCGTCGAACTATACAATTATAAATCTATCTGGGAGGGATGATATGTGGGTTTGATTAGCGAGTCAGCGGTTACCAGGGATAGGTTGAAACAGATTTTTAACAAGGGTAAATCCTGTAGAGTATTAGCATATCATTATTTAGAAAACCCAATTGAAAAAAACCCGGCGACAATAAGCATAGACGGCGACAATTTAAATATAGGGGGGCTGCTCCCGGTTAATTTGCTGGGATGTTATTGCAATTACGACTTTGATAATCATAAAAATCTTATTGTAACGTTAATTCCGAGCCCAAAAAGATCAGAATACTTTAAGGTTTTAATACATGAACTTGATAGTTGAGAAAGTAATCTTTAAAAATCAACGGGAGATAAGGAAAGCTTTTTTAAGGCGCCATAATGCGCTTTTTTTTATTGAGTCTGGCAGTATCCGTCTTCTGCTAAAATTTAATTAAACAATAATACTGCCGGTGCACTGATCAAAATAGGTTGGTTTAAAACCCTGTCATGTGTCGACGGGGTTTTTTGATTTTAAGGATAAAAAAATGCTTCTCTACAATAATCGACATTATTTCTGAAGGAATAACTTCTTGCGATCCAATAGTATTAATTAGTACCCGTTGTATGGAATTTTAGTAACGGCTTTATAAACCGGAGCGTTAATTTTACCCGGGTGGTATGTTTTTTGTCTTCAAGACCGCTTTTATTATTTACCTGTTTTGTAATTTCCGGAATAGTATTGTCGGGCTGTCTCAATATATCCCCGGGTTTTCTTTTACCGTTGCTGGGCATTGTCTTCTTTGCCGCCGTAACAGGCTGTCTCTTTTCATGGAGGGCTTACGGCATCGTCCTTTCTTTATTATTTTTCCTGATTGGCGCCTTCTACGGAGCTATTTCAAACAATCAGGTGAACCCTGATCTATTCCGGTATACGGGCCACTGGGTCACTCTGGAAGGGGTGGTTTGCTCTGAACCTGATTTAAGGCCTGATAAGGTCATCTACAAACTGGACCTGACCAGAATAAAGATCGGGGAAGAACAAAGCCATTTAAAGGCCAGGGTATTGGTGCAGGCTCCAAAGCAGGACAAAATATACTGCTTCGGAGATCTATTAAGAATTCACGGATTGCTGGTCCGTCCCGATGAGCCCGGGAATCCAGGTGAATTTAATTATAGATTTTACCTGGCCAGGCAGGGGATAGGGATAATCTTAAGGGCTTCCGGTTCTGAAGACTTTGTTTTGCTTGGTGTCAAGGGCAATCCGTTTATGCGTCAACTGCTGCTTTTAAAGAAAAAAATCATTATAGTGCAGCAGCAAACCCTGCCGGCCGACAAGGCCGCCTTAGTAAACGGGATTGTTTTCGGGACCCAGGGCCAGATACCGGAAAAGCTGTGGGAAGTTTTCAGCCAGACTGGAATCGTGCACATTTTAAGCGTTTCAGGAATGCATGTAGGTCTTGTTTTGGCCGGGGCAATTGCTCTTACGAAACTTTTGAATATCACAGGTCTTCCAGGGACCTTATTAATTTCTTTGCTGGTCATCCTTTATTCACTTTTTTGCGGTATGGGTCCGGCGGTGACCCGTTCAGCCCTGATGGCCTTAATGTTTCTCTGGTCGCATCGCTTGGGGCGCAAACAGGATTGGCCGACGACCCTTTTTTTGGCCGCTTTGATAATTTTGCTTTGGAAGCCCATGGCTGTCTATGATGTTGGTTTTCAACTCTCTTTTTCAGCCACCTGGGGAATACTTTACCTTGGCCCGGTTATCAGCGAACTGCTAAAAAAGTATACCGGGTGGCCTGCCTGGATTCAAACGACCATTTGGGTCTCACTCGCCGCGCAGTTGGCCACACTGCCGCTAGTTGCCCTGTATTACAATCTTTTTTCACCCGTCTCCTTGCTGGCCAATATTTTAGCCGTGCCTTTAACTACCATAATTCTGGCTTTAGGTGTATGTTCCGGTATTCTGGGCCTTTTTTCTGTTTTTTCGGCCGGCCTGATCAATGCCTGTACGTCTGCAGTTTTAGATGTTTTTACCGCGATTGTTTCTTTATTGAATAACCTGCCCGGTTCTTTTATTTCCGTGCCCAGCCCTCCTTTAATTATCATACCTGTCTGGTTTATTGTTTTGTTTTATTCAGCAAGGATTTTCAACAGGAAGAACGCTTCAACCACAATCCGGTTTTTATTTGAAAAGCGAAACGCTCTTGTTATAACTGTGGTTATAGCTGTGACGGCTATACTGCTCTTTAAGGCGCCAACAGAAAAACAACTGGTTATACATATGATTGATGTCGGACAGGGGGAGAGCATTTTAATCCAATTTCCCGCAGGGAAAAACATGCTGGTTGATACCGGCGGCTGGAACGGTGAATTGGTTGCCGGGGCCGGGGCCGGGGACAAAGTGGTTGTGCCTTACCTGCAGAGGCTGGGAATACACAGACTGGATGCCCTGTTGCTTACTCACCCGCACGAGGACCATACGGGGGGCGCTGCGGCAGTCGTGAAAAGCATTCCAACGTCTTTAATAATAGTGTCTTCCGCCGCACAAAAAACAGATTTGCCTTCCGGAGCTTCGGCTGAAGAAGATCCTTACACCCGCCTTCTGGACGGTTTCCGGAAAAAGGGGATTAATATTCAGGACGTTAAGGAGGGAGACAGGCTGCTGCTTGATCCGGATGTGGAAATAAAGGTCCTTGGCCCCTATTTAAGGCGAGCTTACCTGGCAGAAGATGAAAATAACAGCTCGGTGGTTTTGAAGATCCGCTACGGACGGCAAAAATTTCTTTTAACCGGGGATATAGGCGTTGAAGCTCAGGAAGGCATTTTGGAATCGGGAGCTGATCTTCGGGCCGATGTGCTTAAAATACCTCACCATGGCAGCAAGCTGCTCAGTCCTTTTGTCGAAAGGGTTCACCCTTCACTTGCCCTGATCTCCGTGGGAAAACATAACCGTTTCTTTCTACCCAAACCTGAAACAGTAAAACTGCTCAAAGATTTGAATATCCCTGTCTACCGGACGGATAAGGACGGCGCAATAATTCTATATGCAAACGGCGCCAAAATAAGAGTAAAAACAGGCAGGGGAACGGGGCCGTGGTAAGTTTTATCTTGATCAAGGCGGCTGATCTTGGGGGCTGGTAAAACAACGTTGGCGGTGAATGCGTACCAGAGCTGCCCTGCAAACCGACTTAACATTAATACCAAAAAGCAGTTGTGAATGCTATTATATGTGTAGACAATTGCTCAAACGAAGCGCTTTCGCTTTCTTAAAACGCTTGATAAGATGTACAGTTTTTTAAAAGATGGCATCTAGGAGAAACATGGCGATACAACACGCCGGGCCGACCATGGCGGAAGTGGACAGGGATTCAAATCGGTGTTCAAAACTGGGGTCAGATACTGTTACAAAAGGTAAATCCCACCTGAAGCCATCAGATGGGTTTAATAATAAAACTATTGACACTACTGCCTTTTATTTATAAGGTTATTGTCGAAAAAGGGAGCTGACCTGTTGAATTTCCTCTGGTGTTGCGTGTTGGGCGGCTTTATAATAACCTTTTTGTTCGGCAACCTTATATAGATCATATTGAAACTGCTCATCGGCATTTCTGATTTGTTGTATTGTTTGCCTTAGATTTTGGTCAGAGCACTGGGCAATAACATTAGCATAACCTGTCAAACTGCTGTTAATCATAGACAGGACATCGTTTACCATATCTTTCTCCTGCATACTTTCATCTCCTTTAATGCAAAAATGACATTAATTTTTGTTTGGTATTTTTTGCTGATTGAGCTGATTGTTGAAACATTTGCTTTATCTGTGGATCCATAGATTGCTGCGTGTATTCTCCCAGTTTTTGAGTAGCGGTTTCATGAGAATAAATTAGATGTCTTAAGTTTTGCAGCTCCAGTTTATTAAGCGACAATTTTAAAGCCTCCTTTCGTTATATATGTTTTAGACATTGTAGACATTATATCTATTTCCATAACTTTAACAACTTAAACTTGAAGTTATTACCAAAAAGAAGCCGGAACCGATGTTCTAAGTTCATTACCAGGAACTGCAGCGAAATCTCAGCTGTTTGTTTCGGTTTGGGAATGAGTATAATGTACATATGAATAAGACGAAAGCGGTTTTCTCGGATTTATTAAATGGAAGTGTTTTGCATGTTAGTTAGAAAACAAGATTCATACATCTTCAGAAGGAACAAAAACAATGAGTAAAACCCAATTATGGACAAGAGATTTCTTGATTGATTCATTAACGAATTTATTTATTTATTTGGCATTCTATCTTCTGATAGTGACGACCGCAATCTATGCAATGGATAACTTGCAAGCTTCGACAAGTGAGGCTGGACTTGTGTCCGGAATTTTTGTTGTCGGCACACTTGTGGCGCGTATCTTTACCGGCAGGGCGATCGATCAAGTTAGCCGGAAAAAGACACTCTATATTGGGTTAGTCTTTTTCCTTGGAACAACACTGTTGTATTTTTGCGTGCACGGCCTGATGCCCTTTATCCTCGTTCGCTTTTTTAATGGGGCAGGATTTGGCATTGCATCAACAGTTACGGGAACGATTGTCGCGAGCATTATTCCTCCGGAACGGCGGGGTGAAGGCATCAGCTATTATGCCATGAGTAATGCACTGGCTTCTGCAATCGGCCCTTTTTTAGGCATGTTTATCATTCGTCAGGGCAGCTTCAGTATGATTGTCAGCTTAGTGGCCATCATTTTAGTCGTCAGCTTGATTTCTGTATTCTTTCTAAAGGCGCCGGAAGTTGAGTTAACCAAAGAACAAGCAGCAAATATGAAAGGATTTGCACTCAAAAACTTCTTTGAAGCTAAAGCCATACCGATCTCGTTTATCGGCATATTAATCGGTATAGGGCTGTCAAGTATTCTAAGCTTTATTGCTGCTTATGTCAGGGACATCAATTTGGTAGATGCGGGCAGCTTTTTCTTTATTGTTTATGCTGCGGCTACTTTGATTTCCCGTTCGTTCACCGGCCGCTTGTTTGATCAAAAAGGGGAAAATTTTGTCATGTACCCGGCCATCCTGCTGTTCGCGCTGGGTTTGGTGGTTTTTAGTCAATCGTATCAAGGTTGGATGCTTCTGTCGGCGGGGGTGTTGGTTGGTTTAGGCTATGGAACATTCTTGTCGAGTGCGCAAGCGATTGCCGTCAAAGTATCCCCATGCCATCGCTTAGGCTTGGCCACATCGACGTTTTTCATTTTATTCGATGGCGGCATCGGAGATGAAATCTGCAATAGAAAAAGAGGTCGCTGAAATTTATGAGCCAAAACAATAAAATGTTAAACAAAATGAAATGGGCTGCGCGGATTGTCGCTGTGGCTATCCTTGCCTTCGGTCTGCCATTTTACTTCGGGTATGGCAACCCCTTGCCTTTTATGAACCCTGCGTATACCTTGTGGGATAATGTGTGGCTGACGATTTTTCCCATAACGTTTATAGGGCTTACGGTTGGTTTGAAATTCGAGAAAATTGGCGGGTATCTTGTGACCATCCCTGTTGGGCTCGGACTCCTTATGGGGCTGCTGATGCAGGGAGAATTGGTTGTACATATGATTGTACCGCTTGCAGTAGGTGTTCTTTATCTATTTGTTGGATATAAAAAGTTAAGAGGTATTGAATTTAATGGTCAGTAGATCCATCTCTTCTTGATATTTCGTGTACTGATTAAAAACAGTCCAAAGCTAAAAGCCAATAATACCAAATAACTGATCCATGGTTGGATAATGCCTGTGTGATTAATTGAAAACCTGAGAACATCTGCTCCATATGTCAATGGCAGCATAAAGGAAAGGGGCCTGACCAGCGCAGGCAAGTTGCTGATCGGAATGAATAAGCCGCAAAGAAACATCATTGGGAAACGGAAAAAATTCGAAAAAGTCTGCGCTTCAAACACTTCACTTACGGAAACTGCGATGAATAAGCCCAAGAAAGTGGAGGTAACTGCAATAAGAATAACACCAAAAAATGCTGCTAGCCAGTTTATTCCTGATAAATCGACCATGAACGAGGCGAATAATACTGGTATGAAAGCATTGATTACTCCAAAGAAGATCGCTCCAGTAGTTTTCGCAAGCATCAATAGGTTAAGGCTGATTGGAGCTAGCAACAGCCTCTCAAATGAACGGCTTTTCCTTTCAAAAGTGATGGTGACCGCAAGCATTGAGGTGGTTCCAAATAGTATGGATAAAGCCATTACTCCTGGTAGGATACCCCTGCTATCAACGGCACTTTCTGATCTGGCAAAAAACATAAGCGCCCATGAAATTGGAAAGATAATGCCCCAGCTAATATTCGGTGGTTTTAGATAGTAAGTTTTCATATCTTTCATCAAAATACTCATAAAAGCTATTGCTTGATTCATTTTTTTTCGTCCTTCTCTTTTTTCATTTTTGCAATTTCAATTCCTGTAATTTTTACAAATACATCTTCCAGAGAAGGTCGTATAATTCTTGCTTCATAAATAAGCTTGTTAGAGTCCTCGAAAAACTTGATAAATGGCGCAAGATCTGTTTTTTCTTTTAGAATGATTCTGATTTTTTGATTGTCAATTTTACTGACCTTGGTACCTGGAAAAGCTTGAATCATTGACTTTGTTAAAGTTGAATCGTGAGTATCCAGGGTAAACTCAATAATGTATTCCTTTTCATCCCCGGTCATAAGGTTTTCTACTTTGTCTATATGAACAATCTTACCGTCTACTATAAAACCAACTCTATTGCAGAGTCTTTCCGCCTCTTCAATGTAGTGTGTCGTGAGGAAAATGGTTGTCCCGGTATTATTAAGGTCTTTTACAAGCTTTCTTATTTGCCTTGCATTTTCGACATCAATTCCGGTAGTAGGCTCGTCAAGAAAAAGAATTTTAGGTTCATGGATAATTCCAGCGGCAAAGGTAAGTTTTCTTTTCATCCCTTTTGAATATGCTTTAAAGGGTCGATTACCGGCATCAGCAAGACCAAACTGCTCCAATAACAGCTTTGCCCGTGTCTCCCTATTGTTCTTGCTTATGCCGTAAAGAGAAGCACAGAACACGAGATTGTCGAATCCGCTTAAATCTTCGTATAGATTGCTTTCATCTGGGACAATCCCAATAATTTGCTGAACCCTTTTGATGTTCATAATACCGTCTTGACCGGCAATACGAATTGAGCCTGATGTAGGTCTTGCAAGTCCGGTGAGCATGTTGATAGTCGTGGTCTTACCAGAGCCATTGGGTCCGAGAAATCCAAAAATCTCTCCTGCTTCAATTGAAAAAGAGACGTCTTTGACGGCTTTAAAATCTCCAAATTGCTTGCTTAAATTGTATACTTCTATAATATTTGTGTTCAAAAAATATCGCCACTTTTCATTTATAGCCTGAGTAAATCTTTTAATCAGTATACAACAGCACGATTCTTTAGTGGCAATCCGGATGGTAGAATTGTGAAAGGCTTCTATTTATATAATATCGTTATGGATATGCCGAACAGAGATGAAATGGGTCGATGGAACAAGGAGAAATAAGTAAAATAGAAGGAATCCGTCATTCCAACTTCATACCTTCCCTGGAATTCTTTGTTTAAAGATTCTCTGGAGAAGGGTGAAATCCTTTTTCCTATCGTTCTATTACATCTCAGGGTAATGAGATAGAGGATGATTGTAAAGAAATTCTTAGCATAATAAGGGTTTTTATAGTCGAAATTTTGAGCAGATTGAAATAGGATGAAAAAGGGCTGCCATAAATTATAGTGGATATCGGGGAAAACGCTTATGGATATAAGTACAAATAAATTTCTACTTGCTTTTGCGCTTACATTATTTGCGGGGTTATCTACAGGAATAGGGAGTTTATTTGCTTTTTATGCGAGGAAAACAAGCAAAATATTCTTATCAGCTTCTTTAGGTTTCTCTGCAGGTGTAATGATCTATGTTTCTATGATAGAAATCTTCACAGAAGCGAGAGAATCTTTAGAAATTATATATGGCGCACCAAAGGGATATTGGGTTACTGTTATCGCTTTTTTTGTAGGGATTTTTTTGATTGCTTTAATTGATAAAATTATTCCAAGTAAAGATAATCCCCACGAAATATGTGAAATAGAAGATATGAAAGAAGATGGAACAGTTGATCTGGTATTGTTAAGAATGGGTTTATTTTCAGCCTTGGCTATAGCAATTCATAATTTTCCCGAGGGATTAGCTACTTTTGTTGCTAATATTCAAGATCCCAAAATAGGTATCAGTATAGCAGTTGCGATAGCAATTCATAATATTCCTGAAGGCATTGCGGTTTCTATTCCGATATTTTATGCAACAGGTGACAGAAAAAAAGCTTTTAAATACTCTTTCCTTTCGGGTTTATCCGAACCTGTAGGAGCGTTAATCGGCTATTTCCTAATGATTAAATTTCTGAATGCTTCCATGTTTGGTTTAGTATTTGCCGGTGTCGCTGGCATTATGGTATATATTTCTTTGGACGAATTGCTGCCAGCTGCTGAAAAATATGGGGAGCATCATATTTCTATATATGGTCTTATCGCGGGAATGGGAGTTATGGCCTTATGTCTGTTGCTTTTTGCATGAGGCGGCTTTCGCTTTCTTCGGAGTGGATTCTTTCCTAAAGAACATCAGGCCGGTGAAGGTGAGAATGACGGCAGCTTAAGTGTTTTTGCCAGGATGCTTAAAGAGAGCCGGCGGGTGAACAATAACTAGTAATGCTTGTGCCGAAATTACTACTCCATCGCCCTGGAAGGTAATAATCTTTCAGTGTTTTTATTATCAAAACAGGTTTTAAAAAACATTAAAATACTTCCTGGTCTGGTTGGGGGATAAAGAGTGGGCCAATTCATCCACTTGATTAAGGGGCCTGTTGGCAAACTAATCTAGTGGTTTTGTTTTTTTTCGTATATACAAACGGCGCTAAAATAAGGGTAAAAACAGGCAGGGGAACAGGGCCGCGGTAATCTGCGCCGGATGTTCACGATCCAGGCTGCTGATCTTTTTGCCCGGTGTATAATAACGGCATCCCAGCGGTGGTATTGGGTATTGACACATCGATAATTATGATGGAAAATTATAATTATATTACACATTGTATAATAGTATATAATGTATAATAGTATATAATGTATAGCAGTATAATTTGTTTCCTATTGATAGATCGATGTGATTAATAAAATGATCGTCAATACATGGCATTTATGGATGAGAGGTGGCAATGGAGTCGATGGGAGCACCCGGCGAAAGCAGGATGGAAAGAAAGAAGAATGAGACGCGGCAAAAGATCATTGAAGCGGCCATGGATTTATTTCAGCGCCAGGGTTTTGGCAATACGACTATGGAACAGATTGCCGAAACAGCAGATATCGCCAGGAAAACTCTGTATAATCATTTTCCCGTCAAAGAGGCTATTGTTGATGAATATGTAAAAGTCATCTCCATGGGGCTGGCCCAAGAGACACTTGATAATCTACGAAACTTGCCTGATACGGGGACACGTTTAATGGCCGTGTTGGATAAAGCATATGCGTGGGTAGAAACCAATCCGGAAATTACGGGAATATGTTTGGGATATCGCTTAAAATGTATGTCTTTGGGATCCGGAGACTGCAGCGGCGAAACAGGCACGAAAATCATGATGACTGAGATTATCAGGCAGGGCCAGCAGGCCGGCGAAATCAGGCAGGATTTTTCTGTTGAGCTGATGGTGGAGCAATTAAATATTTCCCGCTGCGTTATTGTCCTGAATTGGCTGAAGGACCCGTCAAGGTTCGAACTTCGCAAAGAAATGGCAAAAATGGTGGACCTGTTTATATACGGGGCAATCGAGAGGAAAGAAAGCTAAATATAAACAGGCACAGGGATCTATCGGAAAAGAATTAAAAAGTAAACCGTTTTTAGGGGAGGATGCATGTGGAAAAGAGCAGCGGAGTATTTTTTTTGAGTTGGCCGGAGGCTTTTCAAGCCGGTGTGGAAGCGGTTGGAGGAAAAGGGTGGAACCTGGCCAGGCTTGACCGGTACGGTTTTTGTGTTCCCACAGGAGGTGTTCTCGCAGCCGGGGCATATCAAATTTTTATAAAAGAAAACAATCTGATTAAAGACATGGTGGAAATCACACGAAGTGTGACTGTCGACAACATTGGAGAAAAGGAGATTGAGCAAAAACTCCTTTTGATCAGAGAAAAAATCAAGGCCGGGAGAATCCCTTCAAATATCCGGGATGAACTGGAGTCCAGCTTGGAAAGCATGGGCATACTGGGGGAGCCGTGTGCCGTCCGGTCTTCGGCCACTGCGGAAGATTCCGCCCAGGCGTCTTTTGCCGGTATCCACAATTCCTGTCTAAATATCAAAGGCTGGGAAAACATACTGGAAGCTGTCAAGGATTGCTACGCTTCCCTGTGGACACCCCGAGCGGTGGCGTACCGGCGAAAGCTGGGTTTGGCGGATCAGGATGTCCTGCCCGCGGTGGTGATCATGAAGATGGTTGAGGCGCGGGCAGCCGGGGTGGCCTTTACCTGCGATCCTCAAACCGGCCGCGAGGACCTGTTCGTGGTCAACGCCAACTTTGGGCTGGGAGAATCGGTGGTAAGCGGCGCAATAGAGCCCGACACCTATTATCTTGACGCCTCGGCCTATTATGCCGTGCCCCGCCTCAAAACAAAGAAAACAGGAGCCAAGCAGGGAATGACCAGGACCTGCGCAAGCGGCGGAACCAGTTTTGTACCGAACGGGGAGATGGCTTCGCAGCAGGTTCTGCCGGACGAGAATATCGAAAAACTGGGTTTGCTGCTGGCGCGGGTTTTCGAGTCCATGGGAGAAGGCGAAGAGCACCAGGATGTGGAATGGGCCTTTGACGGGCATAATTTCGTATTGCTCCAGGCCCGGCCGGTTACCGCACTGCCCTGCTATACCTTTGACGCTTTAAAAAACAAGGTCCAGATATGGTCCAACGGCAACTACCGGGATGCTGTCCCCATGGTTATCAGTCCCCTGCACCGCCGGGTAATGAAGGACGGTATCGATACTATCCAGTACACTTCTATATCGGAATCCGGCTATCCTATCCCGGAAGGTTTTCAATTCTCGCGCCTGGTCAAGGGCAGGTTGTACTGCAACATATCTGCCCTGCAGTGGGCTTATTATGATTGTTCCGGAATGCTGCCCAAAGATTTTAATCCCAACTGGGGAGGACACCAGCCTGTAATCGAAATAGAAGACACCGACCCCTATAAGGGTGAGATTGGCCTGGAGAGACAGCGCCGCGGGATGAAAGGCGCATCTCTCATTATGGAGGCGGCTGCCAATGCCTCCGGTACTTTCGCCGAAGTTGCCCGGTCCGTCGAATCCCTGATCGGATCCGGATCCGGCCGGATTCCCGACCGCAGTTTTATTGATAAATACAATGAACTGGGGCAAATCATTAAGGCATATTGTGAAAAGTTCACTTTCTTAAGCGGGGTTGGCACTTTTCCGTTTGTGATGCTGCTGCAAAAACTGGCTGGATATTTAGGTCCGGAAACGATACTCGTGATGAACGGTTTAATGGTGGGCGGAGAATCCGGAATAACCAGCGCCGATCATGGCTATCGCCTAATGGAACTGGCCCAGTTGGCCCGTCAGGATGAAGCCGTCGTTCAATATTTAACCGGGAAAAATTTTGACCCCCGTTCCTGGGAAGAGCATCTGCCGGAAAACTCTCCTTTTAAAAAGGAATTCCGGAAGTTTATCAAGGAATACGGGCACCGGGCGGTTTACGAGCTTGATGTCATAAATCCCCGGTGGGAGGAAGACCCCTCGTATCTTATGGATATAATCAGGAGTACCATGGCAACCGCAAACCCCGATCAATGGAAAGCCCGGCAAAAGGAGAAATTTGACCGGGCCTGGCGGGAAGTAACAGAAAAGGCGCCCCCTGACGAACTGGCGGAGATACGAAAAGGGATCCGGCAGGCTCAAGAGGGAGCGGCAGTCCGGGAAATGACCAAATCGGTTCTGGTCATGGCCCTGAAACCTTATCGTTTGATGGCCCTGGAGCTGGGCAGGCGTTTTTCTCAGCGGGGTATTATTGAGGAGCAGAGTGATATATTCTATTGTTCCTGGCCGGATTTGGTTTCCATACTGGAGGGGGATTGGAACGGCAACGGACTGCGGACCCTGGTGGCGGCACGAAAAGCAAGCCAGAAGGAAAAAGAGGCGTTTGCTACACCTGACGTCATCATGGGAAAAGAGCCAATTTTTGCGGAGCCTGTCGTACATGATTCCGGTAATTACTTGCAGGGAGTAGCGACTGCCGCAGGGAAAGCCTCCGGCATTGCCCGGCTGATCAGCCATCCGGGCGAGGGAAACAGGCTGCAGCCGGGAGATGTCCTGATAGCGCCATCCACCGACCCGGGCTGGACGCCGCTGTTTTTAAAAGCCTGCGCGGTAGTCATGGAAACCGGAGGATACCTGTCCCACGGGTCCATTGTAGCCAGAGAGTTCGGGGTCCCCGCCGTGGTGAATGTGCCGGGTGTCATGAAAGCTATTAAGGAAGGCCAAAAAGTAGTTGTCGACGGGGATGAAGGCAAAGTATTTCTCCAATAAAACATAGGCAAAACATAAGGCGCCCAAAAACATTAAAGGCCGGGTGAATTAGAGATGTTTAGAACTTCTGCTAAAATTGCTGAGGTGTCCCCGCCGAACTGCGCATGGCCTATAGAATTATTAAAAACCGGGGATGGCGCCCGTAGACTTTTTAGAGGTGGTTTAAGTTTCAAAACTTACCCAGGTACAATCGCGCATGTTGCCTTTTGCCGTCCAGGTGGTAAATTTTACGCGTCCTTTGATACCCAGAGGTAAATAGACCGCCTGCCCTTCAACTTTGCCGTACTGATCTAGCAATTCCTTCAAAACGGTTCTCTCGTCAGGACTCATCCCGATGGCATGGCCTTGTATTCTATCGCCGCCAACCAGAATTCCCCCGTCCTTTTTTGAATATCCAAAGACAATTAAAGGCAGGTCCATTGTGGATTTTCCGTCGTTCCAGAGAATATCCCAAACAACATAGGATACCGGCGTTTTCCAGGAAGTTTTGTTTAACCGGGTGGGGCTGGACAGGTACCTTTGCATAACTGCTTCAAAATCAGGCCTGCCGTTGGTGAGAACAGTAACTTCGCCGTCTAAAACAGCTTCCCGTGCAGAAATCTCGGGTGAAAGCTCAAAAAATGCGCTCGTGCAGTCCCTGCCTGTCCTGCTTTGCAGGCGTATCACTTTGTTGTTGTAGAACATCAGGAGCCTTATACCGTCCACTTTCCACTCGAAAAGATATTCTCTGGAGTCGAACGGTCTGCTTCTTTTTTCAAGCAGCATCGGCTTGACAGGGAAATCCAACACCGGGGACAATCTCCCCTTCCAATAGTAACTAGAAATAAAAGTAGTCCCTGATGGATCAAACACGATCAGAGACCGGTCAAAGTGGATTTTTCGCAGGTGTATTGTTTCTCGTTTTTTCATTTTTATGTAGTTAAAAGGGAATGTTCTTTCTGGTTTCGGAGCAGGTACCTGCTGCCTGTTAATAGGCGGCTAGTACAGGTTATTAATTCATGGTATAATTACCTGTAGTTTTGGTATCTGCAATTTTCCTCAAATTGTCATTATTGTCAGAATACATCTCAAGTTTGGGGGAGGATTCGGATGATCAGACAAAAAGCAAAAGCATTACTTTTTTTGACTGTTTTGCTTTTTTGGTTGCTGCCGGCGGGTACTGCCTGTGCAGGTGTCAACCGCATCCATGTTGTAGTGCTTTCCGTTGAAGGCCCAATCGTGCCGGTGACAGCCAGTTATATCCGGCGGGGGATCGATCTTGCTGAAAGTGAAGGCATTGCCTGCATAATTAAACTAAATACGCCCGGCGGTTTGTATGGTTCAACGCAGCAGATTGTTGATTATATTTTAAACGCTGAAGTGCCTGTGATAGTCTATGTGTCTCCTCAGGGAGGCTGGGCAGGTTCTGCCGGGACCTTTATTACTATAGCCGCTCATTATGCTGTTATGGCGCCCGGGAGCAGGATTGGCGCGGCCCATCCCGTTTCTGCCAATTCCGGACAAACTGAAGAATCCGGAGTCTCGGGCCAAAAAATCACCGAGGATGCCGCAGCCTGGGTCCGTTCGCTTGCCCAGCTGCGCGGCAGGAATGTTCAGGCTGCAGAGCTTGCCGTACGTGAAAGCAAATCCTATTCTGATCAGGAAGCTTTAAAAATTAATCTTATTGACGCGCGTGCCCGCACAATGGACGAACTGCTTCAAGATTTAAATGGGAAAGAATTAACCATCCGGGACGGGATGATAGATATCCTGATTACGGGAAATGTAGATTTGTTTCCGGTGGCGATGAACCTTCGCGAGAAATTTTTAACGGCGATAAGCAATCCGGAAGTTGCTTATCTTCTTTTTACATTAGGCATGATTGGCCTGATCGCGGAGCTTTACCACCCGGGAGCTGTATTCCCGGGTTTGGTAGGCGCTCTAGGCCTTCTTCTGGGCCTTTACGGCCTTGGAACCCTTGACGCATACTGGGTTGGTATAATGCTGTTACTTCTTGCTTTTGGACTTTTTGCCGCCGAGGCCTTTGTAACCAGCCATGGAGTGATAGGCGCCGGCGGCGCTGTGTCGTTTGTGATGGGCTCCATTTTGCTTTTTACAGGCAGCGGACCCGGAGTTATGATCAGACCATGGTTAATCGTGGTCACGACTGCTTTTTTCGTGGCCCTGGTTGGTTTATTGCTTCTGGCGGTCGTCAGCGGGCAAAAACGGCATGTAATTACAGGTACGGAAGGAATAATTGGGCAGACGGCTGTTGTACGCTCTACGCTAAACCCGGCGGGGATCGTACTTTTTTCAGGCGGTTTATGGAATGCCGTTTCTGAAGAAGGCCCGGTTAACGAAGGTGAAGAGGTTGTCATAAGTTCGGTAAAAGGCTTAAAATTAACGGTTAAGAAAAAGAATAATAATTAAAAGGAGGTAAAAAGAATGAATATTTTTCTAACGTCCATTCTGGTCATTGTGATTCTGGTTTTTTTGTCGTCAGCTATCAGAATTGTACAGGAATACGAACGCGGGGTGATTTTTCGCCTTGGCCGTGTTGTCGGAGCAAGGGGTCCCGGATTGATTTTTTTAATTCCCTTTATTGAACGTATGCAAAAAGCAGATCTAAGGGTAGTAACAATGGATGTCCCCTCCCAGGAAGCCATCACAAATGATAACGTGACGATTAAGGTAAATGCCATAGTCTATTTCCAAGTGGTTAACCCCATTCAGTCAGTCGTAAATGTTTTAGATTATTTTCGCGCTACTTCACAATTGTCTCAAACTACTTTACGCAGTATCATGGGCCAATCACAACTGGATGAGATACTTGCTAAAAGAGAAGAAATAAACCAGCGCCTGCAAAAGACGATTGATGAAGGAACAGAATCCTGGGGGATTAAAGTGAACTTGGTTGAAATCCGGGACCTTGAACTTCCTTCCACCATGCAAAGGGCAATGGCTGCCCAGGCTGAAGCAGAACGTGAACGCCGGGCGAAAATAATCCATGCCGACGGTGAGTACCAGGCTTCCGAGAAACTGGCCCAGGCAGCTCAAATCATTTCCCAGGCGCCGGCTGCTATGCAGCTTCGCTACCTTCAGACGATCAGAGAAATTACAACAGACAAAGCCAGCACGATTGTTTTCCCTCTGCCTATGGATTTGATCATGCCTTTGGTAAAAATGGCGGAGAATGCGGGAAAATAGACCGGTTACCTATGAATATGACGAGGTGGACTTATGAGATGGAGCCAGGCCAGCGACATCGGCAGCGTACGCTCTGTAAACGAGGACAGCATCTGTGTCCGTCCAGAACTCGGTTTTTTTGCAGTAGCCGACGGTATGGGCGGAAACCTGTCTGGCGAAGTAGCCAGCCGTTTAATCCTCCAGGAACTGGAAAGTATCTTAATTTCCTATCCGGACCGAGATCAGGATCCCGGTGTGATTCTGGCGGAAGGGGTTAAAAGGGCAAACAAGGCTGTTTATGTGGCTTCCTTCAAGAGTGAGAATTACCACGGTATGGGCACGACCTTGAGCTGTATTATAGTGCGGGGCGATACATTTTACCTGGCTCATGTAGGCGACAGCAGAATTTATCTGTTCAGGAACGGAACCATTGTTCAGTTAACCCGGGATCATTCGATGGTCCGGGAGATGCAGAACGAAGGGGTTATCACCGAAGAAGAGGCGAGAAGCCACCCTTACCGTCATGTTCTGACACGGGCGCTGGGCGTAGAATTGAACATGGAAACTGACATTGATCATTTTCAGCTCTTGCCGGGGGATATGATTCTTTTATGCACGGATGGTCTATCCGGTTTTGTCAGTGACGAAACTATTTTGCAAGAAGTTTTAAATTCCGCCGATCTTGACCAGGCGGTGAATGCGCTTGTTCAATGCGCTTTAAATGCCGGGGGAGCTGACAATATTTCAGTTATTATAGTGGCGGTTGACTAGTCTAATGATCCTGTAAAAATTTATTAATCTTTCGTAATATATTATATATGGACAAATTAACCTGAAAGACATATGGAGTTGGACACTATGATTGGTAAGACGCTTGGGGGCAGGTATGAATTAATTGAGGAACTCGGCAGCGGGGGAACGGCTGTTGTTTACAAAGGCCTGGATACCTCCCTTGGACGTCCCGTGACAATTAAAATCCTGCGGCCGGAATATACAACCGATTACGATTTTGTAAGGCGTTTTCAACATGAGGCGAGGGCGGTTGCCAGTCTTTGCCATCCCAATATTGTCAGTCTTTACGATGTCGGACAGGAAGGAAATATACATTATCTGGTCATGGAATATGTTCACGGGGATAATCTGAAGGCAGTCATTGCCAAAGAAGGACCTTTGTCCCCGGCAAGGGCAATCCATATAGTGTGTCAAATTTGTGAGGCGCTTACACATGCTCATGAAAATAATATAGTTCACCGGGACGTAAAGCCGCATAATATTTTGATAACCAGGGAAGGATGGGCAAAATTAAGCGACTTCGGTATTGCACGGGATGTAACAGGAACCACGATTACTTATACGAATTCCTTTATCGGTTCGGTACATTACCTGTCACCGGAACAGGCGCGCGGGCAGCTGGCTGACCAGAGGTCGGACCTTTATTCACTGGGTGTTGTCCTTTATGAAATGTTAACGGGTTCCGTTCCCTATCAGGGGGACAACCTTATTGCAGTGGCCTTAAAACACATTCAGGACGAACCCGAACCCCCTTCAAAGTTAAATGAAAGGATAACTCCGCAGCTGGAAGAAGTAATTCTTCGCGCAATAGCCAAGGATCCCGCAAAAAGATTTCAAAACGGGCGGGAACTATCCCTGCATTTGCGGGAATCGTTGTCTAAAAACAAGGGTGAGCCGACGGAAAACGGCGCCTTTGAAAATACAGCGACGGGGTTGTTTGAACCTTTAGTTGAAGAGGAAGAAAAGGAGGGACCTGAGATTGCCGTTGCAAAAAAACGGAAAGTACGCCCGTTGAGTGTGCTTATTGGCAGCCTGTTGTTAATTTTTGTTTTAACCGGGGCTGCCTATGCTTTTAACAGGTTTTATTTTAATGTTCCCGAAATCAAGGTGCCGGATGTTGTTAACAAAAGCCAGGAGGAAGCTGAAAAAACCCTCAAAAATCTGGGCCTTAGAGTCCAGGTCGTTAAAGAGCATAATGACGATGTGGCCGAAGGCTACGTGATTGCTCAGGATATAGGCCCAAATGATCCCGAAGTCAAGCCGCCAAGGCGGATCGAGCTTACTGTCAGCCTGGGCAAAGATCTCCGGGAAGTACCCGACTTGTATAAGTTAACCCTTGTTGATGCTAAGGTCTGGGTGTCCCGGGCAGGGCTGAAAATAAGCGAACCGGTTCAAGAAGGGTATAATGATGATGTCACGGAAG
>JBAZGB010000009.1:0-57618 GCA_041653135.1 Eubacteriales bacterium | reverse complement strand
GTTATCAGCATGAGCGTATTATTATCAATGAAAACAAGGAGTAAGGGTTGGATACTTTCAAGTGGGTCCATACAATCATTTCTAATGCCAAAGCTTTTATCGCTGGTACTTTCCATGGACTTGATAATCATCATCTTCAGTCCTACCTGAATGAATTTTGTTACCGTTTTGATCGCCGCTTTTGGGAACCTGAGCTTTTCAACCGTCTCCTTAAGGCTTGCGTAACTGCCGGGCCAATGACGCTTTCTGAGCTAACTGGATAACCATATCATATTATGACACGATCATTCAGAATTCGTCTTTTTAAGATAAATTTAAAGCGAATGGAAAAGGGAAATGGAGGCGGGCTAAGACGCTGGCCTTTAACCAGCATAGAAAAGAGGTTGAAATATTTAAAAACAAACAAGGAAGTAAGGAATGATGTGATTTTTTATTGAAGGCGATTTAAATAACATTGTTCTTGTTACCGCTAAAAACAATGTCGTGAATCCAAATTTACGGAAATAAGTGGCAAGGTGTTTTTGAAAAAACCAAAAAGCAACGCCTGGTGTCGCTGCTTGACGATATCGTTTTAAACAACATATTGTAGTTCGTGACGCCGTAAGCGTCTAAAAGCATTCAAACTGTTCCAGAAAAGCAGCCAGTTCTTCGGGCAGCGGGGCTGAAAATTCCAGATACTCCCCGGAAGATGGATGCTTAAAACCCAAAACCTGGGCATGAAGAAACTGTCCCTCAAGACTAAAATGATTTCTTGACGGGGCATATTTTGTATCACCTACCAGCGGGTAACCAAGGTAGGTCATATGTACACGGATCTGGTGGGTTCTGCCTGTTTCAAGCCTGACCCTCAGCAAAGTTACTTTCTCGAAGCGCCTGACAACATCATAGTGTGTAATTGCGTGCCGTCCGCCTGTATTTATGACAGCCATGCGCTGACGGTCGCGTGGATGTCTTCCTACAGGCGCTTCCACAACTCCCTGGTTTTCCATCACCACCCCATGTACTAAGGCCAAATAACGCCTTACAATCGTGCGATCCTGGAGCTGTTTGCTTAAGTTAAGGTGCGAAGCGTCATTCTTGGCCACTAAGAGCAAACCGGAAGTGTCTTTATCCAGTCTGTGTATAATACCCGGACGAAGCACCCCGTTAATACCGGAAAGATCACGGCAGTGAAATAAGAGAGCGTTTACCAGCGTTCCTGAATGATTCCCCGCCGCAGGGTGGACAACCATGCCTCTAGGTTTGTTTACCACTACAAGTTGACTGTCTTCATAATATATGTCCAGGGTAATCGGTTCAGGCGCAGGAATAGGATCTATCGGCTGAATTTCACGCAGGATAACTTCGTCACCAGTTTTCAACCGGCTGCCCGGTTTTGCTGAATCGCCGTTCACGAGTACATTCCCGCCGGCTATTAAATTATGAATATGGGAACGGCTTAAGGCAGGGTTCTGATCAACGAGGTAAAGATCAAGCCTTTTCCCCGCATTTAACTCATCTATCTCGTAATGACTCTCCATACCAAATCTCCTTAAACAAAAGACAGGCGCCGATAAAGATTGCCGTGTCGGCAAAATTAAAAACCGGCCAAACACGAAAGTCAAGATAATCTATAACCAGCCCAAATTGCAGCCGGTCAATCAAATTGCTCAAAGCGCCGCCGATGATCAAGCCCATGCCTATTCTGATCAGTCTTTTTTCCCCGTTAATAGGCCGTACAAGCAGTATGGCCGTCATAATAACGATCACCAGAATGGTGATTGCGATCAGGATGTTGGTCCGGTACGCAAAGAGTCCAAAAGCGGCGCCCGGGTTGCGTGTGTAAGTAAGGTAAAAAAACGGAAAAAGCGGAATAGACTGTCCTTCTGACATTAGTTTCTGAATGATATTTTTGGCCAGTTGATCTGCAAAAAGGGTTATCAATAAAGAAAGCAGCAAAATAATCCGTCCTTTAGCCTTAACCTTGCTTTATAGTATACCATTATCATTGTTATTTTTAATAAAAAAGAGGACTTATTCCCTTTTATATAGAAAAAATAATAGACATAAAAACTCTGATGCAAAACCGTTTTTTTCCAACGGTTAAGGCTTGTACAGATAAAAAAGTTTTAAGGGAGGTTCAAGTAATTGGCAATTAAGACATTTGCAGTATTGGGCGCCGGTATCATGGGAGCGGGTATAGCCCAGACCGCGGCAAAAGCGGGATTTAACGTTATTATGCGGGACATTGCGGACAATTTTGTTTCTAACGGCTTAAATATAATCCGCAAAAATCTGGACAGGGATGTTCAGAAAAACCGTCTCAGCGCAGAAGAAGCCGATGCTATCTTTGGCCGTGTCAGGGGAACTGTAGACATGGACATTTTGGCGGAAGCGGATTTTGTCGTTGAAGCGGTAATAGAAAAAATGGATCTTAAGAAAGTTGTTTTCAGCGAACTGGAAAAGATTTGTCCCCCGTCCACATTTTTTGCTTCCAACACTTCCGGCCTCTCAATCACCCAAATGGCTTCCGTCACCAAACGGCCGGATAAATTCATCGGTATGCATTTCTTCAACCCCGTGCCGGTAATGAAGCTTGTGGAAGTAACCAGGGGAGCTGACACTGCCGACGATACAGTTAAGCTTACATTTGAACTTGCGGAGAAAATGGGCAAGCAGCCGATCATGGTTAATGAGGCGCCACTTTTCGTCGTCAACCGTATCCTGATCCCAATGATCAACGAGGCTATATTTGTCCTTTCAGAAGGTGTGGCATCAGCGGAAGATATCGATAAGGGAATGGTACTGGGCGCCAATCATCCTATCGGTCCCCTCGCTCTGGCAGACTTAATTGGACTGGATACCACACTGTTAATACAAGATTCTCTTTTTGAGGAAACCCAGGATTCTAAATACCGTGCCTGCCCATTGTTGCGTAAACTTGTTCGTGCAGGTCACCTTGGACGCAAATCAGGCAGCGGCTTTTTTAATTACAAATAATCTTACGGTAAAAATACGGCGGAAGTGTTTAAGCACTTTCGCCGTTTTAATTTCAAACTAAATATCTTTTAAGGTCAGCCCAGCTTTCGAGCAGACCGTCAGGGTTTAAAGCCGCCAGTTCCTCCCTGGTGTTCATACCCCAGGTTACCGCAAGAGTAGTCGTACCGGCTTCAAGGCCGGCCTTAACATCATGGTGGCTGTCACCTATATACAGTGACTGTCCGGGGGAAACGTTCAATATATCAAGCGCTTTTAGGATTGGATCCGGGAAAGGTTTATGCACACAAACATCATGAGCAGTTATAACAACATCCATATAATTATCCAATCCGGTTACTTCAAGAGTTCGCATAGCTCCTTCTTTGCCTTTTGATGTGACTATACCCAAAAGGAACCTGTTTGTTTTAAGGAATTCCAACATCTCAATAGTACCGGGAAAGGGGCTTACGTTATTTTCAAAGTCAAGGTTATAATATTTCTCGTAGAGCTTTAAAAAATCGTCTTTTTTTTCTCCTGCAAAAAATGAGGCGATTTCCCTTATCGGACGGCCAATCCATTCCATCAGTTCTGTTTCAGTCCAGGGAAGGTTCAGCTTTTTAAAAACAAGGTTGTAAGTACTCATGATAAAAGGAAGGGAATCCACCAGAGTCCCGTCAAGATCAAATAAGGCTACCGAAATTGTCATCAACAAAACCTCTTTTTAGTTTTTAATTAAATCAAAAAATCACCTGTTTACAGAATATCTTCAGATCAAGGAGGATCTTTAATGCCGATCAGCAATAAAATAAACGAGAACCTCGCCAATGCTTCCTGGATAAGGCAGATGTTTGAAGAAGGAGAACGCCTGCGAAAAATTTTAGGGCCGGAAAAAGTGTATGACTTCACCCTGGGCAACCCCGATAATGAACCACCGCCTGCTTTCCGGGAAATGCTTAAAAAATTGACCGACAACCCTTTGCCGGGAATGCACGGTTACATGAGCAATGCGGGATACGAAACAACCCGCCAGGCGATAGCAGCCAACCTGGCTGAAAAGACGGGCTTGCCGCTTGATTCCTCACATATTATCATGACCTGCGGCGCCGGCGGCGGACTGAATGTCGTTTTTAAGACTATTTTAAATCCCGGGGATGAGGTAATTGTTCTTGTGCCCTATTTCGTAGAATACAAATTCTACGTCGACAACCACAGTGGAGTTATTCATGAGGTCCCGACCAGGGCAGATTTCCAACCTGACATAGATGCAATCGGCGGCGCTATTACTTCAAAAACAAAAGCAATTATTATTAATTCTCCAAATAATCCCACAGGTGTTGTTTATAGTTCCGCCTGTCTTAAAGAATTAGCAGCTGTTTTAAAACAAAAAGAATCCGAATTAGGCATCACCATTTACCTGATTTCAGATGAACCTTACGCCAGGATAGTCTACGACGGGGTAAAGACGCCTCCTGTATTTAACTATGCAACAAACAGTATTCTGGTTACCTCACACAGTAAAGACCTCGGTTAGCCGGTGAACGGATCGGTTACATAGCGGTACATCCGGGAGCCGCTGACGCCAACCTGCTTATTGAAGGCACGGTTTTCTGCAACCGTACGCTGGGTTTTGTCAATGCCCCTGCCTTAATGCAGCGCCTTGTTGCCTATTTACAGAAGGAGCAGGTAGATCTTAGCGGATACCTTGAAAAAAGAGATCTCCTGTACACCCATTTAACTAAACTTGGTTTTAAAATGATCAAACCCCAGGGCGCCTTTTACATGTTCCCCCGATCGCCTTTGGAGGATGATCTCGAATTTGTGCAGACAGCCAAAAAGTACAATATTTTACTCGTTCCCGGCAAGGGATTTGGTCTAAGGGGTCACTTTCGTCTATCTTATAGCGTCCCCCTGCAAACAGTAATTAATTCCCTCCCCGCCTTTACTGATCTGGCAAAGGAAGTTGGCCTTTAGGTAAGTAAAAGCGGGGCAAAATTTAAATAATCTGCGCTAACCAGGTAAAAAGAAATTTCCCAGGCATGATCTGGAAGACGCAAACGGCAAGCCCTGTCATGCAGGTGCCCATAAACAACCTTTTTTACTCCATATTTTTGGAGCAGTTCAATAAAACCGCTGTATTCATGCTTCTCATTAGTCGGCATGTAATGCATCATAACAATAATTTCTTGTTTGGAAGCGCCTGCGCTGGCAAGTGATTTTTCCAGTCGGCCCAATTCGCGCAAGTATATTTTCATATCCCCCGGTTGAAAGTAGTCGCTCCCGGGACACAACCACCCCCTGGTACCGCAGATAACTGTTCCGCCAAGGGAAAAATGATCATTCCTGATCAGTCGCATGTTCGGGGGAAGGCTTTCCCTCGTCTTGGAAATACTCTGCAACCAGTAATCGTGATTTCCCTGGATGCAAATTATTAGTCCCGGCAAAAGCCCTAGAAAATTAAGATCCTGACAAGCCTGATCAAGTCGCATAGCCCAGGAAATATCACCCGGAACTAAAACCACGTCATCCGGCTCTATAGATTTACGCCAGTTATGATAAATTCTTAAGGCGTGAGACTCCCACTCCTCGTTTATTTCACTCATCGGTTTATATTGCAAGTCAGGCTGCCAATTGTCCGGATCAGGAGTTCTAGTAAAAGAGAGATGGAGATCGCTTATAGCATAAATTTTCAAACTGACAAAGACTACCCCTTTTTTTAATTTTATAACACGTTTAAGGTTAAAAGCACAATAAATAGATTACACGCAAAAACAATTCCAACATATTGGAAGACCGGAATCCATATATATCATTTGAAAAGAGGCTTTCAGTAAAGGAGCCTGACAAAATGTGGGTTCTGATCATTTTACTTCTTATAATAATCAGCTTAATAGTTTTTGAAAGACATTTATTTATTCTTTTGGCAGCCGACCGCCGCCGCAGGGAACAACTTTTTTGGCTGATCTGCATCATCACGCTGACTGCAGGAATAATTATACAGCCACGGACCGTCTACCAGGGAGCTTTGACAGGCATTAATCTCTGGTTTAACATTGTTTTTCCTTCGCTTCTGCCTTTTCTGGTCGTTTCTGAATTACTGTTAAGCTTCGGCATGGTCCATTTCCTGGGTGCGTTAATGGAACCTTTAATGCGGCCTCTCTTTAACGTTCCGGGTAGCGGTTCTTTTGTACTGGCAGTAGGCTATACTTCCGGCTGCCCGATTGGGGCAATGATTACAGCACGTTTGCGTTCTCAGCGCCTCTGCACGCGTATTGAAGCGGAACGGCTGGTTTCGTTTACAAATAATTCAAGCCCTCTTTTTATGCTCGTTGCTGTTGCCGTCGGCATGCTCAATAACCCGGAGCTTGGACCTGTAATTGCAGCGGCACATTACACATCCAACCTGACCCTGGGCCTTATTCTGCGCTTTTATGGAAAAAACGATCCTGAAATGATTTCCACACCCACTGAAAAGGGATTCCCCCTGGCCAGAGCTTTTTCCGAATTGTTTCGCATCTACAGGATGGAAAACCGTTCTCCCGGAAAAATCATGGGCGATGCTGTCAAAAACTCTATTTCGAGCCTTCTTAACATCGGCGGGTTTATAATAATATTTGCTGTTCTAATCCAGCTGTTAAAACAGGCAGGGTTGATTAATTTTTTTGCCGGTAAGTTAGGGCTTATCCTGATCCCGCTGGGTTTTTCCTCGTCAATCCTGCCAGCTTTAACAAGCGGATTAATAGAAATGACTGTCGGAGCAAAACTTGCTGCAGCATCAGAAGCTCCTTTACTGCAACAGCTTATGGTAATAGCTATAATACTGGCTTGGAGCGGAATCTCTATCCACGCCCAGGTGGCAAGCGTAATTTCTGAAACCGATATAAGAATGAAACCTTTTATTCTGACCCGGCTTGCCCATGCCTTTCTAGCAGCAATTTATACAAACTTGTTTTTTCGCCTTGTTTCACCGGCAGCCCGCGCTGCACTGACTCAACAAACCCAAAACCCTTCCCTGTGGACATTTTTACCTCTTCTGCTGGCTGTTTGCGGTTTAATCTTAGTAGTCTTTTTAACAGGATCGACCATTATCTGCTTATGCAAAAAACTAATTCTTAGAAACAGATAAAATAGATTTTTCTATTTACGCAGTGCAATCAACGCAAGAAAAACCATTATGAACCCGGCAGCGATAAATCCCGTTTTAACTACCGGAAGTTTATTTTTACTTCACCCTGAGCAAGAATCTCTGTTAATTGCCCAATACGCCCAGGCAGCTTATAAACTGATTCACCTATATCCAATAAAGCCTTCCAGGCTTTTCGGGCAAATCCTTTGTTAGATATCTTTCAGCAACAAGTTTTCGCGTAAAAGGCTCTGCCATTGAAACAATGTTTAAACCGGGGGCAAGTTCCTGAACCACTCCTTCCAGTGTCATCAGCGATTTTGCAAGCATAATAAATTCGGGCAGAAGACGTACCCGGTATTTAAAGACTACTTCCGGAAGATCGCCAATTGCCTCTTTTAAGCTGATCCGGTCTAGAGAAGTAGTATAATATTTTTCCTGGAGCAATTCAATATCACGCTGCAGAAGATTTTTATCAATATTTTCAGGAACAACTCCCAGGGCCAAAACAGCTTTAGCAACTCGGTCCGCATCCCTGCCTACCAAAGCAAGAAATAAATCGCCGGCGATAATTTTACTTTTTTCATTCATCCGGCCTGCCATCCCAAAATCCATGAAAATAATCTGCCCCTGTGGCCCAACGGCTACATTTCCCGGATGAGGATCTCCGTGAAAAAAACCATCAATCATGATTTGCTTAAACAAAGCTTGTACCAGCTTAAGGGCCAGTTCCATCCTGGAAAAGCCTAAATTATCTATTCCTTCCAGATTGTTATATTTGATACCGTTTAAATATTCAAGTGTCAGGATTTTAGAAGTTGTGAACTGCCAGTATGCTTCATGAATGAGCACTCCCGTTTTCCTCCAGCTTTTTTTCTATCCTGTCAACATCTTCCTTGCTGGCAAATTGCAGCCGGCTTTTTAGAACACCCTTGCCGGCCAGGGCAATTTTTGTCAGACCGGCCTTATCTGCCTCTCCTTTTGTAATGAGTTCCAGGATTATTTCTTTTTAACTCATGTAAAAGGCTTATACTCTTTTAATCATCATAAGTTGACCGTTTAATGTTAAAAAAGACCAGTAATATTTAACGGCTATAGTAGACAATAATAAGTAGGGAATTTAAATATCATTTTGGAGGTGTTATGATGACTCAATCATGGAATGATTACCCAAAAGGGGTAGAGGTGAAACCGGGCGGTTTTGATGAAGTAAACATAGTTTATGATGGTTTGCTGTCCAGATCAGGAGCTGATCTGGTATTCCTGCACTACGGGTTAGGCGACCCCAGAAGTTGGTCAAATGTAAACACTATTCGTATGGATAAGAGTTTTAAAGGATGGGAGAAAACAATTCGTTTACAGAACAACCAGATTACCTTCTGCTTTAAAGATTCCGCCAGTAACTGGGACAACAACAATGGTTTCAATTGGACGATCCGTTAAACCGGATCGTCCAATTTTTCCTTTTTTTCTAACCTATAAACTCCTGCACGAAAATTTTACCATATTGGCTTCCTTCCACTACCCCTATTCCAATCTCCTTGAAACTCGAATTTAAAATATTAGCCCTGTGCCCTGCAGAATTCATTAAGTTCTCATGGGCAGATTCAACTGTCGGAGCGCCGGCCAAATTTTCTCCTGCGGTCCTGTAAGAAATTCCGAACCGGCTCATCATATCAAAAGGAGATCCATATGTGGGGGAGGTATGGCTGAAATAATTATTTTCAATCATATCTTCAGCCTTAAGACGGGCTATCTTGACCAAATCCAGATTAACCTTCAAAGCTGGTAAACCAGCGCTTTTCCTTTCGCTATTAACCAGATCAACCATTTCCTGCTCATCGGCGGTCAAACCTTCAACTTGCTGGTCAGGTTCCGAACCTGGGTCGTAGTCGGGAGTGGTATCGGGAGTGATTTGTTTGTTTCTTAAAGGATGATATTTTTGTACGCTGCCGTAATTGGCGCAGTTGCCTTTCAGGATTTCATTCAGCCATTTCTCCAGTTTTTCAAGACAGTTGTTTACCTCTTCAGGAGTACAGGTTACTGTAAACTTATATTCTCCTGTATCCAGGATGCACGAGTTGCTAAAATCGTCCAGGGATAACAACTTCCCGCCATTACATGCCGGTAAGGCTGCCTGTGTCACTTGGGGCATTGACGACCATAAAAAAACAAAACACAGCAATACTAACAACATTACGAACGGAGGTTTACGACTCTTTTTCATCAAAACCAAAATTACCCCTTTCTTTAGAAATTTAATATCTCAAATCTCTAACAGTTTACCAGATTAATTATTCAGTGGGCAAATAAAGATATGAAGAATATCACTGTAAATACTACAATTATTTAACAGACAACTTCCAAAGCTTGTCCGTATGTACAATATCGCATAATCTGCCCCAGATGGTCTTTACTGGTAATACTAACCTTAACGTGTCTGGAAAAACTGCCGCACTTCTGAAGAATATAAAACAGTACCTAAACCGTCTGTAACTGCAAGGCATTCCAGGTTATCATTTTTTTCATAAAAACAACTGAGTATAAAAATGCCGTTAAAAATTTTGCGGAACCTTTTTATCCAGAGCTCATCAAGATCATGGAGTATTTCCAGGGATAGTTGACTGCTCTTGATAACCAGATCGTAACGTCCGCCGCCTCTATGCTTAAAAATAATCTGATAAGGCCCTACAGATGAACCGGCCGTTAATTTATCAATTTCCTTAAACAATTTTTGCGCAACCCGGACAGCTTTCTCCCTGCCGACTGTTTGTGGCCCGACAACCGGTACTTCTCCAAGCAAAACAAGGGCAACTTTCCCCATGCAAAATATTTTATAACCCAAGTTTTAAACCTCCTTAATTAGACGCAGCGGGGTTTGTATAATACTTCAAGTGTACCGTATTTTACGACGTGTTCTTTTTAAAACTTAATCTTAAGCCGTTCCATTACATTATCTATATGATTAAATATGGTATATTTGTCGGAACCCGCAAAGAGCAGCCCAACGGCTTTTTTCTCCGAATTTACGATCAGCGAACCGCTGTCACCTGGTTGCGAAAGAAGATTGCTGACCACCTGGTCTGTGAATAAACCGGTTTCCTCTTCATTAATACCCACTTTAAGTGTTACTCCGATTGCCTGGACTTTTCCTTCGGACAATCCTGAAGTACGCCCGCTCTTTTTTATTGTCTCACCGGGCACGACGCGCCCTACACCTTCAATCCTGCCTATCTCCAAAACTTCTTCATCAATTAAACTTTGCTTATCCGGCATAGCAACTGCAGCATCAATTATATTCATATCATTTGTATATTTAGTCAACCTGATATTGTATCTGGGACGGATGGTGTGAATGATTATATTCCCCGCCTGTAATACCGTAGCTGCAACGGGGCATTCAACATCCTGAACGGTTTGGCGTATTGGTATAAAGCGTAATAAAGTAGCTATTTGATCCTTTGATCCACCGCCATCGTGCGGACCTGGCTGCAGGATTGGATCTCCTATTGATGAACGCCCGTCAGCACCGTTTGTGGCGTTTGCCAGGATATGGTTGTTGCTTAAGATAAGTTTTTCTCCAGTAGTTTTATCTTTCACAACGGCGCCGAATGTGCCGGCGGATATTTTGTAGTGCCCGATACTGATACCGGGACAGGCAGGACGCCAGCGATCAACACGGTTTTCAAGGAGCCGGACACGTCCGATTTCAACAATGTCAGTGAGAAGACCATTTATTTTTCCTGGAATAATACTACCCTTGCTTAACCGGTCTGAGGGTATTTTTTTCTCCACAAAAATAATTAATGAGAGCTGATTTGTTTCTTCCTGGCGTATTTGTTTATATCCAACCCCGACACCTATAACATTATCTTTATTGAGCAGATCTTTACCGTACTTGTTTATCGCTTTTAGATGTCTTTCCATATATCAAACCCCCCTAATTCCTAAGTCATCATATGCATCTAGTTCCGAAAGGGTGTTTGGAACTAATTAATAGGGGGATTTGGGGATACCCATGCGGTATTTCCCTCTGGTTTCAATGCCGCCGATTCCCGGAAATCCGGTTATAGTCCCGCTTATTATGTCTTTTAAAGAAATAGGATCATAAATCGATGTATAAGCTATCTTTTCAACAACAAAAACGGGATCAAAAGCATGGATCAGGACACGCTCGGGAGAACTGGCAAAGTTTGCGCCAGCATCCAGAATTGCATCATAATGAGACTGGCATGCTCCTGCGAAAATAACCAGATTATCCTTATTTCTCTCAAATTCACGAGCAACCCTGATGGAATCAATAAAAAAAGCTGAACTATGGTAATTTTTAAGATCCGTAAAGTCCCGGGCGCCTTTAACAAGACCGTCATGTCCGGTAACAACCAGAATGTCAGGACTATGCTTGCGAAGTAACTTTCCCACCTCCCGGGACTGCAGTTCTTCAGATATAAAATAACCATTAGCCGATATACCCAGTTGACGATAAGTGGTAAGGCATAGTTCAAGATAATCTTCATCACCATCAATATGAAGAACTGAACCCGGCAAATCAAAACTTTCAATTTTATTTGACTGGTTTACTATCCTGTTTAACTTTTCGACCTGTTCATTCTGCCGCCTGGCGAAGACTCTTTTCATGTGTTCATGATTGTTGGCCATGAACCTGCGTAAATATTCGGCTACCTTACTTGCTTCAAACTTATACAGGTCACCCAGGGGCGAATTTGCCATCAGACGCATATCCAACCCTCTAAGACGGGCGTACTCATGACCGTCATTCCCTGTAAAGATTTCAATTACCTTAAAAAAAATATCGCACCCGTAAGAGATCCTTCCAACAATGTCTCCCGGTTTAATGTTCTCCATTGCCCTACCCCGCTTAATACTATTTTTTTACAGTCTATGTTTCATGACTAATGAGTTGTGACAACCGGATCAGGGAACTTTTTCCTTGCAATTACATAATTTAAATTAGACTTCTACATCTAAGCCAGCCACAGGGCTGAAAATTCATCAGCAAAGGGGGGGGCAATGCCTTAAGTGCAATTTTGAGCCTTCATTAAAAGAACGAGTGAACACGAGGATAAGCGAGGAAAGTGTTTGAGGCGTATAGCGCCGAGTTTTGACCAAACCCGAGGGTGAACGAGTTCGTACAAGTATTAGAGGAGAACATGAGCACGTAGGCAGTTGACCTCCCTGACGAAAATAGATTTTCAGAGTAGTTATTAAAAAGGATGCATCATAATGATAGCTGCAGTTGTACCAGTTAAAAATGAGGCAGCGACAATTAGGAAAGTTATTAAAACTGTCAGCGGTACTGGTGTTGATCTTGTAATTCCAGTCTTCAACGGATGTACGGATAAATCCCGGGAAATAATTGAAACGATGAATTATGCAAATATCTCGCCTATTCACTTTGAAAGCTCTTTGGGGATAGATGTCCCAAGGTCCGTTGGAGCTGCCTGGGCATACAGGCTGGGAGCTGAGATAATTCTTTTCATCGACGGAGATATGGAAGGAAATATAACCGATACTTTAAGAAGGCTTCTGTCAAGCATCTTAAGAAAAGGGTTGCAGATGGCTTTAACCGACTGCTATCCCCCGGAAACCGGGAAAAAACCCTCACAGCTTGCCAGATATTTATTAAATCTAAGATCAGAGCTGAACAGAACATTGGGTTTTGAAGAAGCAATCGGAAACGCTTCTCCCTCACATGGTCCACATGCTATTACAAGGAAATTTGTTGAATATGTACCATATCAGGAACTTGCCATTCCTCCAGTAGCGCTTGCCCTTGCGGCGCGCTGCCGCCTGAATGTCGGTATAGGAGCGCGTCTTCCCCACGCCAAACTTGGTTCCAGGCAAAGGGATTTTTATCATAACAGACAAATTGTTGAAACAATTATCGGGGATTGTCTGGAGGCATTACAGGTTTTTTACGGCCATACACGGACCAGAACTCAGGACGGTAAGACTTACCTTGGATACCATACAGAAAGGAGATTTGACTTGCTGGAGGATTTTCTGAAGATAATTTCAACGTAATAATCTACTTGGTATGTTTATCAGCAACGCTTGAGGCTCCGAATGCCTCCGGTTTAATTTTTGCATGAAAACCACTGCCGGTCACCATTCCGACAACTTCCCTGATTAAATCCCTGGTTTCTCCTTGCTTTCCCACATCAATATGGATCTCTACTTCAGTATCATCAAGGCCGCATTCAGAAAGATATTTTGCAACCAATCCACCCATTTCCAGGCTCATAGAGGTTTCATAAAATATTTTTTGCCTTAAACTCTTAATTTTACGCCGGAGTTTCTTACGATAAAAATAACGCGCCCCCTTGCCAATCCTATGGATGATAATTGCTGTTACAAAACAAGAATCCTGTTTAACCTGTGAGTCCGTGCCAATAATTATCTTGTACATCGAAGTCGGCAGACCTTTAATATAACTGACTATTTCAGACATCATCTCATTGAAGACAAGTCTGCCCTTGGTGGGACTAATAAAATACATCAGTATACCCCTCTCCCTGCATCTCAAATTTATGTGTTTTCCAAATACTTATACTCCCAGCAGCGCCAACAGATATCAGAAAACTCTTTTAGACTAAGAGTTTCCCCCCTCCGGCAGGGATCAATCCCCACGGACTGTATTATCTCTTTCCATTGCTGACGGTTAAGGCCGGAAATTAAGTGGCCGCTTGAGAGGGTATTTAAAATGGTTTTCCGTCTTTGGCCGAAGGCACAGCGTATCAGGCTAAAAAAAAGATCCTCTTCAGGGACCTTTACCAGCGGCGCCTCTCGCTTGGTCAGAAGAACAACAGCCGACTCCACTTCCGGACGCGGGTAAAATACAGTACGGGATACCATAAACATAATTTCGGGTATTGTATAATATTGGACAACTACACTTAAATTACCGTAATTCTTGCTGCCGGGATCCGAGATCAACCGTGAGGAAACTTCACGCTGAATCATCACAATTAAGGAACTAAAGTTAAACCTTTTACGCAGCAGGTACATAAGGATCGGAGTTGTAATACTATAAGGCAGGTTGGAAATTACTTTATAAGTTCCGTGACTGTGAGTGGGCAAATCCTTGCATTTATGTTCAACAAGGCTGTCGTAATCCACTTTGAGCGCATCTTCAAAGACCAGGTCTACGTTGTCAATTCCTTCAAGTGTCTCTTTTAAAATTGGTAAAAGCCTTAAATCCAGTTCGACAGCAATTACTTTCCTGACACATTTTGCCAGAACAGAAGTCAGCGTGCCTGAGCCAGGGCCAATTTCTACAACCACATCATTATCGGACAGATTTGCAGCATTAATTATTTTGCGAATAATATTACCATCCAGAAGAAAGTTTTGACCTAACCCCCTGTGGAATCGAAAGTTATATCTGCTTAATATTTCCTTTAAATTTTGCAAAGAGTTAAGTTCAGGCATTTACAGCCTCCGCAACAAAACCTGCAATATAAGACCATCAATTGTATTCTTTCTTCATAATTATATTATTATAAGCGAAAAGGCTTTTATATTTTAACCATCGTTAAACAACGGCTTTCAAAAGTAGCTATTTCCCTGTAACCAGCCTCTTTAAGATACAAAGCCGCCTCTTTCCAATCTTCTCCAACCTGCTCTGGAAGATGAGCATCAGAACCCACAGTTGCGGGCACACCATATTTTTTAAACACCTTCAGCAATTCCAATGAAGGATAAATTTCCCGTGCAGGGTGCCTTAAACCTGCTGTATTTAATTCTGCGCACACACCTGACTTTGCAAATATTACTGCTGTCTGCTCATAAAGAAAAGTCAAATCTTTTTTTGAACGGTAGCCGAATTTTTTGATTAGGTCCGGGTGAGCCATAATATTAAAAAGCCCCGACCGGGCAGCGCTTTGCAGACAGGAAAAATAAGCGTTATAGATCTCGTCAAGGTTTAGGTGTTCATAATCGTTTTTATTAGCCGGGTTGTCAACAGCCCAGCCATCGATGAAATGTACAGAACCCAGGACATAATCAAAAGGATACAGTTCAAGCAGCCTTTTCAATACCATATTTTTGCCGGGTATAAAATCAGCTTCAATTCCAAGCTTGATGCTGATATCTCTGTTCTCTTCCCGCAGCTTAATTACCTTTGCCACATAAAAGGGCAATTCCTGTTCACTCATCGCCAAACCGGGATTGCGCTCGCTTTCAGGCAGCCAGTACATGGGCAGATGATCTGAAAAGCCTATTTCTCCCAAGCCCTTTAAACGGGCTGCCGCAACGTAATCTTCCATCTCACCCGAAGCATGTCCGCAAAGATTTGTATGACAGTGGTAATCCGGAAACAAGAAAACACTCCCTTGGCTATATTTTCTTCCGTATTTTTTCAGATATCAGAGCATTAAGCTGATAAATGCGCTCTGTCAGCTCTTTTGACAACAGGCCGGTACCGCAGGCCGGGGTAATCATCGACTGTTTTTCTAAAACTTCGATATCTATGCCTCGTCTGACAAGTTCCTGCCATAAATTTTTCAATAATAAAAGCAAACTATCATCAGTAACCTTAAATGCATTCTCGTTGGTTGGAACTATCCCCCAGGCCATTACACAGCCCCGGTTTAAAAATTTTTTCAGCTCTTCGACACAATGCAATAAGGAGTCTCCATAATTATAGACATCAAGATTAACGATATCCAATTCAATTCCAAAAAGCAGCGACCAATCCACTGCGTCACAGGAATGTACTCCTGCGTAAGCCCCGCTTTCATGAATGGATTTAACGATTGCAGAAAGGTCATCCTGGATCATTTCTCTGGATATTGTTATATAGCTCACCTGGCCAAAGACGCGAATTGCAGGCTCGTCAATAAACATAATTACCGGCCGCCCCAAATCGGCTAATTTTTTCGCCTGCCAGCGGGCATGCATGGCCAGTGATTTAACCAGAATGTCGCGTAGTTGCTCGTCATAATAAGCCAGATGTCCTTTTTCATCCTTTATTTGAAAACCCACAGTTAAAGGACCTGTTAATTGCCCCTTAAAATAATCAGCCTCCAAAAAGTCTTTTTTAGTGATTATTTCCTCAAAAGCGTAGAAACCGGCCGCCGCTGACCTGGGGAACGAAAACTGCTCCAGGGCTTCGGGGATGCCGGACTCTGCTTCAAGAAAAAGCGAATAAAAATTAGTTAATCTGTCAATCCAATCCGGATGAGATGTATCAAAATATGCCTGTCCATCTTTAATGTTCAACAATCCTGATTTAACAAGCGGATAAAGATACTGAAAAACAAAACCTTCCTGTTCTCCCTTTCCAGGCAGTTGTGGCCAGTGCGGAATGTTCGGAAGCCTTTTCAGCACAAAATTAGCAGCTTCATATTCATCCAAAAATGGAAGGCTCCCAATTCCTGTTGCCAGGCCGTTGATTGATAGTACCATTGTAACCCTCCAAATAATTTATACATTATCTTTGCTTAAAGTTATTTTACCTTTCGAGAAGTTTTCGGATTCGAGGAATACATTCAACCGCTGCTTTTTCCCCTTGTTCTATACAATATGGGATGAGGTCAAAATTCCAGGGGGCGACATTTTTTAGTAAAGGCCTAATAACAAGGTCAGCATAATCATCCAGTTCGGTATTAATTCTTTTTGAAGCAATTATATCAAGGGATTGACTTAGTAGTTGAAAAATATTATTAATTTTCTTATACTGCTCGCCATCATAACCGACATCTATTGCTATCGCTGTTTCTGCTCCCATAAGTGAAAGCACTTCCACAGGTATATTTCCTCTCAAGCCCCCATCAACTAAAAGGCGGATCCCGATTTTTTTTGGTGTAAAGAACCCGGGAACCGCACAACTGGCCACTACCGCATCTGCAACATCTACTCCCCTGATAAATACAATATCCTGTGAAACTCTTAAGCGATCATACTTTGTGTCGCCTCTGACAAAAACCACTCTTTGGCCTGTATTGATATCTACAGAGGTTATCGCCAGCGTCGTTCCAAGATCGTAAAAAGTTTTTCTTTCCAATTCTCCTTCCAGCCATGCTTTCAGCCTTTTCCCTGACGTCATACCCAAAGGGACGTTTATATAAAAGGGAAGTCTTAAAAAGTCCAGTAAGGCTGCCATGGCCATTCCGCCGAGGTTGATGGCTGTTGAACACAGGTCGTAAAAGTGACCTGGTTTTAATTTCAAAGCAACTTCCTCAAGCCTTTCAGGACCCCATCCTGAACAATATAATGACGCTATAATGCTGCCGGCGCTGGTACCGGCAACTAAATCCGGTTTTAAACCCTCGCCTGTCAGTACTTTTAATACTCCGATATGCGCCGCTCCCCGCAAAAAACCCCCGCCAAGAGCTAACCCAAACTTTTTCCTTGCCACATCCGTACACCCGCTCCGTTATCTTCTTACAGATAAAATATGTGATTTTAAAAAATAAGTTACCTTATTTCTAACGGTTTGGGTGTTTTTAAAACAACAAAAAGAAGAAAAATAAGCCGGCAGACAAATTATCGTTTTGAGAATTGCGGTGACTTGCGCGCTTTTTTCAGCCCGTATTTTCTGCGTTCCTTCATCCTCGGGTCCCTGGTCAGAAAACCAGCCCGTTTTAACGCAATTCGCAGATTGGGGTCCGCCTGCAACAGGGCGCGGGCAATCCCCTGCCTCAAGGCGCCGGCCTGGCCGCTTACACCTCCGCCATGCACAATAGCTTTCACATTAAAGAGTATTCCCGTACCGGTTATTTCAAGCGGCTGCCGGACCAATATTTCTAATGTCTTCCGGCTGAAATAATTTTCAATGTTGTGATTATTTACCTGCATCTTTCCCTCACCGGGATATAGGTAAACTCTTGCTATAGCTTCTTTTCTCCTGCCGGTCCCATAAAAACTCACCTGATCCATCTTAAATACCTGCTTTCTAAAAAGATTACCTCGGCCATTGGCCAGGTTTTTGCGCCTGGTGGGGATGTGTTGATCCAGAATATACACGCAGTTTTTTTGCCATGGAGGATCCAAGTTTGTTATGGGGAAGCATCCCCACAATTGCTTTTTTAACCACTAATTCCGGCCTTGTCTGCATGAGCTTGGCATAGCTGGTTTCTTTTAAACCGCCCGGGTAACCTGAATGATGTATCTCAAATTTTTTATTCAGCTTATTTCCCGTCAGAATTATCTTGTCAGCATTAATTATGATCACATGATCCCCTGTATCAACGTGCGGTGTAAAAAGAGGGTGGTGTTTTCCACGTAAAATCTTCGCTGCTTCTACCGCCAGCCGTCCTAAAACCTTTCCCTGCGCATCAATGACAAACCATTTTCGTATGATATCTTTTTCTTTGGCCATAAATGTTTTCGTCATTTAAGAATCCTCCTTGTGGCTTTTCAATTATCTTGAAACAGGCTGCCGCTATTAATACTCTACCAGTTTAAGGCACAGCCCACAGGCAGGCGCCGTAAATCCTGCCATTTCCCTGTTTCGTAAAGCTAAAATTTGTTCGATATCTTCAGGCAGGCGTTTACGCTGACCAATTTCCAACAGGGTGCCCACCATAATCCTGACCATATTATAAAGAAACCCGTTACCCTTAAAGGTTAGATAGACTAACTTCCCTTTTTTCCTGACGTCAGTTTTAAACAGTGTCCGCACAGTTGATTTAACAACTGAACCTGACGCCTGAAAAGCTGTAAAATCATTTTCACCTTCCAGCATCTTAGCAGCGCTTTTCATTGCCGGAATATCAAGATAACGCGGCATAAAATAACTGTACAGCCTCCAAAACGGAGAAGGTTTATGATAGTTGTATAAGATATAGAAATAAGTTTTTGACAGTGCGCCGTATCTGGCGTGGAAATCAGGATCAACTTGCTCTGAATTCATAATTACAATATCCCGTGGAAGCATACCATTTAAAGCTAAAGCTACACGATCAGCAGGAATTGACCAGTTCGAAGCATCGAAATTGATTACTTGTCCACGGGCATGAACTCCAGCATCCGTACGTGCTGCGCCTGTTACCTTTATTTCACATTCAGCCAAACGAGACAAAGCATTTTCCAAAACTTCCTGAATTGTAAGAAGCCCTGTGCTATATTGCTTTTGAAAGCCATGATAGTTAGTGCCGTCATAAGCAACAGTCAACTTTATATTACGCATTTGAAATGCTCTTTTTACACCATTTGTAATAAAAGCTAAACAAGTTCAAGAACTACAAGCGGCGCAGCGTCACCGCGCCGGTAGCCCAATTTTACAATTCTTGTATAGCCACCCTGACGTTCACTGTAACGGGAGCCTAAATCGGTAAAAAGCTTCCTGGCCACAGTTTCACTGTATAAATAAGACAAAGCCTGACGCCGGGCAGATAACTCACCGCTTTTTGCAAGGGTGATCATTTTTTCCGCCAGGCTTTTAACTTCCTTTGCCCTAGTTTCAGTCGTTACTATACGATTGTTTAACAATAAAGACGTAACCAGGTTTCTCAACATGGCTTTACGATGACCTGTGTTACGGCCCAACTTACGGTAACCCATCATGGCTCCCCCCTAATCGTCGTTCTTGCGCAGAGATAAATTCAGTTCATTAAGTTTCTTGACAACCTCTTCCAGTGACTTTCTGCCCAGGTTGCGAACCTTCATCATTTCCTCATCATTTCGCTGGAGCAATTCTTCAACAGTGTTTATTCCGGCGCGTTTTAAGCAGTTGTATGACCTTACGGACAGATCCAGTTCTTCTATGCTCATTTCAAGCAGCTTGTTTTTTTGCTCTGCTTCCTTTTCAACCATTATCTCTACTTCATTTGAAACGGTTTCGGTAAGACCTATAAATAACTGCAAATGCTCACCTAAAATTTTTGCCGAAAGGCTTATTGCTTCGTTAGGCCTGATCCCACCGTTAGTCCAAACCTCAATAGTCAATTTGTCATAGTCAGTACGCTGACCGACACGGGTATTTTCAACTACGTAATTAACTCTATTGACAGGTGTAAAAACTGAATCTACAGGAATAAGTCCTATTACCTGTTCACCCTTTTTATTCCGTTCGGCCGGTACATATCCTCTTCCTTTTGCCACAATGATTTCCATGAATAAACGACCGCTGTCCATGGTTGCAATATGCATGTCCGGGTTTAAGATCTCAATATCGGAGTCATGGATAATATCCAGCGCAGTAACTTCTCCTTCACCCTCAGCTTCGATGCGAAGAATTTTTTCTTCATCAGAATACATTCTCAAACATAAACTCTTAAGGTTCAGGATTATATCAGTAACGTCTTCGGCTACCCCTGGAATGGTTGAGAATTCGTGAAGCACACCGTCAATTTTCACTGCTGTCACTGCAGCGCCCGGAAGTGATGAAAGCAATACCCTTCTTATAGAATTGCCGAGAGTAATCCCATATCCTCTTTCCAAAGGCTCCATGACGAACTTGGCATATGTATTATCATCATTAACTTGCAAACATTCGATCCTTGGTTTTTCAATTTCTATCATTGTTCGAGTCACCCCTCCTTCTTTTAGCCGAAAAAGCTATTGAATTAAAACAAACGGCTTTACCTGGAGTACAACTCTACAATTAAATGCTCCTGGATAGAGCTATCTATCTGATCCCGTGATGGAATACCTACCACCCGTCCTCCCTTTTGTTCAGGAAGCAACTCCAACCATGGCGGGGGAGTCCTTTCAGCAGCTCTTTCCATTAACTCGTTTAAACGGGCAGATTCCCTGCTCTTTTCGCGAATTGCTATCAGATCACCAACCCGTACTTTAAAGGAGGGAATGTTTACTTTCCTGCCGTTGACTGAAAAATGACCATGTCGCACTAATTGACGGGCTTCAGCCCGGGAAGAAGCCAAACTCAAGCGATATACCACGCTGTCAAGCCTTCTTTCGAGAAGCTTAAGCAGGTTTTCGCCAGTTACGCCTTTTTCACGTTCAGCTTCCTCAAAATAATTACGGAACTGGGTTTCCAGCACATGATAAATGCGACGCGCTTTCTGCTTTTCCCTGAGCTGAAGACCGTATTCGCTTTGTTTTGATCTCCTCTTTTGGCCGTGTATGCCAGGCGGATAACCGCGCCGTTCAACAGAACACCTTGTTGTATAGCACCTTTCCCCTTTTAAGTATAACTTAACGCCTTCACGACGGCAGAGTCGACACTGAGGACCCGTATACCTCGCCATCTAATTGATTTACCTCCCATCTTAATTGGATAAGATTAAACTCTCCTGCGCTTAGGTGGCCGGCAGCCATTATGAGGAATTGGGGTAACATCCTTGATCAGGCTTACCTCAAGACCAACAGCCTGTAATGAACGTATCGCGGCCTCACGTCCGGCCCCCGGGCCTTTTACAAGAACCTCAACCTGCTTCATGCCATGTTCCATGGCTTCTTTCCCTGCTGTTTCAGCTGCCAACTGAGCAGCAAAAGGAGTACTTTTGCGCGAACCCTTAAAACCGACAGTTCCCGCGCTGGACCAAGAAATAGCATTGCCTTTTGTATCTGTAATAGTAACCACAGTATTATTAAAAGTAGATTTAATGTGGGCTACACCCTGATCAATATTTTTTCGCTCCCGCCGTTTTGTCCGAACTTGTCGACGAGCCATGCTAACACCTCCCTTTATCTTTCACCATGCTCAAGGCGCCAATCTTATTTCTTGCGACGTATACCTACGGTCTTGCGCGGGCCTTTCCGGGTACGGGCATTTGTTTTTGTCCGTTGACCCCTGACAGGCATACCGCGGCGGTGGCGAAGACCGCGGTAACATCCAATTTCAATAAGCCTTTTAATGTTCATGGCTATTTCCCTGCGCAGGTCACCTTCAACTTGATGATTCTTTTCAATAATTTCCCTAAGCCTGTTTACTTCCTCTTCAGCCAGATTTCTTACCCGGGTATCGGGGTTGACTTTTGCGCTGGTTAGAATCTTTTTGGCCTGTGAACGCCCGATACCATAAATATATGTAATGGCAACTTCCACACGTTTATCACGAGGCAAATCTACTCCTGCAATACGCGCCATTAAGTTTAGACACCTCCTTTAAACATCAAATGCTTACTCTTATCCTTGCCTTTGTTTATGTTTTGGGTTTTCACAAATTACCCTAATCTTGCCATGGCGACGAATAATTTTACACTTCTCACAAATCAATTTCACGGATGGTCGTACTTTCATTTTCCATTACCCCCCAAAAGCTAATGAACAAGTTTACTTGTATCTGTAAACAATGCGGCCCCGGCTTAAATCATAAGGGGACAACTCTACCATAACTCTGTCTCCGGCGAGAATCCGAATGAAATTCATTCTTATTTTCCCGGAAACATGGGCCAGTACTTTATGACCATTTTCCAGCTTCACCCGGAACATCGCATTGGGAAGCGGTTCAATTACAGTTCCTTCCACCTCAATAACATCCTGTTTTGACATAGCTACCCCCTTTTAACCAGTGTTTCAGCCGTCAAACGCTGCAATATATTACGCACCTCAAGGTCGGTTACACGCTGACCGGATTTTCTTTTCTCTTCTATTTCACCGGCTCTTTGTGAATAAGCCATCAGGTGCTTTATGTTTTTCTTTTTAGGCGCAGCGATTTTTCGGATTTTCCCGTCAGCAACCTGAACCATAGTCTCGTTTAAAATATCAATAATAATATATACCTTTCCAGCATCCCGGCCAGCAATGGAACATACCAGACGGCCGGGTAAAAACTTGTTTTCCATGACCATAATCTCCTCAATTAAAGCCGCGTTAATATCTCCGGTTCTCCATCGGTAATGGCCACGGTATGTTCAAAATGAGCCGATAGCTCTGCATCCTTAGTAATTACCGTCCAGTTATCGGTTAGAGTATAAACCTCATGTGTGCCAATGTTAACCATCGGTTCGATAGCCAGGGTCATTCCAGTCCTGAGCCTTGGACCGCGGTTTGGCTGGCCAAAATTTGGAACCTGCGGTTCCTCATGCATGCTTTTGCCTATTCCATGCCCAACATAATCTCTGACCACAGAATAACCGTTTTTCTCTACATGTGTCTGTATGGCATTTGATATATCCGACAAACGATTGCCTTCATGGGCCTTTTTAATACCTTCATACAATGACTCTTCGGTGATTTTTAGAAGCCTTAAGGCTTTTTCATTAACATTTCCTACAGGGAAAGATTGTGCGCCATCACCATAATAACCATTTATTTCCGTCCCTATATCGATACTGATAATATCTCCGTCCTTCAATTTTCTTAAACCAGGAATACCGTGAACAACTTCTTCGTTTATCGAAACACAGATACAAGCAGGAAAGCCATACAATCCTTTAAAAGCTGGTTTTGCGCCCTGACTAATAATAAATTCCTCTGCAACGCAAGCCAATTCTGCAGTCGTTACACCCGGCCTGATTAACTTTAAAAGTTCTGTAAAGGTCCCGGCCACTATCCTTCCGGCATCTCGCATGTATGCTATCTCGCGTTTTGACTTTATGGTTATCATTGACCATGCTCCATTATTATTTAATGAAACCGTGGTAACTCCGCATAAGCATCTGAGATTCAATTTGCTTCATCGTATCCAGCGCCACTCCTACAACGATAAGAAGCGCAGTCCCACCAAAGTATACGTTAGGAATACGGGTCGCCATTAAAACAAAGTTGGGTAAAATTGCTATTACAGCTAAAAACACTGCGCCTACAAGAGTTACTTTATTCATTACCTTGCTTATATACTCGGCAGTCGGTCTGCCCGGGCGGATCCCGGGAATAAAGCCCCCATATTTTTTAATATTTTCCGCAACATCCGAGGGGTTCATAATTACCGTTGTATAGAAAAAGGTAAAACCAATTACAAGTAATGCATATATAATTGTGTGCAAAAATGTTCCCCATTCAAAATAAGTTGTGTACCAGGCGGAAATATTTCCGCTTGAAAACCATTGAACCAATTGTTGAGGAAACATTAATATCGATGATGCGAAAATTACAGGAATAACACCTGCCTGGTTAACTCTGAGAGGAATGTGCGTACTTTGACCGCCATAGACCCGTCTTCCAACCACACGTTTGGCATATTGCACAGGAATCCTTCGCTGGCCCTCATTAATCAGGACAATACCCGCTATTACAAGGGCGCCAATAACAACAAGCAATATAAGATTAAAATAGTTTATAGTGCCCGCTTGTATATATTCAACTGTCCTAACTACTCCAGAAGGTACGCGCGATACTATTCCGGCAAAGATTAAAAGTGATATCCCGTTGCCGATTCCCTTTTCTGTAATTTGCTCCCCTATCCACATTAAAAATGCAGTCCCTGCGGTCAAAGTCAATGAAACTAAAAGATACTGTTCCAGCGATGGCTTTATAAAGGCATTTTTAAGAGCTACGCTCATGCCTATTGCCTGTACAAAAGCCAGCACCACCGTCAAATAGCGGGTATACTGAGTTATTTTCCTGCGTCCTTCCTCGCCCTCTTTGGCCAAACGCTCAAGGTGTGGAATAACAACTGTCAGTAACTGCATAATAATCGATGCGTTTATGTAAGGCGTTATGCTCATTGCGAAAACAGAAAACTTTTTAAACGCACCCCCTGATATCACATCAAAGAATCCAAACAGAGCGCCTTGAGAAACCATGTTTGAAAAAACCTCGGTGTTGATACCCGGAACCGGAACATGCGCTCCTAACCTGAAGACGAACAACATAAGCAGTGTAAAAAGCAGCTTCTGCCTGAGATCGCCTATTTTTAGCGCGCTCATCAAGCTATTGATCACTGGAAATCACCTCGACCTTACCACCTGCAGCAACAATTTTTTCTGCAGCCGTTTTGCTGAAAAAGTGCGCTTGAACAGTCAGTGCTTTGGTTAACTCACCCTGTCCGAGTATTTTTATACCATCACCCATGTTTTTAACTATCCGTGAGGACTTCAGTTCCATAGGAGAAACCAGTGTCCCATCTTCAAAACGATTCAAAACTTCTATATTTACACTCGCAATCCGCTTTTTAAAAGGAGCATTTGTAAAGCCTCTTTTGGGAAGACGACGCTGTAGAGGCATCTGTCCACCTTCAAAACCAGGACGAACTCCTCCTCCGGAACGGGACTTTTGCCCTTTTGTACCCCTGCCAGCCGTCTTGCCCTGGCCGCTGCCGATACCCTGTCCCTTACGGTTGGGTTTCTTCCTGGCGCCTGGAGCAGGTCGCAGTTCGTTAAGAAATACCACTATAACACCTCCCCATCACTATTTACAAAAAACAATAATTTATCATTAAATAACTTTATCATTATCCCAATTTTTAAGGGTTTTTTTCAAAATCAGAAACCGTGAATAGTGTTTTATGTCGCTGTCGTGACAGCGCCGTGGTCTCCATAACCTCTCCAATTAAGATCCTCTTGTCGTTTACCACGCAAGTGAGCCACCTCGGCAGGTGTCTTAAGTCCTTTCAATGCTTTTACTGTGGCGTGCACTACATTATTTGCGTTATGCGAACCTAAAGATTTTGTTAGAATATCACGCACACCGGCCAATTCCAAGATAGCCCGGACCGGTCCGCCTGCAATGACTCCCGTTCCAGGCGCTGCGGGTTTTAAAAGCACTTTTCCCGCCCCGAAAATTCCTACTACCTCATGAGGAATGGTAGTACCGATAACAGGAACTTTAATCATATTTTTTTTAGCATCCTCAATTCCCTTGCGGATAGCTTCGGGAACCTCTCCAGCCTTGCCCAATCCTGCGCCGACATGACCATCGCTGTCACCAACGACAACAAGTGCTGAAAAGCTGAAACGACGACCTCCCTTGACAACCTTGGCGACACGGTTGACATAAACCACTTTTTCACTTAACTCCAGTTTATTGGCATCTATTCTTGACACCCATCCCCCTCCTTAATATTCAAATTTTGTTCCTTTAAAACTCTAAACCGCTTTCTCTTGCGGCTTCAGCCAGCGCCTTTATACGGCCATGGTATAAATACCCGGCCCGGTCAAAGACGACTTTTTTAATTCCTGCCTGAACTGCCTTTTGAGCCACCAATTTTCCAACCGCGGCAGCGGCTGCTGTATTCCCACCGCTTTTCAAGCCATTCCTTAACTCAGGTGAAAGAGACGAAACAGAAATCATCGTCATTCCCTGGTTATCATCAATTATATGTGCGTATATATGATTCAGGCTGCGGAAAACATTTAGCCTCGGCCGGGAAGCAATGCCCCTTATTTTCCTGCGCACCCGCCATCTTCGATTACAGCGCAATTTCTCACGGCTGGGTTTTTTAATCAATCTGCTCACCTCCTAATTCTTTGTTCGGGCGCTTATTTCTTCCCCTTGCCACCAGCTTTACCAGCTTTTCTTCTAATCTTTTCTCCCTCGTATTTTATCCCTTTGCCTTTATATGGTTCTGGTTCACGTACAGCGCGAATCTTTGCCGCCAGGTTGCCTACCCTTTCTTTGTCCATCCCCTTAACAACAACACGGGTTTGCGCAGGAACATCTATTTCCAGCCCTTCATCAGGGACTATTTCAACAGGATGAGAATAACCCATCAAAAGAACAAGCTTATCTCCTTGTTTGCTGGCCCGGTACCCGACACCGGTGAGTTCCAGGGTCTTTTCGAACCCGCTTGTTACACCTAAAACCATATTATTTATCAAAGTACGGGTTAGCCCGTGTAAGGAACAGTGCAGCTTTGTATTTGAAGGCCTTTCAACCAAAAGTCGATCGTTTTCTTTGCGAATCACCATATCGGGATGAATATCCCTGACCAGTTGACCTTTTGGACCCTTTACGGAAACCCTGTTGTTTACGATCTGAACATCAACAGCACCTGGTAACATTACAGGCTGTTTGCCAATACGCGACATTAGTAGATTTCACCTCCTTTAAGGTTACCAGACGTAGCAGATAACCTCTCCACCCAAACCAAGCTTACGCGCCTTTTTATCTGTCATAATACCCCTGGAAGTAGAGATAATTGCTATCCCCAGCCCTCCCAATACACGTGGAATCGCATCTTTTCTTGCGTAAACTCTTAAGCCGGGTTTGCTAATCCTTTTGATTCCTGCAATTACCCTTTGTTTTTCAGGCCCATACTTCATGAATACACGTATAACGCCCTGTTTTCCATCATTAATAAATTCAAAATCCCTAATCAAACCTTCTTCTTTTAAGATACCTGCTATAGCCTGTTTCACTCTCGAAGCAGGAGCTTCAACTTTATCATGATACACTACATTAGCATTCTTAATCCGGATTAAAAAATCCGCCACAGGATCCGTCATCACCATGAAAACATGCCCCCTTTCTACCAGCTCGCCTTACGCACACCAGGAATTTCTCCTCTGTAAGACAACATCCTAAAACAAATTCTACAGATACCGAACTTGCGTATATAAGCACGGGGCCTACCACATAACATGCATCTATTATATTTACGCACCTTAAATTTTGGCTCAAGCATGGCTTTATTAACTAAAGACTTTTTTGCCATCATTCCCCTCCTTATAATTGGGATTCTTCATATGTTCTCTTTCCAAACTGTTTATTAAACCCAGATTCTTCTTAAGCATTAAACAGCTTCCGCTTTTTGCCGGCCTGAATTTGTTTTAAAAGGCATTCCCATTAAGCCCAGAAAAACCCTCGCCTCTTCATCGCTTTTAGCTGTTGTAACAAAAATGATATCCATACCTCTGATTTTTTCAATTTTATCATATTCTATTTCCGGAAAGATTAGCTGTTCCTTGATACCCAGGCTGTAATTTCCGCGCCCGTCAAACGAATCAGGAGAAACCCCCCGAAAGTCTCTTACTCTGGGAAGTGCTATGTTAAACAACTTATCTACAAATTCGTACATACGGTCCCCGCGCAAGGTTACCTTGCAGCCTATCCGCATTCCTTGACGAAGTTTGAAAGCCGCAATTGATCTTTTAGCTTTGGTTACTACAGGCCTTTGCCCTGTAATGATTGCCAGGTCGCTTACTGCCGAATCCAAAGCTTTGCTGTTTTGAATGGCGTCGCTAACTCCCATATTGATCACTACTTTTTCTAACCTGGGCGTCTGCATGATATTTGAGTAACCAAACTTTTCAACCATTGCCTTAATTACTTCCCCGCTATATTTATCTTTCAATCTTGGCATTTTGATTATCCCCCCTGGTTCCATTTCTCCAAGCCGGTTAACTGAAAGACTCCCCGCATTTTTTACAGACACGAACTTTTTTTCCATCTTCCAGTATGGTCCGGGCGGGTCGTGTTGGTTTGTTGCATTTATTACAAACCAGCATAACATTTGAACAATGTATCGGGGCTTCCTTTTCCATAATTCCCCCTTGCGGCATGGTCCGGGTAGGGCGCGAGTGGCGTTTGACTTTATTTACGCCTTCAACTATTACCCTGCTTTTTCTGGGTTCCACAGACAGCACTTTTCCCCGTTTGCCGGTATCTTTTCCTGTAATAATTAAAACATTGTCTCCCTTACGCACATGAACTGGGGGCATTTTCACACCTCCTTTGTGTAGCTCTCAAGCAACTTTTTCTTAAGTTGCTTTATTTTTGTTACTTTAAATGACTTCCGGAGCTAAGGATACGATTTTCATGAAATCACGCTCTCGCAGTTCCCTGGCTACGGGACCAAAGATTCTTGTCCCTTTCGGGCTTTTATCATCTTTGATAATTACAGCGGCATTTTCATCAAACTTTATATATGAGCCGTCTATACGCCTTACTTCCTTTTTTGTGCGCACAACAACAGCCTTTACAACATCGCCCTTTTTTAAACACCACCGGGGGTGGCCTCTTTCACTGCAGCTACAATTTCGTCACCCAAGCTGGCATAACGCCTTTTCGAACCACCGAGAACTCTTATGCACATCAGACGGCGTGCCCCGGTATTATCTGCCGCTTTCAGGATAGTCTGGACTTGAATCAACTACATTCCCTCCCTGATCCTACACTTGCTCAGCTCTCTCCAATACTTCAACAACACGCCATCTTTTATCCTTTGATAAAGGACGGGTTTCCATAATGCGTACTTTATCTCCAATCCGGCAAGTATTCTGCTCATCATGCGCTTTAAACTTTCTTGTCTTCCGGATAGTCCGCTGATATAGTGGATGCCTCACTAAAGTCTCTACGGCAACCACAATTGTTTTATCCATCTTATCGCTTACAACGCGTCCTGTTCTAATCTTGGTTAAATTTCTGACCAACCACCCTCACCCCCTCGGATATGCTTTTTATTAAAAGGTTCGAATACCCAATTCCCGTTCGCGAAGAACAGTTTTTAAGTGGGCAATGTTTCTGCGTACCTCTTTTATCCTACTGGGATTATCAAGCTGGTTGGTGACCAGTTGAAATCTTAATTTAAACAGCTCGTCTTTGGACTCTCCCAGCTTTTTAACTAATTCTTCACCAGTTAAATCCTGCAAATCCTTAATTTTCATTAACCTCACTTCCCTCCTCGCGTTTCACAAACCTGGTTTTAACGGGCAGCTTATGAGATGCCAGTCGCAAGGCCTCCTTTGCAGTCTCTTCATCCACTCCGTCAACTTCAAAAAGCATTCTGCCGGGTTTTACAACCGCCACCCAGTACTCCGGTGTTCCTTTGCCGCTACCCATTCTGGTTTCAGCAGGTTTAGTCGTTATCGGACGGTCGGGAAAAATTCTAATCCAGACCTTGCCGCCGCGTTTCATATAACGGGTCAAAGCAATACGGGCAGCCTCAATTTGCCTGTTTGTTATCCAAAACGCTTCCAGTGATTGCAGTCCGTAACTGCCAAACTGCACTTCGGCTCCCCTCATAGCCCTGCCTTTAGTGCCGGGACGGTGCTGTTTACGATATTTGACCCTTTTGGGCATTAACATCAGACATTAACCCCCTGAGCAGTGGCAGTCTTGTTTTTTTGTGGCATTATCTCACCTTTGTAGATCCACACTTTTATACCAATTCTGCCATATGTAGTTTTAGCTTCACAAAATCCATAGTCTATATCAGCTCTTAACGTATGTAAAGGCACTTTCCCTTCACTGTACCACTCAGACCTTGCAATTTCTGCTCCGGCCAGACGTCCGCTGCAGGCAACCTTAATGCCTTTGGCGCCCTGTTTCATAGCCCTTAGGACAACTTGCTTCATAGCCCGCCGAAAGGCCGCCCTTTTTTCTATCTGAGCGGCGACATTCTCCGCTACCAACTGGGCATCTATTTCCGGCACTTTGATTTCAACAATATTCACATGTACCTGTTTACCAGTCTTAGTCTCCAATTCTTTACGCAAGACTTCAACTTCCGCTCCGCCGCGTCCGATTACTATACCAGGTCTTGAAGCATAAATGCTTATTCTGACACGGTTTGCCGCCCGTTCAATTTGTACACGCGATAATCCGGCGGCATAAAGTTTCTCTTTAATAAATTTTCTTATCTTTACATCTTCAAAAAGTATCCCTGCAAAATTTTTCTTATTTGCATACCATTTACCATCCCAATCCCTGATAATCCCTAAACGTAAACCCCCGGGATGTACTTTCTGACCCACAAAAACTCCTCCTTAAATAGAGTTCTTCTCCTTCACAACTACTGTTATATGACTGGTACGTTTACGGATGACGTTAGCACGTCCATAAGCCCTAGGCCGGAAACGTTTAAGGGTTGGTCCCTGATCCACATAGGCTGCAAAGACAAACAAATCATCTTCGTTCATCTCATAATTGTGCCCGGCATTTGCGGCAGCAGATCGAACAACCTTGGCCACCGGCACAGATGCGCGATTTGGGGTAAATTTCAGTATGGCCAGAGCCTCATTAACATTTTTACCTCTTATAAGATTAATAACATCGCGAACCCTCACCGGAGAAATTCTTATATATTTAGCAACTGCTTTGGCTTCCATGTATAATTCTCCCCTAAAAATTATTTTAGTGCCGTAGACCGCTCAGTATGAGCGCCATGGCCTCTAAAAAGACGTGTAGATGCAAATTCACCCAATTTGTGTCCTACCATATCTTCAGTAACATATACCGGAACATGCCTGCGCCCATCATGAACAGCAATTGTATGACCGATCATCTGAGGAAAAATTGTTGACCTCCTCGACCAGGTTTTAATGACTCTTTTTTCCCCTTTTACATTCATTCCTTCCACCTTGCCGAGTAGTTTATCATCACAGTAAGGCCCTTTTTTTATTGAACGTCCCATAATCCTGCACCCCCTTTTACAGCGTTAGACGCTTGTAAAATTATTTCGTTCTCCTTTTGACAATTAACCGGTCGCTGGGTTTCTTCTTGCGTGTCCGCGCTCCTAATGCAGGTTTTCCCCAGGGAGTAACAGGGTTACGACCGATAGGCGATCTGCCTTCACCGCCGCCGTGGGGATGATCTACGGGATTCATTACTACTCCACGAACAGTAGGTCTCGTTCCCATCCAACGGGAACGGCCCGCTTTACCAATAACAATATTTTCATGTTCGATATTGCCAACCTGTCCAATGGTGGCCCTGCAATCCCGCAAAACAAGCCGCATTTCACCGGAAGGCAGACGAAGGTGAACATATCTTCCTTCCTTTGCCATTAACTGCGCTGATCCCCCTGCCGAGCGTACCAGTTGTCCACCACCACCCGGATGCAGTTCAATATTATGAATAAGGGTACCCAGCGGTATATCCCTTAAAGGCAGGGTGTTGCCAACCTTTATATCTGCGTTAGAGCCGGAAAAAACAATCGTACCAACTTCGAGGCCTACAGGGGCTAGAATATATCTTTTTTCCCCGTCTTCGTATTTCAGCAAGGCGATTCTGGCCGCGCGGTTGGGATCGTATTCAATAGTAGCTACTTTAGCAGGGATCCCGTCTTTATTTCTTTTGAAATCAACGATTCTGTACATTCTCTTATGGCCGCCGCCGCGATGCCGCACAGTTATTTTGCCAAAGGCGTTTCGGCCGGAAATCCTTTTAATGGGCTTTAAAAGAGATTTTTCAGGCTTATCAGTGGTTATTTCTGAAAAAGCTGAAACGGTAACAAACCTTTGCCCCGGTGATGTTGGTCTAAATTTTTTAACTGCCACTTAAGTTCTACCCCTTTTGATCAACTAAAGATCTCAATTTTATCCCCTTCTTTAAGGGTTACGATAGCTTTTTTGCGATCGGGCTTATGACCTGGAATATTGCGTACTCTTACCGGTTTTCCTTTAACATTGATCGTGTTAATTTTAAGAACTTTTACTTTGAAGAGTTCTTCAACCGCTTTTTTTATCTCAATTTTGTTTGCCGCCGGGTCAACGGCAAAGGTGTATTTGTTCTGCCCGGCCAGGGAGTAACTCTTCTCTGTAACTAAAGGCCACTTAATAATATCACGCGGGTTCTTCATTCAAGAGCGCCTCCTCAATCCCGGCAAGGGCATCTTTAGTAACAACCAGTGTTTCATAAACCAGAAGATCGTATATGTTCAGCCCCTCTATGGTTACCGTTTTAACACCGGAAATATTACGGGCCGACTTATAGACATTTTCATCCTTTAACATGGTAACCAGAAGGACCCCGCCGGACGTTTTAAGATTGTCCAGAATATCGATTATGTCCTTTGTCCTGGGCCTTTCTAATTTTAGTTCTTCCAGTACAATAAGTTTATCTTCCGTAACCTTGGAAGAAAGAACAGATTTCAAAGCTAACCTGCGTACTTTTCTGGGAAGGTTGTAGCTGTAATCACGCGGGTGCGGGCCAAAAACAATACCCCCTCCACGCCAAATCGGCGAGCGGATACTGCCATGTCTTGCTCTCCCGGTGCCTTTCTGTCGCCAGGGCTTCCGCCCTCCCCCACGCACCTCACCGCGCGTTTTTGTGTCACTGGTGCCGCTTCTGCTTCCTGCCAAATACCTGATTACTGCGTCATGCACAGCCGTATCATTTACAGGAGTTCCAAACACCTGGTTATTTAGCTCAAGCTTTCCCAGCATATCACCGCTAATATTATACATTGAAACTTCGGGCATTAAATCACCCCTCCCTATGATCGAGCCGGGACGCTGTTTTTAACTATTACCAGACTGCCCCTGAACCCAGGTACGGCCCCTTTAACGGCCAATAGGTTGCGTTCTGCGTCAACTCGTACTATTTCCAGGTTTTGCGCCGTAACTCTTTCAGCGCCGTAGTGACCGGGAAGCCTTCTGCCTTTAAAAACGCGTGCCGGCCCCTTGGCTGCCAGTGATCCCGGCCTGCGATGGTACTTGGATCCGTGAGCCATCGGGCCGCGGTGAAAACCGTGCCTTTTGATACCACCAGCAAAGCCGCGGCCTTTCGAGATACCTACAACACTGACTATTTCCCCGACCTTAAAAAGATCGGCTTTAATTTCTTCGCCAATTTGATAAAGACCGCTGTCCGGCACACGAAATTCTTTGAGTACATTTAAAGGCTTTAAACCTGCCCTGGCAAAGTGCCCTTTTAAGGGCTTATTAAACCTGAACTCTTTTTTTTCTTCAAAACCAAGCTGAATAGCGCTGTATCCATCATGCTCGGCTGTCTTTTTCTGGACAACAACACAGGGACCAGCTTTGATAAGAGTAACTGGAATAGTTACCCCTTCACCGGTGAAAACCTGTGTCATTCCAACCTTTCTGCCTAAGATTCCTCCAGGCATAAGAAACATGCCTCCCTACTGTAATTCGTCTACCCTTGCTGCCCTTAAATCTTTATCTCAATATCCACGCCGGCCGGCAGATCTAAGCGCATCAGCGCATCTACCGTCTTGGGTGTAGGATCGAGAATGTCAACCAAACGCTTGTGGGTTCTCATTTCAAATTGCTCCCTTGAGTCCTTATCCTTATGAGGAGAACGCAATACAGTGTATATGTTTTTCTCCGTCGGCAAAGGAATGGGACCAGCTACACTGGCGCCGGTTCTCTTTGCTGTTTCCACAATTTTCTGAGCTGACTGATCTAAAGTATTATGATCGTATGCCTTAAGACGAATCCTTATTTTCTGGTTTTTCATCTCTACCTCCTTCTTCGGAGAAGAATTCCGTTCACAAGAATACCGGAATAAACTATTCAATAACAGAAGTGACTACCCCGGCGCCAACTGTACGGCCGCCTTCCCGAATGGCAAAATGCGAACTTTCCTCGATAGCAACAGGTGTGATCAGCTTAATAGCCAGTCGAATATGGTCTCCAGGCATAACCATTTCAACTTCTTCCGGCAAAGTAATAACTCCCGTAACATCCGTCGTTCGGAAATAGAACTGGGGCCGGTAACCATTGAAAAATGGCGTATGGCGTCCACCTTCTTCTTTGGTCAGAACATAAATCTCGGCGTTAAAATGAGTATGCGGTTTGATGCTTCCGGGTTTGGCCAGCACCTGTCCGCGCTCGACATCTTTACGTTCTACACCGCGCAGCAAACATCCTATATTGTCTCCCGCCTCACCACGGTCCAATATCTTGCGAAACATTTCCACGCCGGTTACGACTGTTTTGCGGGGTTTATCCATTAAACCTACAATTTCTACCTCTTCGCCGACTTTAACCGTTCCCCGCTCCACGCGTCCTGTTGCTACGGTGCCGCGTCCTGTAATTGTAAATACATCCTCAACAGGCATTAAGAAAGGTTTATCTATATCCCGTTCAGGTGTGGGGACGAATCTATCAACTGCAGCCAACAGTTCCCAGATTGATTTGCACCATTCGCAGTCAGTCTTGCCGCATCCGCATTCTCCAGCTTTTAAAGCGGAACCGATTATAATAGGAGTCTCGTCGCCGGGGAATTCATAGCTTGACAGCAGTTCTCTTACTTCAAGTTCAACAAGTTCGAGAAGCTCGGGATCGTCAACCATATCGGATTTGTTCATGTAAACAACAATGGACGGTACGTTAACCTGCCTGGCTAAAATAATATGCTCACGTGTCTGGGGCATTGGGCCGTCTGCCGCTGAAACGACAAGAATTGCGCCGTCCATCTGTGCAGCGCCGGTGATCATGTTTTTGATGTAGTCAGCATGTCCGGGGCAATCAACATGGGCATAATGCCTGTTGTCGGTCTCATATTCAACGTGGGCTGTATTAATTGTTAAGCCCCGTTCCTTTTCTTCCGGCGCGTTGTCTATTTCTTCATATTTCTTTACCGTCGCCTTTCCTACCGTAGAAAGCACCTTCGTAATAGCGGAAGTTAAGGTCGTTTTTCCATGATCGACATGACCAATCGTTCCAATGTTTACATGAGGCTTAGTTCGCTGAAATTTTGCTTTTGCCATAAATAATTCCTCCTTAAAATATTAAAGATTACCTGCGTAAGCCGTTCCCTGTTCGACGGGAAATACTCAGCCCCGCATAGTTTTTTTATGGACAACCTTGTTTAATGATACTTTCTTATATTACCGCCGCGCCGGGCAACAATTTCTTCTGCCAGTTGCAATGGTACCTCACTATAATGGCTAAACTGCATTGTATATGTACCCCGTCCTTGACTGCGGGAACGAAGGGCGGTTGCATATCCAAACATTTCAGCTAAAGGAACGCTTCCCCGGACTATTCTTGCTGTACCCCTTGATTCCATTTCTTCTATCTGACCCCGACGGGCGCTTAAATCCCCTATTACATCACCAACATACTCTTCCAAGACCACCACCTCAATTTTTATAACAGGTTCTAAAAGGACAGGTTTAGCTTTCTGAACTGCGTTTTTAAAACCTATTGAAGCTGCGATTTTAAAGGCGACATCAGAAGAATCAACCTCGTGGTAACTCCCGTCAAGAAGGGTTGCCTTAAGATCCGTTAATGGAAAACTTGCTATAACCCCGTTCTCTAAAGCTTCTTTTATTCCAGACTCTATAGTAGGTATGTATTCCTTGGGAATTACGCCTCCTACAATCTTGCTCACGAATTCAAAACCCGCCCCGCGTTCCAAGGGCTCTACTTCCAGGATAACATGTCCGTATTGCCCCCGCCCTCCTGTTTGGCGGACGTACTTGCCTTCGGATCTGCCGGCTGCCATAATTGTTTCTTTATAAGCAACCTGTGGACGGCCAATGTTAGCTTCTACTTTGAACTCACGCAACAGCCGGTCAATAATAATTTCCAGGTGCAATTCTCCCATACCCGATATAATAATCTGGCCCGTTTCACCGTTTGTATGAATTTTAAATGTGGGATCTTCTTCTGTTAACTTGACCAGGGCAGCGCTCATCTTGTCCTGATCAGCGACCGTTATGGGTTCAATGGCTACCGAAATGACCGGTTCAGGAAACTCCATTGATTCCAGTAAAATAGGGCTCTGCTCAAGGCAAAGAGTGTCACCCGTGGTTGTTTTTTTTAAACCAACAACAGCAACAATATCACCAGCATAAATTTCATTGACATCTTCTCTATGATTGGCATGCATACGCAGAATACGGCCAATCCTTTCCCGCTGGTCCTTAGTAGAATTGTAGACATAAGAACCAGTATTTAGTTTTCCCGAATAAACCCTTATAAATGTAAGTTTGCCAACATATGGGTCAGTCATAATCTTAAAAGCCAAAGCAGAAAAGGGCTCATCATCGCTTGACATCCGTTTTTCTTCCTGCCCGGTTCCGGGAACAATTCCTTTGATGGGAGGTAAATTAATAGGAGCGGGGAGAAAATCCACGATAGCGTCTAAGAGTTGCTGTACACCCTTGTTCTTAAAGGAAGAACCGCAGAGAACAGGAACCATTTTAACTGAAATAGTAGCTTTGCGTATGCTTCGCTTAAGATCTTCCTCACTTAATTCTTCACCTTCAAGATACTTGATCATTAATTCTTCATCTTGTTCTGCAATAATCTCAATTAGTTTCTCACGGTATTCCGCAGCCAGATCAGCCAGTTCATCCGGAATATCCGTTTCCTCTATCCTTGTGCCAAGTTCATCGACAAATCTCAATGTTTTATATCTAATCAAGTCTATCACACCAATAAAATTCTCTTCACTTCCGATAGGCAACTGAACGGCAATTGGGTTTGCTCCTAAACGTTCCTTAATCAAGGTCAGTGTCTGAAAGAAGTCGGCGCCCACACGGTCCATTTTGTTAATGTATGCTATCCGCGGAACACCATATTTGTCCGCCTGCCTCCATACAGTTTCCGATTGCGGCTCGACACCGCCCACTGAACAAAAAATAGCTACTGAACCATCTAATATTCTCAGGGCTCTTTCTACCTCGACTGTAAAGTCAACGTGCCCGGGCGTGTCGATAATATTGATACAAAATCCTTTCCATTGACAGGTAGTGGCGGCTGAGGTTATCGTTATGCCTCTTTCCTGTTCCTGAACCATCCAGTCCATTGTGGAAGAACCGTCATGGACCTCTCCCATTCTGTGTACCCTGCCGGTATAAAAAAGCATACGTTCGGTAGTGGTGGTCTTACCGGCGTCAATATGGGCCATGATGCCAATGTTGCGCGTCTTTTCCAATGGAAATTGCCGTGCCACCATATTACCTCCGTTTACCATCTATAATGGGCAAATGCCCTGTTCGCTTCAGCCATTTTGTGCGTATCTTCTCTCTTTTTTGCAGAAGCTCCGGTATTATTTGCCGCATCCATTAGTTCCTGGGCCAGTTTTTCTTCCATGCTTTTTCCGCTTCGTTCCCGCGCGTATTTTGTGATCCAACGGATGGCTAAAGTTTGCCTGCGTTCGGGCCGAACCTCTATGGGAACCTGGTAGTTGGCGCCTCCTACACGGCGGGCCTTGACTTCCAAAATCGGCATTACATTCTTCATTGCGCTTTCAAATACTGAAAGTGGGCTTTTCCCGGCCTTTTGCTGAATAATTTCAAATGCACCGTAACAAATGCCTTCCGCTATGCTCTTTTTGCCTTTCAGCATAATCTGGTTAATCAATTTTGCTACAGTTTTGCTGTTATAGACGGGATCTGGAGCCACGTCCTTTCTAGAAACATTACCCCTTCTAGGCATCCTTTCCCTCCTTCACTTTAAATAATACACATATTTCAATTGTTTTTTTACTTTTTGGGCCGCTTGGTCCCATACTTTGAACGGCTGCGGTTACGGTTTTGCACCCCAGCTGAATCAAGAGTTCCTCGTACAACATGATACCTCACACCAGGAAGGTCCTTTACACGACCCCCCCGGACCAAAACCACAGAGTGCTCCTGAAGGTTGTGCCCAATTCCCGGGATATAAGATGTTACCTCAATTCCATTTACTAACCTTACACGCGCTACTTTCCGCAGCGCGGAATTAGGCTTTTTGGGAGTTGTGGTATAAACCCTTGTGCAGACCCCCCTTTTTTGCGGGCATTCCTTTAAAGCAGGAGCAGAGGATTTTTCAAGAACTTCTTCTCTCCCTCTGCGTATGAGCTGACTGATTGTCGGCATGCCATGCCCCTCCTCTTTTTTTGCGCTTATGAGTTTAGAATGGCTGCCACTGCGCATCCAACTTCTATGCCGCAGATCCTGCCTAGGCTATACATTGTTTCAATTTCAACAACCGGTATACCCTGGCTTTGGCAAACCTGTAAAATGACCTGGGTAACTTGTTTCTCGGCATCGAGGGCTATATATACAACTTTTACCTGCCCCCGCTTAATAGCTTTTAAAGTTTGCTTGGAACCAACTGTTTTTTTTTGAGCCTGTTGAAGATCTATTAAAGACATAGAAGCCAAAAACCTCCATTGACACCTGTCAAAAACGCAGGAATCAAAAGACACTTGAATATGGTATCATCTGTTGCACATGTTGTCAACAGCAGATAGTCAAAATTCAAAAGCATCCCTAGCTGTTTATTTCATCGTGATCAGTCTCATCAAGCACCTTTATATGCCGGTAACGGCTCATCCCCGTGCCGGCAGGAATCAGTTTACCTATAATAACGTTTTCTTTTAATCCCAGCAGCGGATCTAACCTGCCTTTGATTGCCGCCTCTGTAAGCACCCGGGTAGTCTCCTGGAAAGAAGCCGCCGAGAGGAAAGAATCTGTTGCCAAAGATGCTTTTGTTATTCCCAAAAGCATCGGCCTCGCCGTAGCTTCCCTGCCGCCAAGAGATGTAATGCGTTTATTCTCTTCCTCTAATTCGAAAATATCAATTATGCCCCCCGGCAGCAGTTCTGTATCTCCCGGATCTTCCAGCTTTACTTTACGAAGCATCTGCCGGATCATTACTTCAATATGCTTGTCGTTTATTTCCACACCCTGCAAACGGTATACCCGTTGAACCTCTTGGAGCAAGTAAAGCTGTACACCCTGAGCGTTCTTTACTCTTAACAAATCGTGCGGGTTTATTGAACCATCCGTAAGCTCGTCTCCTATGCTCACCTCTTTGTCGCTGTCAACTTTGATACGCGCGCCGTAGGGTACCGGATAGTTCCTCCTCTCGCCGTCTTTTGACGTAATAATGACTTCTTTGCGTTCTTTGTTATCCTGTATTTCTATAAAACCGTCTATTTCGGCAATAATTGACTGGCCTTTGGGGCGGCGGGCTTCAAAAAGCTCCTCAACCCGCGGAAGTCCCTGGGTAATATCCTCTCCGGCAACACCCCCGGTATGGAATGTCCTCATGGTCAGCTGAGTTCCGGGTTCGCCGATGGACTGAGCAGCAATAATACCGACTGCTTCCCCTATATCAACAGCTGATCCGGTAGCGAGGTTTCGTCCATAGCATTTTATGCAGACACCGTAACGCGACTTACAGGTTAGAACCGACCGGATCTTTACTCTTTTTATCCCTACCTCAACGATTTTTTCAGCTTTTCCATAATCGATCTCCTCGTCTCGCCGGACAATCAGTTCACCGGTTTGAGGATCAAGTATATCGTCAGCCGCAATTCTTCCTTCGATACGGTTTTCCAACTGTTCAATAATTTCAGTGCCGTCCCTGATTTCCTCTACTTCTATGCACTGGTCTGTATGACAGTTATCTTCACGGACGATTACATCCTGAGCAACGTCAACAAGACGCCTGGTCAGGTAGCCGGAATCCGCAGTCCGCAGCGCTGTGTCGGCCAGTCCCTTGCGGGCGCCGTGTGTTGAAATAAAATACTCCAATACAGTCAAGCCTTCCCTGAAATTAGCCTTAATCGGCATATCAATAATCCGTCCGGAGGGATCTGCCATTAAACCGCGCATCCCAGCCAACTGTCTGATCTGCTGAATATTACCGCGGGCTCCGGAATTGGCCATCATGTATACCGGGTTAAATTTGCCGAGGTTGTCAACTAATGCTTTGGTGACCTTCTCTGTGCTTTCGTTCCAAACGCTGATCACGCTACGGTAACGTTCTTCCTCTGTAATCAAACCCCGGCGGAACTGCTGTTCAATGACTTCGATCTGCTCGTCGGCGTTTTTCAAAACATTTACTTTCTCTTTGGGTATGGTCAAATCGGAGATGCTTATCGTAACTCCTGCCTTGGTTGCAAAACGGAAACCCATTTTTTTGATCCCATCCAGCAATGATGTTGTTGCAGTAAACCCTAATTTACGATAGCTTAGATCAACCAGTTTGCTCAGGCTTTTTTTATCCATAGTCTGGTTTTGATAGCCCAATTCGTCCGGGATTGCCTCGTTGAAGATCAGCCTTCCAACAGTTGTTTCCAGATAACAGCCTTTCTTTTGACGAACCTTAACTCTTGCCTGTAAGGCGGCCACATCGTTGTAATAGGCTATCACAGCTTCGTCTTTATCTTTAAAGATCATATTTTCTCCCAGAGATCCGGGTTTTTCTTCAGTAAGGTAATAGCAGCCCAGAACCATATCCTGAGTCGGCACGGCAACCGGGCGGCCGTCCTTGGGGTTTAATATATTGTGAGCTGCAAGCATTAATAGTCTGGCCTCAGCCTGTGCTTCCGAGGAAAGCGGAACGTGTACCGCCATCTGATCACCATCAAAATCCGCGTTATACGCCGCGCAGACCAAAGGATGAATTTGAATTGCCCGGCCCTCCACAAGAACCGGTTCAAAAGACTGGATGCCCAAACGGTGAAGTGTAGGAGCGCGGTTTAGCAGAACAGGATGCTCCTTGATGACATCTTCCAGGACATCCCATACTTCGGGCTTGACTCTTTCCACCATCCTTTTTGCGCTCTTGACATTATGAGCATAGCCCTTGCTGACCAGCTTTTTCATTACAAATGGCTTAAAAAGCTCCAAAGCCATTTCTTTCGGCAGGCCGCATTGATGAAGTTGAAGACTGGGACCTACTACAATAACGGAACGCCCTGAATAATCAACGCGTTTTCCTAAAAGGTTCTGACGGAAACGGCCTTGTTTTCCTTTCAGCATATCGCTTAACGATTTTAAAGGCCGGTTCCCTGGTCCTGTAACAGGCCTGCCGCGACGGCCGTTGTCTATTAAAGCGTCAACAGCTTCCTGCAGCATGCGTTTTTCATTGCGGACAATTATGTCCGGCGCTCCGAGTTCGAGCAGCCGCTTAAGGCGGTTGTTGCGGTTGATCACCCGCCTGTAAAGGTCATTGAGGTCTGAAGTGGCAAAGCGTCCGCCGTCAAGCTGGACCATAGGACGAAGTTCAGGCGGAATAACAGGAACCACGTCGAGAATCATCCATTCAGGGTGGTTTTCCGATTTACGAAATGCCTCGACAACTTCCAGCCGGCGAATTGCCCTGATCTTTCGCTGTCCGGAAACTTCTTTAAGTTCCTTTCTCAGTTCATCGTCCAACTCCTCAAGATTAATTTCTTCCAGCAAAAGCTTGACTGCCTCCGCTCCCATGTATGCCCGGAAAGCATTTCCATATCTCTCACGGTTTTCCCGGTATTCAGTTTCAGTAAGCAGTTGTTTTTTAAGTAAAGGAGTTGCTCCGGAATGAATGACTATATATGAAGCAAAATATAATACTTTTTCAAGCGCCCTGGGTGATATATCCAGCAGCAAACCCATCCGGCTTGGAATACCCTTAAAATACCAGATATGGGATACAGGCGCCGCTAACTCGATATGCCCCAGCCGCTCACGGCGAACTTTTGAACGGGTGACTTCAACGCCGCACCGGTCACAGACGACGCCTTTATAACGGACGCGTTTATATTTACCGCAATGGCACTCCCAGTCCCGGGTAGGCCCGAAAATTCTTTCACAGAACAATCCGTCTCTTTCCGGTTTGAGAGTACGATAGTTTATTGTTTCCGGTTTTTTCACTTCCCCGCTCGACCACTGGCGAATTTGTTCGGGTGACGCTAACCCAATTCTAATGCGATCGAAGTCATTTAAGTCCAACAAGGAGTCCGCTCCTTTCCGTATTTTAGATACTTTTAAGCTTAAATAACTGAAGATGCTGCTCCTCTTAAAGACCTCTTCAGCCTGCAAAGAAGCTATTACTCTGTTCTAAGTTTCAGGATCAGCTTCATCCTCCTCTTCTTCATCAAGAACAAGGTTATCATCAAAGGATTCATCAACGTAATCTTCTTCTGCTTCTACTTCAACAATACTTTCTTTATCAAGGTTTCCTTTGCCGTAGGTAGTTTCTTCAACATGCATGTCAAGCCATAGATCCTTTGCTGCCTCTGTGTTCTCTTCTTCAGCTTCCATGATTTCGATTTCTTCATCATCTTCTGAAAGGACTTTGACATCCAGGCAAAGACTCTGCAATTCCTTCACCAGCACCTTAAACGATTCGGGGACACCAGGTTCAGGCACGTTTTCTCCCTTTACAATCGCTTCATAAGTCTTAACCCGGCCCAGGACATCATCCGATTTAACAGTTAATATTTCTTGAAGAGTATAAGCGGCGCCATAGGCTTCAAGCGCCCAAACCTCCATTTCGCCGAAACGCTGCCCGCCGAATTGCGCCTTTCCTCCGAGAGGCTGCTGCGTAACCAGTGAGTAAGGCCCGGTTGAGCGGGCGTGGATCTTATCATCAACCAGATGGGCAAGTTTTAACATGTAAACATAACCGACCGTAATCGGGTTATCAAACGGTTCTCCGGTGCGGCCGTCATGAAGGACAATTTTCCCGTCCTCAGGAAGACCGGCCTTGTTCAGAAACTCAAGAATCTCTTTTTCGCCGGCCCCATTGAAAACGGGACTTGAAACGTAATAACCCATTTCTTTTGCAGCCCATCCGAGATGAGCCTCCAATACCTGACCCAGATTCATTCTTGAAGGCACACCCAGAGGGTTCAAAACAATTTCGACCGGTGAACCGTCAGAAAGGAAAGGCATATCCTCTTCAGCCAGTATGCGTGCAATTACACCCTTATTTCCATGACGTCCGGCCATCTTGTCGCCTTCAGAAATTTTCCTTTTTTGGACAACGTAAACCCTGACCAGTCTGTTTACTCCGGGAAGAAGTTCATCTCCGTTATTCCTCGAAAAAACCTTAACATCGACCACCTTACCGCCTTCTCCATGCGGTACGCGCAACGAGGTATCCCGCACCTCACGAGCTTTCTCGCCAAAAATAGCCCTCAACAAACGTTCTTCTGCAGTAAGTTCTGTTTCTCCCTTTGGGGTTACTTTGCCAACTAGAATATCTCCGGGGCGAACTTCAGCGCCTATACGGATAATTCCGCGATCATCCAAATCTTTAAGTATGTCCTCACCGACATTTGGAATATCCCTCGTTATTTCCTCAGGCCCAAGTTTAGTATCCCTGGCCTCACATTCATATTCCTCGATATGGATCGAGGTGAAATAATCTTCCTTGACCAGCTTTTCACTTACCAGTATTGCGTCCTCATAATTAAAGCCTTCCCAGGGCATAAAAGCAACCAGTACATTGCGCCCTAGGGCCAGTTCCCCGTAATCGGTTGAAGGACCGTCTGCAATTACCTGACCGGTCTTAATACGTTGGCCTTTTTTTACGATAGCTTTCTGGTTTATGCAGGTTCCCTGATTGGAACGGTTGAATTTTAAAAGCTTATGTGTATTAATAGTGCCTCCGTCAGTCCGGATCAGAATTTCATTGGCCGTAACTCTCTCTACAACGCCGTCGCTTTTCGAAAGCACGACTACACCGGAATCGCAGGCGACCTTATATTCCACTCCTGTGCCAACCAGCGGCGCATCAACTTTAATCAGCGGAACAGCCTGGCGCTGCATATTGGCGCCCATCAGCGCCCGGTTGGCGTCATTGTGCTCAAGAAAGGGAATTAAAGCTGAAGCCACACTGAACACCTGCTTGGGCGAAACATCCATGTAGTCAACCTTGGAATCTGGAACAACCATAATTTCTCCATGATATGAACGAGCGCTCACCCTGCCCTTAAAATAACCATTTTCATCAAGGGGGACGTTAGCCTGGGCAATTACGCTTTCCTCTTCCTCATCGGCTGTTAAATACTTGATTTCCTCTGTAACACGCTTGTTCTGTTTCTCTACTTTCCGATAAGGAGTCTCTATAAAGCCAAATGGATTGACCCTTGCAAAACAGCTTAAAGACCCGATAAGTCCGATATTCGGACCTTCAGGGGTTTCAATGGGGCAGATTCTTCCATAATGGGAATGATGAACATCACGAACCTCAAAACCAGCTCTTTCACGGCTGAGTCCGCCGGGACCCAGGGCGGAAAGACGGCGCTTGTGTGTCAGTTCAGCAAGGGGATTTGTCTGATCCATAAACTGAGACAACTGGCTCGAGCCAAAAAACTCCTTAATTGCGGCAACCACAGGACGTATATTTATCAAAACTTGCGGGGTAATGACATCTATATCCTGGATTGTCATCCGCTCTCTAATTACACGTTCCATCCTGGCTAATCCGATGCGAAATTGGTTCTGAAGCAATTCACCTACAGAACGTACTCTGCGGTTACCCAGGTGATCGATATCATCAACGTTCCCTTCTCCATCCATTAGTCTTAGTAAATACCGCACTGTCTGTATAATATCCTCGTGCGTCAATTCCCGGATGAATTCATGGTTTGTATCCCTTTGCCGCGATTTAAGATCGCCGGCAGGCTCGTTATCACGGTATAAAACGCCGTGCTTTAGTTTCTTTTCGATTTTATATCTGCCAACATTGGCCAGGTCATAACGTTTTGGATCGAAAAACAGGGATGACAGCAATGTGCGGGCGCTTTCGACAGCAGGAGGTTCCCCGGGCCTTAAGCGTTTATAGATTTCAACCAGGGCTTCCTCTTCTGAATCGGTGTTGTCCCGTGCCAGAGTGTCCTGTATATGCACGTTATCATTTAACAATTCCATTATTTTAAGGTTCGGCCCGTAACCCAAAGCCCTGATTAATACTGTTGCCAGTATTTTACGGGTACGGTCAATGCGGACGAAAATCTGATCACTTGAATCTGTTTCAAACTCCAGCCAGGCGCCGCGATTGGGAATAATCGTCGCAGTATATATTTTTTTACCCGATGTATCAATCTGTTCACCAAAGTAGACGCCGGGGGAACGCACTAACTGGCTGACAATCACACGTTCAGCCCCATTGATAATGAAAGTTCCCTTTTCAGTCATTAAGGGGAGGTCCCCCATAAAAACTTCCTGTTCCTTTACCTCACCGGTCTCCTTATTGATTAATCTTACTTTGACTCGTAAGGGTGAGAAATAGGTAACGTCTCTTTCTTTGCACTCTTCTTCCGAATATTTAGGTTCCCCCAACGAATAATCTAAAAACTCCAGAACAAGGTTCCCTGTAAAGTCTTGAACAGGAGAAACATCACGAAATACTTCCCTCAGTCCTTCTTTTAAGAACCATTCATACGAACCTTTTTGAATCTCGATAAGATCGGGCAGATCCAAGACCTCTTTGAGTTTAAAAAAGCTCCATCGCTCCCTGGAACCCAAATTTAAAAGACTCATTCTACGCTACCAACCCCTTTGGAAATTTGTCAAAAAGAAACAATTAAAAAGCAAGGGCCGGTTTAATTCCGATCCTCGCTTTTTTCTAAAATGGAAGCGTTTCTATAACATTATCCCCCAAAATAAATTACCAAATACAAGAAAACTCAAAAAAGAAGCTATCTAAATATGTTAGCACTTTATGATTAGGCTGTCAATATATTTCTTAAAATTATTTTACGTCGACACCGGCTCCCTGCTCTTCCAGCTTTTCCTTGATGGACTGCGCTTCTTCTTTGCCGATCTTTTCCTTTACGGGCTTGGGAACGTTATCCACAAGTTCTTTGGCCTCTTTTAATCCAAGACCGGTAATCTCGCGAACCACTTTAATTACATTGATTTTCTTGTCCCCCACAGATGATAAAATAACATCAAATTCCGTCTGTTCCTCTTCTTCTACAGCAGGCTGAGCAGACCCAGCGCCGGCAGCGGGAACCGCCATAGCAACAGGCGCAGCAGCGCTGACGCCAAATTCTTCTTCAAATTTTTTGACCAGTTCGGCCAGTTCCAAAACCGTTAACCCTTTTACAGCTTCAACTATTTCATTGACATTAGACATTTACAATGCAACCCCCTATTTTTAAATTATCAAACTATTTCTCCGGCAGCTTTTTGCCTGCGAATTTCTTCAATTACATAGACAAGATTTCTTAGCGAACCGCTCAAGACATTTACCAGTCCATAAACCGGCGCCTGCATGCCGCCTACAACTCTGCCTAGTAAAACTTCACGCGAAGGAAGTTCGGCCAGTTGACGGACCTGCTTATCCTGAATAACTTTCCCTTCCAATACTCCGCCTTTAATTACTAACTGTTTAAACTCACGGGTTATTTCACTTAATAATTTCGCGGGTTTAACCGGATCACCTTTGCAAAATGCAATTGCGGTTGGACCTTCAAGCAAGGAGCCTAAATTGTTAAGTCCAATTTCTGTCGCAGCCAGACGGGTGAGAGTATTTTTAGCCACCTTCAGTTCACCGTCAACCTCCCGCAATTTACTGCGCAAACTGCTCATTGATGCGACATCAAGGCCGCGAAAGTCAGCCATTATGACAATTTTACTGTCCTTTAATTTATCCCTGATTTCATTTATAGTTTTTTGTTTCTCATCTCTGGAAGGCATTTCCCTTAAATCACCTCCTCCAAAATATTTAACTGCATGAAAAAGCCTCTGGTCTAACCAGAGGCCTGCCGTTTCCAATAGAAAACATAAAGCTCTTCAGGCCTCGGTTGGCGGCTGTTGCACCCTTAAGTCTTTACGACACCAACTGTCAATAGCACTTTTTAGTTAACAGTTTTTATTCTTTTAAGCTGAAAGCTTCAGGGCGTTTACCTTGATTCCGGGTCCCATGGTCGAACACACATAGATCCCTTTAATATATTGCCCCTTTGATGCGGCAGGCTTAACTTTAACCAGTTGATCCAGCAAAGCATCCAGATTCTCGACAAGCTTTTCAGGGTCAAATGATACTCTTCCTATGGGAACATGAATTATACCTGCTTTATCAACGCGATACTCTATCTTTCCGGCTTTTACCTCGTGGACGGCTCTGGTCACATCAGGAGTAACAGTGCCCGTCTTCGGATTTGGCATAAGTCCACGCGGGCCAAGTATGCGTCCTAATTTGCTTACCATGCTCATCATGTCCGGAGTAGCTATGGCGACTTCAAAATCAAGCCAACCCTGCTGCTGAATTTTTTCGATAATATCTTCGGCGCCGACGAAATCGGCCCCTGCATCAAGCGCTTCTTTTGCTTTGTCATCCCTTGCGAACACCAGAACTGATCTTGTCCTGCCGGTTCCATGGGGTAAAACCATTGCCCCCCTGACCTGCTGGTCGGCATGACGGGGATCTACACCCAGTTTGACAACAGCCTCAACTGTTTCGTCAAATTTTGCCTTGGCCAGCTGTTTTACCAATTCCAAAGCCTCTTTAGGATCATAAAGCATTTCACTATTGATCTGATTGCTGGCTTCCTGATAATTTTTACCTCTTTTAGGCATTTACCCGATTCACTCCTTAAACAACTTCAATACCCATACTCCTGGCTGTTCCTTCAACCATACGTACAGCTGCCTCTATTGTTGTGGCGTTAAGATCCTGCATTTTTGCCTGAGCGATTTCACGAACTTTAGCAGCCGGTATCCGGGCAACCTTTTTCTTGTTCGGTTCGCCGGAAGCCTTTTCAATATTTGCCGCTTTCTTTAGTAATACCGACGCAGGCGGTGTTTTGCAGATAAAAGTAAAGCTCCTATCTTCAAAAACAGTAATTTCTACCGGTACAATCAACCCGACCTGAGCAGCCGTCCTCTCGTTGTAGTCTTTTACAAAAGCCATAATATTTACCCCGTGCTGCCCTAACGCCGGACCTACTGGAGGGGCTGGAGTTGCCTTACCGGCAGGGACCTGGAGTTTTACAACTGCGACTACCTTCTTTTTACGTGCCATTTTTATAAACACCTCCCGTCATAAATACTTACAGCGCTTAAATCTATATTATAAACTTCCTAGCTTATTTTCTCCACCTGAGCAAAATCCAATTCCACGGGAGTTTCCCGCCCGAACATTGAAATCTTAACTTTAAGTTTATATTTATCCGGGTGAACTTCTTCAACGACCCCGATGAAGTCCTCAAAAGGCCCTGATTTAACCCTGATGTTTTGCCCGATCGCGAGATCGACCCGTATCCTGACCTCCTCAACTCCCATTTGCCGCATAACCTGCACAGCTTCTTCCTCGGTCAAGGGAATAGGTTTTGAACCCGAACCAACAAACCCCGTAACTCCCGGTGTGTTACGGACAACATACCACGAATCATCACCCATAACCATTTCAACAAGGACATAACCCGGAAAAATCTTTCTCTTGTTGATTTTTCTTTTGCCATCCCTGAATTCTAATTCGTCTTCCATAGGAACAATGATACGGAAAATCTTATCTTCCATATTCATGGATTCGATTCTTTTTTCAAGGTTTGCTTTTACCTTGTTTTCATAACCGGAATAAGTATGGATCACATACCACTGTTTATCCACAAAAAGGAACCCTTTAAAGGGCTCCCCACCTCCCAAAAAATTATTCCAAAATTAGCTGTAATAAACGGGAGAGGAAAGAATCAAACGCCCAGATTAAAACCCCTACTATTATAACCGCCACCAAAACAACCCCGGTATAGATAATTACTTCACGCCTGCTCGACCAATGAACTTTTTTAAGCTCACTGTATACCCCTTTAAAATAGGTCTTCAGTTGTTCTATATAATTTACTTTTTCTTTTTTTGGCGCAGTTTGTTTTCGATCGGGCTTGGCGCCTGAACCCTTGCTCAAGTTCTTTGAACCGGTTGCAAGCTTCTTAAGAAATCCGGGCTTGGGCTGGTCCTGTTTTGTATTGCTGCCCTTTTTAACCTGGTTACCCAACATAGCCACATCCTTTAAACTCAACTTCTTATTTTAAGCAACCGGTTTTAACGCGTTTCTTTATGTAAAGTATGGGTGTGGCAAAATCTGCAATACTTTTTCATTTCAATCCGCCCGGGGTCATTTTTTTTATTCTTTGCCGTAGTATAATTTCTTTGTTTGCACTCGCCACAGGCCAATGTAACCAATACACGCATCAGTATGCTTACCCTCCAATATATATTATAGCCAGTCGATAGCCTTAACTAATTTAACATAAGCCATATTGTATGTCAATACTTGCCTTGTGGCTGTTATACTCAGAGGATTTTAATATTTCAGGGGGCACATAAAACCTGCAATACCGGATTGTTATCTGGAAATATATTCTTAAGGCAGGCAAAATATTAGCTTTCTCCGGCAAAAGATAAATTACCTGCAGCACAATGTTTTAACAGTTTGCAATCAGCACACTTGGGTTTGCGTGCTGTACAAACCTGCCGTCCGTGAGACAGAAGTTGATGATGAAAGTTCATTCTGTATTGCGGGGGAATCAGAGCAAGCAATTCTTTTTCGGTTCTTTCAGGCGTTTTTGCCTTTGATAGTCCCAATCTGTGTGAAACACGAAATACATGAGTGTCTACAGGTAAAGTGTGCTGGTTAAAAGCAATACCGAGAAGCACACCCGCACTTTTTGGCCCTACACCTGGAAATTCTTCCAGTTCTTCACGTGTTGACGGCACACAGGAACCGTGCTTCTCCACCAGCATGCGGCAGGCATTGATGATATTCCTGCTCTTACTGTAAAATAAGCCGCAGCTTTTAATTTCATAAGCCAGCGTATCTAAACTTAAACGGGCATAATCTTCAGGTAAACGATATTTTTTAAATAACTTCCCTGTGATCCTGTTTACCTGCAAATCAGTGCACTGGGCTGATAAAATTACTGCGATTAAAAGCTGAAAACTATTTTCATACTCCAGTCCTGTCTTTGCGTCAGGATATAACCTGGACAGTATTTTGACAATTGCCTCTATACTAGCGTTAAGCATTCTGCCGTAATCTCCGCAAGGGCTAACTCAGCCTTCTGATTTGTCTCTTTCCCTGCAGGATAATATTTTTTTCCCCAATCTTTCCTCTATTAAAGGGGGCACCAGGCCGGTAATACAGCCGCCAAAATAGGCAACTTCCTTTACCCCGTTTGAGCTAATGAAAGAATATTTCGCCCTTGTCATCAAGAAAACCGTTTCGACGGAAGGTTGTAACTGTTTATTCGTCAGAGCCATCATGAATTCATTCTCGAAATCCGAAATAGCTCTTAATCCCCTTATAACAACCTGCGCACCCCTTGTAACAGCATAGCTGACTGTTAACCCTTCAAAAGAATCCACTAATACGTTTGAATAGTTTTGCAGGACTTCCCTCAACATGTCCACACGTTCGGAAACAGAAAATAATGGGGTTTTACTGGCGTTTTTAGACACGGCCACAATTACCTTATCAAACAACTCGATAGCCCGTTCGATAATATCCAAATGACCGCATGTTACGGGATCAAAGCTGCCGGGATAAATGGCTGTTCGCAAAATTTTCATTCCTTTCCTGGGGGTTTTTTAATGCCTTCTGTTCATGCACTAGGAAGTGGGGTTGAAGCCTTACTATTAACCTCCTCCTGCAACTTTAAAACAAGCTCGTTAAGCGCCATTCCTCCCAAATCTCCTAACTGGCGGTTACGAACGGAAACCTGGCCGCTATCGGCTTCACGATCACCAATTACCAGCATATAAGGGATTTTTTGCAACTGGGCTTCGCGTATTTTATAGTTAACTTTCTCATTGCGGTCATCAAGCTCAATGCGGAACCCTTTTTCATTAAGAATATCCTTCACTTTACCTGCGTAAATAAAATGCCTCTGGGCGATAGGAAGAACCCTTACCTGTACAGGCGCCAACCAAAGTGGAAAAGCCCCGGCAAAATGCTCCGTTAGTATCCCAATAAACCGCTCTATACTGCCGAAGACAACCCTGTGAAGCATAACCGGCTTGTGTTTTACACCATCCTCACCTATATAAGCCAGGTTAAACATTTCAGGCATTATAAAATCTAACTGTATAGTACCGCACTGCCAGGTACGGCCAAGGCAATCCTCTAGATGAAAATCAATTTTAGGACCATAAAAAGCACCGTCACCCTCGTTTACTTTATACTCAATGCCTTTTTCTTCCAGAGCCTCTCTCAATGCTGTTGTCGCCAGATCCCAAATCTCGTCCGAACCTATGGAATTCTCAGGCTTGGTGGATAGTTCAACATGGTAGGGAAAATTAAAAACCTTATAAAAATCGTCCACTAAATCTATAACACCTATGATTTCATTTTTAACCTGCCCGGGCAGCATAAATATATGGGCGTCATCCTGGGTAAAGCACCGGACACGCATTAAACCATGTAAAACTCCCGATAGTTCATGACGGTGGACCAGTCCCAGTTCAGCCAGCCTGATCGGCAGATCTCTGTAACTGTGCAGACGGCTCCGGTAAACAAGAATACCTCCCGGACAATTCATCGGCTTTACTGCGTAATCAGCCTGATCTATTTTAGTAAAATACATGTTTTCCCTGTAATGGTCCCAGTGTCCGGACTGTTCCCAAAGAGAACGGTTCAGGATGACCGGCGTACGTATTTCTTGATATCCCCTCTTCTTATGCTCTTCACGCCAAAAATTCTCCAGTTCGTTTCGCAAAATCATTCCTTTGGGGTGAAAAAACGGAAATCCCGGCCCTTCTTCCTGAATACTGAATAAATCCAAATCAATGCCTAAACGCCGGTGATCTCTTTTCTTTGCTTCTTCAATCCGAAACATGTATTCATCAAGCATAGTTTTTTTAGGGAATGATGTTCCATAAATACGCTGGAGCATTTTATTTCTTTCGTCTCCACGCCAGTAAGCCCCTGCTATACTGAGCAGTTTCACGGCCTTTAACCTGCCGGTGGAAGGGAGATGCGGACCGACGCACAGGTCCATAAATTCTCCCTGGGAATAGCATGAGATTACCGCATCTAACGGGAGGTCATTAATTAATTCAACTTTATACGGCTCTTTTAGGTCACCGAATAATTTAAGCGCCTCTTCCCTGCTTAGTTCAAACCTCTTAAAAGGCAGATCCTCTTTTATAATTCTTTCCATTTCATCCTGGATTTTTTCCAGGTCTTCGAATGTGAAAGGTCTCTGGGGATCAAAATCATAATAATAACCTTCTTCTATTGCCGGACCAATGGCCAATTTTGTGTCAGGAAAGAGCCGCTTTACTGCCTGCGCCATAACATGTGCGCTGCTGTGGCGAAAGACGCGCTTCCCTTCATCGTCCTCAAAGGTAAAAAAATTAATGTTTTTCTCGCCTTCAGGCTGGGAATTCAAATCATGCAATTCTTTATCAATTGCTCCGACAAGGGCTTCCTTGCCCAGCCGGTGATTGATATCCTCTGCAATCTCAAAAAGTTTCGTACCCGCGTTATACTCACGGACCTGACCGTCTTTCAGCATAATCTTCAACATCTTTTAAACTCCTGTAAGTACTCTTTAAAGTAATGTTTATTTAATATAACCAGATAGAAAGAAATCTGTCAATAAATCGCGTAATAAAAGAGATTATTCAGTAACCCAGTATCAAAGTGAGCAACGACAACACCGTGCCTGCCGGGTTCACTAAATACTTACGTTGCCTATTAATATTTAGCTATTTGTTAATTTTTAAGGCAGAGATTACATCCGTCACATTCCTTAAACTGTCCGGGAAATATATCCCTGATTATTTTTTGGACTGCCGCCGTCTGGTCATAACCGCAAGAGTGAAACATAATCTGATCCGGTACCAGTGAAACCAACAGGCTGATTAGAAGATCGCCGCAACCTATCTCATTCTGACCCTGTTCAATATCTACTTTTTCCAACAAGTCGCCCTTAATTAATTTGCCGCGTTTATCACAAAGTTTAAAAAACCCTTCCGAGAAAACGACATGTACAATGTCAGCCCTGGGTTCGTTTGTCTCTTTGAGGCGCCTTAGAAGATGAATGAATTCTGTATAATCCTTTTCCAGTAAAAAATTGTCCACAGCTTTATCAACTATCTCTGTAAGTTCAATCAAATAATCCTTCAACCTAAACTCTATAAATCCCTTAATCATGATCATATCTGCTGTTGTTATATAATCCAGTAATATTTTTAAGATAGCGCTCCTGCGATGCATTCTGTATAAAAATGAATAACCGCTGCTTTTTTTCTTTCTCCTGTATGCTTAAGAATCTCGCTAAAAATTTCTTCCCTTTCAGAAACAGGAAAATAATAGTTCTGTTCGAAAATATTATAAGCAAGCAAACCTTCAATGCTGTTAATGATTAAACCTGCGATAGCCTCGGCAATATATCTTTTAAATTGCGCTGAAGCGCCCTTTGGATATCCGCACATCAAATAAGCCAGATTCTCTTCAGGATCCATGGATATGCTTAATACAATATTTCTGGATGAAGCATGTTTAAAGAGACCCTCCAGCTCGGCGCTAAGCCTTTCAATGTTCTGCCTTGTATCAACAGTAATAAACTGCTCCACTTAATTGCCCCCCAGCTACCGCATTACTATGTCAGTATTACTGTATTATATGAGAATGAAAGAAAAACAATTTGCGGTAAAAGCAGGGCGAGAAAGCTTATTTGACAAATACGCGCCGCAGGACTTCCTCTGGAATACCCTTTACAACTTCGGCCCTTCCAATTTTTACTGGCAAAGCAAATGTATATTCTCTGTCGATTACTTTTTTGTCTTTTAAAATAGAAACCATAAGCTGATCAATTAAAAGCTGCCCTGGCAGTTCCAAAGGCAGTCCCGCTTTTTTAATCAAACCAAGGATATGATCTTCTTCTTCTTGTGTTAAAATGCCAAGTTCATTTGCCAGACGGGATTCAGCCGCCATCCCAATTGCAACCGCTTCTCCATGACGGTATAAATTATACCCCGACAATGCTTCTATGGCATGCCCAACTGTATGGCCAAAGTTTAGAATAGCCCGGCGCCCGTTTTCCGTTTCATCTTCCTGAACAACTTCTGCCTTTATTCTGCAGGATGCTGCAATAGCCATTGCCAGGGCATCGGGTTGCCTGTCAAGCAAGTCGCCGATATGATCAGCAAGCCATGAAAAAAATTCTTGATCAGCTATAATGGCGCATTTAATTACTTCAGCAAGACCGGTCCTGAGTTCCCTGTCATCAAGGGTAGAAATCAGTTCTATATCGGACAGAACAAGTTTAGGCTGATAAAAGGCTCCGATGATATTTTTCCCGAACGGGTGATTCACCGCCACCTTGCCTCCCACGCTGCTGTCTACCTGGGCCAAAAGAGTAGTTGGTATCTGTACAAAAGCAATCCCTCTCATATAAGTTGCGGCTACAAAGCCGGCGAGGTCACCTACAACTCCTCCTCCCAGGGCGATCACTACGCTTTGACGGTCAAGCTCATTATGATATGCTAGATCATATAACTTCCCGGCAACATCCAGACTCTTCGCTTCTTCGCTATCCGGCGCCAGCGCAGGGACAACCCTGTATCCGGCAGCGGAAAGCTTTTCTGTAACTAAATCGCCGTAAAGACTAAATACTTTGGGGTTGCTTACCAGGAGCACACTTTTCCCCAAATTAAGTTCCTTAAGATAATAACCCACTGAGTTTATTAATCCCTGGCCGATATAGATATGATAACTACGCTTGTCGAAATCGAGATAAATATCTACTGGCGCCGGCATCTTTTTACGCTCCTTGAGGTTTTGAATTATATTTTCCACAATTTGGTCAGGCTTGTCGGAACTTGTATCTATACTTAAGTCCGCTGCACTATATGCCTGCGAGCGTGCTGATAAAAGCTCCTCGATCTTCTGTTTCAAATCTTCTTTACCGCTAAGAAGCGGCCGGTTCTGGCCAGTTTTAATCCGTTTCAGGATTGTCTCCGGATCAGCGGTCAGGCAGATGAGGATGCCGTTTTCCCTTAAACAGGATACGTTTTCACTGTCAAGGACTGCACCCCCCCCGGTTGCTACTACTAAATTCTTCTTTTTGCTGAGCTTTTTGACTATCAGTTTTTCTTCTGAACGGAATCTGGCCTCACCGAATTGTTTAAATATCTGCGGGATTGTTTTGCCTAAAACACGCTCTACCTCAATGTCAGTATCAAAAAAATCCCACTTGAGGCGGTCGGCGAGCTTCTTTCCGATAATTGTTTTGCCCGTTCCCATAAACCCTATTAAAATAATATTTTCCATTTAACAACCGCCTGTTTCAAACACTTCTTTTCTTTATCTCCAGCAGATATGCATCGTAATTTTTTTTCAGTCCGTCAACTGTATCACCGCCAAATTTATCCAACAGAGCAGTTGACAGTTCCCAGGCAACAGCGGCTTCCCCGATTACGCTGGCTGCGGGCACAGAACAGGTGTCAGCCCTTTCCACAGAAGCCAGCTGGGGTTCGTGTGTCAGCAAGTCAACACTGTGCAATGGCTTATACAGTGTAGGGATTGGTTTCACAGCTGCTCTTACAATTAAAGGTTCCCCGTTGGTTACGCCCCCTTCCAGCCCACCCGCGCGGTTGGTAAGGCGATAAAACCCCTTTCCCTTTTCGTGATAGATTTCATCGTGCGCTAAAGAACCGGGTAAACAGGAAGCTGCAAAACCGAGCCCGATTTCCACTCCCTTTATTGAGGGTATACTCATCAGCGCCCTGGCCAGGTTTCCGTCCAACCTCCTGTCCCATTGTACGTAACTGCCCAGGCCGGGGGGCAAACCGAATACACATACTTCAAAAACTCCGCCGAGTGAATCCCCTGTTGCCCGGGCATGATCGATCTCTTTTTTCATGTCCTCTTCCGCCTTCGGATCGGGGCAGTATAGCTGCGAGCCGGACAATGCTTCTTTAAACTCCAGGAGATCAGGCCGCTCACTTTGGCTTGCTTGCGCAAAACTTCTCGTTTCGCTGATGGTTATACGGCCGATCTGCAGAACATAACCTATTATGATAATACCCAACGTTTCGAGCAGTTTTTCCGCCACGCTTCCCACTGCAACCCTGGCTGCGGTTTCCCTGGCGCTTGCACGCTCCAGAACATTTCTTATATCCCGCTGGTCATATTTTAACGCACCGGCAAGATCAGCATGCCCCGGCCGGGGCCGGGTAACCACTCTTTGGGCAAGGTCTGCGCTTTCGTCAGGCGACATGATTTCTTTCCAGTTTATCCAGTCGCGGTTTTCTATCTGCAAGGCAATGGGACTCCCGATTGTAATACCTCCGCGCACTCCGCTTAAAAAAACAACTTGATCATTTTCAATTGCCATCCGGCCTCCGCGCCCATAACCCCCCTGGCGCCTGGCAAGCCTCTTATTAATATAGTCCTTGCCCAGCACAAGCCCCGCAGGCAGACCTTCAATTAATGCAGTCAGCGCAGGGCCATGGGATTCGCCGGATGTTAGGTAACGAAGCACACATACAACTCCTCTCATTTATTAAAGGATACAATAATATATAAAAACTCAATCTATTAAACCCGCGGCCAAAAACTCCCGCAGTGACTTGCGCATTATTTCCACAGGAGCCTGTACACCCGTCCAATACTCAAAAGCAAGCACACCCTGGTACAGGAGCATACCTATTCCATTGATTGCTTCAACCCCTCCGGCATGCCTGGCGTTTTCCATGAATTTAGTCACAGTAGGGTTATAAACTAAATCACAGACAACCTGGCCCGGCTGAAGGTATTCAAAAGGAAAATCTATGCAGACATCTTCGTTGGGATACATACCCAGCGGCGTTGCCTGGATAATCAAATCTGCCTTTTTAACAGATTCTTTAACTTCTGTCCCGGTTCTTGCAATTTCGGCTTGCTTGATTAAAGTTTGCTCGGTTAATAGGCGCGCAAGCGCAAGTGCTCTTTCAGGTTTCCGGTTGACTATGGTTATCAGCCGCGCGCCTGACATAGCAAGTTCGACAGCGATGGAGCGGGCAGCGCCGCCGGCGCCTATGATCAGCACAGTTTTCCCCGCAGGCAAAAAATTTGCTTCTTCTTTTAAGGAACGCAAAAAACCGGTTCCGTCAGTATTATAGCCATACAACTCCCCTTTGTTATTGACGATGGTGTTTATGGCGCCTGCTATTTTAGCCCCGGGTGTTATCTGATCAAGATAGCGGCACACCTTTTCTTTATGGGGGATAGTAATGTTTACGCCAACCATTCCAAGTGATATAATCGCCTTCGCTGCACTCTCCAATTTTTCAGGCGCAACACAATAAGGGACATAAATAAAATCAAGCCCCAAAAAAGAAAAAGCCGCATTATGCATGACCGGTGAAAAAGAGTGTTCGACAGGATAGC
>JBAZGB010000008.1:0-60075 GCA_041653135.1 Eubacteriales bacterium | reverse complement strand
TAGTGTGCCTTCCCCTCAGATAGATTGTACTGCAATCAGGGTGGGTGCGCACCCGTTTTCATTACTATTTGTGTCGCCCGCACAGGCGGCGCGAGATGGAGGTTATTATGGCATTTACTAAAGCTTTATTTTATCCTTGGATTGATATCAGAGATGAGGCATGGCTTAAAAGCGCGATGCTTTATTGGGAAAATATACAAACAATTGTACCAATGACTTTTAAGCAACCATACACCAACAGAACTGCGAAAGAATTTTATGATGAAGGATTATTATTACCATTTTATGTTCAATCTGGTATGGAAGATATCAAGAAATTGACAGATGATGTTTTGAAGTATCTCGATTCTCCAGAAGGAGCAGAGGTGCTTATGCCAAGAGAATATATAGATTATTCTTTTGTTCATCCCAATAAATTGCCTAATGAGATAAGAGAAATAGTCGAAATTCATCCGGAAAAGCTTCCATACGAAATCAGACACAGAATTGAAAAAGATATTAATCGAGTTGATTGGATAAGTGTAGATTCCCGATTTGCCAATTTTTACATGACGCTGCTTGCAACTCGTTTATCTGATCGTACTGGGGCGGGACTCCTAACTGAGACAACTGTAAACAATAAATTGTCCAATGCGGCAAAGCTTGACGCGAAGTTGTCTCTTCCAAGAAGGAGAAGTTATAATTGCGATGATAGTATAGACGATAGGAATGTGCCGCTTTCTTTGGCACAAGGAATTTTAGCAGATTTAATCATTGAAAAAATTCAGATTGACCCTGCTACGCCAGTTAAAAAGATAATAAAATTTAGAGCAGACCATGCAGATAAATTAGGGCGTTTTAGAACGAAAATTGGTGAGCTTACAGAAACCATATCAGACGAGCAGCCTCTTGAAAGACTACGTCAGCAAGTGGAAGAAAATAACATAAATGAAGTAAGGCCTGCAGTTAATTCTTTGAAAGAGGGATTGACTGATAGTAGAATTGAATGGACCACCAAAAACTTCTTAAAGGTTGCATTCTTTTCTACTAGCTCTACTTCTTTTCCTCTTACACTACTTGGCTTATCCGCTCCACTTGCACTGCTTATGGGAGTTGGAGTGTCCTTAACTGCATCCGCTATTTTATACAATCGTGAAAAAGCTGTTAAGTTAAGAAACAATCCATTTTCTTATTTATTAGCAGTAGATAGGGAATTGCATTGATTATAAGGTGCAACTTCATACAACATGGTGTGAAAGACTAACATGTAAACCTTCAGTCACTTCAGCAAGACGCCAGTCAGTTATCTGAAGTAGTAAAACATTGAGGAATGGTTATGAATAAGAAAAAAGAGTACACGAGAGCTATCCGCAATTGGCCTGAAGAAGATAGGCCCAGAGAGAAGTTATTAAAATATGGTGAGCATAGTTTAAGTAACGCAGAATTGCTGGCAATTTTGATCAGGACGGGAACAGCAGGGAAAAGTGCTATTGATCTTGGAAGAGAATTGTTGAACAAGTTCAAAAGTTTACGGTCAATGAACGGCGTTGATGTTTCGGAATTTAAAGAGATTTTGGGTTTGAAGGATGCCAAAATTGCTCAAATAAAGGCTGCCGTTGAATTGGGCAGGCGCATGATGAGCGAGGAAAAAGCCTTTCACGGCATTATAAAGACCGCTTCTGATGTCGTTGATTTTTTAATGCCTTTGATGCGGGACTTAAAGAAAGAGTTGTTTAAGGTTTTATTGCTGGACAAAGGTAATCACATTTCGGAAATTGTGGATATAGATATGGGAACAGTGGATCGAGTAAATCCTTCAATTCGGGATATTTTATTGAGTGCTTTAAAATATCAATCACCTTCTATGATTTTGGCTCACAATCACCCTTCAGGCAATACAGTGCCGAGCGAGGCGGATAAAATCTTAACAAAGGATTTGGTTATCTCAGCGCGTGCAATGGAATTACGTATTTTTGACCACATAATTATTGGTGAAAATGAGTATTTTAGTTTTGTCAATGAAGGCTTGATAGAAGAATTCGAAATAGAGACAACAAAATAGTATTTGAGGAGATTTTACTGTGGCAAAATTGAGCGACCGAGACCGGGAACGGATGATCGAATTATTGGAAAAAGGCGAAGAACTGCCTTTGGATTATAAACATATCCTGTTTCCGCCTGAAAAAAAAGAATATGAACTGGTGTATGCGGGCAAACAACGGGAAGAAGATATTCTAGCCGATACCATGGCCATGCCCCTGCAGCCGATTAAAACCTTTGGCACGAACGGCGGCGGCCCTGCCTGCCGCAGCAACGGCGCAGGCAGGTGGGCCAATAAACTGATTTTCGGAGATAACTTGCAGGTGATGAAATCGCTGCTGGATGATCCTGAAGTTAAAGGACAGGTGAAACTTATCTATATTGATCCGCCGTTTGCCACGAAACAGGAATTTAGAGGTAGTCAGGATCAGAAGGCTTATCAGGACAAGATTGCAGGTGCACGCTTTGTTGAATTTTTGAGAAAACGATTGATATTCTTGAGGGAATTACTTTCCGATGAAGGAAACATCATTTTTCATTTAGATTCTCGAAAAATACATTACTCAAAAATTATTCTAGATGAGGTTTTTGGAGAAGAAAATTTTATAAACGAAATAATTTGGCATAAAGGAAGAGAAGGCGGAAGTTCAAGATCGCATTCAATCGGTTCCAGTGTACCTACAGAATATCAAAACTTACTGATTTATGCAAATAATAGGAAATATAGATATTGGAAACAAATTTTAGGGCCTTATAAAAAGTCAACGATAAATGGAATTGATTGTGATGAAACAGGCTGGTTTTATACGCGAGGAAGGATGGGAAGAAAGCCCGCAGACTGGGAATTAGAAGCGAGAATATCATTAAAAACATATGTTTCAAGAGACAGATCGAAATCAAAAGATCAGATATTAAAAGAAATAACTTCTCCGGGTGCCGAATATGTTGCTATTGGAGATGTATGGAATAATGATATAGTTAAATTCTCAACATATAACAAGTATCCTACTGAGAAACCCGAATCACTTCTACACTTATTAATCCGCGCAGGAACTGAAGATGAAAAAGATATTGTTCTTGATGCCTTCGCAGGTTCAGGCACTACCTTAGCCGTTGCCGAAAAATTAGGACGCCGCTGGATTGGCATTGATTGCGGCAAATTGGCGATTTATACCATGCAAAAGCGCATACTCAATCTGAAAAGCGAAATCGGCAACAAAGGAAAACCTTTAAAACCCAAACCATTTACCCTTTACCATGCTGGTTTATACGATTTTCCCAAACTAAAACAATTGCCGTGGGAGGAATGGCGGCGATTTGCATTACTGCTGTTTAATTGTCGGGATAACAGGCACACGGTTTCGGGAATTGAATTGGACGGCTATAAAGGTCGCTCCGATGTGCTGGTTTTCGATTATCAAAAAGACGGCGGCGTGGTGCTTGATTACGGCTTTATTGATGATCTGCATACCATGATCGGTTCCAAAGCCGGCAGGCAATTCTTTATCATTGCCCCCGCCGCCAGCGTCACATTTCTGGAAGATTACATCGACCAAGGCCCGGTGCGTTATTATATCCTGCGCATTCCTTATTCCATCATCAACGAACTGCACAATCGGGATTTCGAAGCCATCAAACAGCCAATTGACGAGAGTCAGGTCAACGATACGGTGGATGCCGTTGGTTTCGACTTCATCAGACAGCCTAAAGTGGTGTGTGTCTATTCCATTGAAAAAGCAAAAGGTCAGACGTTGGAATATGCAACCATTAAAATAAAAACATTCAAGAGCGAAGCTATGCTCAAAGGCGCCAGTCAACTGGCAAATCGGGAATCGCTGTCCATGATTATGGTTGATTTCAATTATGATGGAGAAATATTCAACCTGGACAAGGTGTATTATGCCAGCGAGATCGAGAAGAATGGCTGGAAAGTATTTCTGCCAAAGGAAGAATTTAAGGGGCAGATAATGATTATTTATCTGGATATTTACGGTAACGAATACCGGGAGATAAAGACAATAGAAGATTTTGCAGGTTCAAAACAAGATCAAAGGGGAGGCAATTGATATGCCGGAGCATCAACGCTTTCTCAATCAGGATCTTGTTTTACGGGTCAGTAAAAGCGTCAACCCTTCTGTTTTTGACATCAATAAATATGAAGGATTTTTAGATGCGCTGTGCGGCGAGCGGGAATATCAAAAAAACGCTATTCGCAACACCCTTTTCTATTTTTTGGGGAAAAATTATAAAAACCTGATCGAACTGGCAGAAGAGAATTATCATTCCAGTGATAGTTTGCAAATATTATATGACACATTTGATCAGCTTAAGAAACGTTTGCAAATTCCCAATAAATTAGCCTGCTCGCTCGACCTGGCGACAGGCACGGGGAAAAGTTATGTCATTTACGGTATCGCCAGAATCATGTTAGCCGAGGGTGTGGTGGATCATGTGCTGGTGGTTTGCCCTTCTACGACGATTGAAGATGGACTCATGGAAAAATTTAAATTGCTTTCGGGCGACGATGCGCTACGAAATCTTCTACCCGACGAAGTCATAATTAAAAATCCTCACATTATCAACGCCACCGAAAGCATTACTACAGGAACGATCTGCGTCGAAAACTGCCATGCGCTTTACGAACATGTCAAATCGTCGATTCGTGAAAGTCTCGCCGGAAAAGGCGAAAGAACACTGGTTATCAATGATGAAACCCATCATGTATACAACCAGACCGGGAAAACGTTTAAAAAGTGGAAAGAGTTTATAGTCGATGAAGAATATGATTTCAAGTATATCGCGGGGCTATCGGGCACCTGCTATATTAATGATGAATATTTCACCGATGTGATCAGCCGCTATTCTTTACGGGAAGCCATCGAACAAGGATTTGTTAAAACCATCGATTATGTTGCAGAAGATTCGTCGAAAACCCAAAATGAAAAATTTCAAAAAATCTATGATAATCATATTGAAAATAAAAACACAAAATACCGTTTGGTCAGACCTTTGACCATTTTGATTACAAAAGATATTAAAGCATGTAATAAACTAACTGACGATCTCATTCAGTTTATTTCAGAAACTGAAAATATTTCAGAACAAGACGCCAGCAAAAAGGTTTTAGAAGTAACATCCTCTCCAAAACATAAAGAAAATGTGAGAAAACTGGCTGATGTGGACAGGAAAGACAGCCCTGTGGAATGGATAACATCGGTGAGCATGTTGACCGAAGGCTGGGATGTTAAAAATGTATTTCAAATTGTACCCCACGAGGAACGGGCATTTGACAGTAAATTGTTAATCGCCCAGGTGCTTGGCAGAGGGTTGCGGATTCCGGAACTCTATTTGGGGCAAAAGCCTGTGGTGACGGTTTTTAATCATGATCGATGGTCTGGGCGGATTAAACATTTGGTGGATGAGGTATTGGAGATTGAGAGAAAAATCTATTCCTATCCGGTGGAAAAAGAACAGGATTACCATTTTATTATCCACAATATTGATTATGCCAAATTGACAGAAACCGAAGAATACAAGCAAGAAAAGGAATATGAATTTACCAAGGGCTTTGTTACACTGATTAGGCAGGCGCCAGCCTTGGAGAGAGAAACAGAATATGTTCGGGCAACGACGGGGGAGAGCCGCAGAAAAAAGACTTTGGTTAAATACAAGATGTTTTCAATAGAAGAGATTGCCGAGCAGCTACATAACCGATTAAAATCCATTGATATGGAAACAGCCGAAACAGAAAATCCGACTAATTATGCAAGAAAATATAATTTAGAATGGTTAAAAAAACTCTTTCGTGAATCATTGGCTCGTATAGGTGAAAGTGGAAATCGGATAAGTGATGATAACAGACAACGGATATACCAGGCTTTTGGTGTAATTCATCGTTCTGCTGCCAAAGCAGTAAGATATAGAATGTCACCCAAAGCATTAGTAGAGATTAGCACGAGAGATCGCAATAAAAACAGCGTTGGTATTGCATCCATCAAACGTGGTGACTCAAGTATATTTTTTGATGACAATTCAATTAAGTTAAGTGATGAAGAAACATTGAATTTATTGAGAGAGATTGAAGTGGATGAGTCCTTACCGAGATCTGCAATGGACAAAATTGAAAACAGTTACAATTTCAAGACACCACTCAATCTTGTTATATCTGACCACAAACCTGAGCGATTATTTGCTAGAGAATTGATAAAACAGGAAAATGCAAGAGTAATTGATAGTTGGCTAAAATCCACTGACCAGGATTTTTACCCGATTGAGTATTCTTGGAAGAAGGGCGAGCATCCGAAGAGAGGACGATTTAATCCTGATTATTTTATAAAAATAAAGGATAATGTTTTAGTGGTAGAAATAAAAGGAGATGAAGAATCTAGAGGGCCTTCAGATGAAAATAAGGCAAAATACAAGGCTGCAAAAAAGCATTTTGAGATACTAAATGAGCAGCAAGACCAGTATAAATATTATTTCAACTTTTTGACACCAGAAGATTATGATTACTATTTCAATCATTTGAGGAGCGGGAACTATAGCTTCAGTTCAAAATTGGATGCAGAGTTGGAGAAAAATGGATGGAAATGATGTTTTAAAAATATTTTAAAAGGTGCTGTGTTATATTTTCTTCAAAAGATTGAGCAAGGCAGAAAGAATTATTAGTTTTCTGTTTTCCGCTCCGAGGATAAGACGTTATTATTGAAAGTGGATAATTTTCCTGTTATAATTAAACGTCTGTTCTGTAGAGAAAAAGTAGGTTTGGCTGCTCTATCTGGAGTGAAAAAGATTGTCTTTAGGCCGGGTTTTGCTTGGCGAACGGGAAATACGTGATCGGGTACGCAAACTCGGGGAAGAAATCTCCAGGGATTATTCTGGTAACGAATTGTTGCTGGTAGGAGTCCTCAAAGGAGCTTTTATTTTTTTGGCTGATCTTGTCCGTTACCTGACCATTCCGGTCCGTTTAGATTTTATCACAGCAGCCAGTTACGGCGAATCGCTGAGATCATCTGAAAAAGTAATCATTTTGAAAGATCTTAGAATAGACCTGAAAGACCGGCATGTTCTGATTGTCGAGGATATTGTCGATACAGGCCTGACAATTGACTTGCTGCTGGGCAGCCTGGCCGGGCGAAGTCCGGCAAGCATTAAAACCTGTACCCTGCTGGACAAGCCTGGCCGGCGCATGGTGGACGTAAAAGTGGATTACGTCGGGTTTGCCATACCTGACGAATATGTTGTAGGGTATGGGCTCGATTATCAGGATAACTACCGCTGCTTAAAAGACATTTTTGTGCTGGGACGCTGCTGACCCGGCGTTTTATTTTGAAGCCGGGTATTTAACGGGAGGAAATATGCGAGCTTTGGAAGAAGAGATGGTCATCGTTTTAGATTTCGGCGGTCAATACAGTCACCTGATTGCCCGGCGGATTAGGGAGTGCAGCGTTTTCTGCGAAATGCTTCACTACAACACTTCATTAGATTTAATTAAAGAAAAAAAGCCGCGGGGAATAGTCTTCTCAGGGGGGCCGGCAAGTGTTTATCAACCGGACGCCCCTGTTTGTGATCCGGCTATTTACGGCCTGAACATACCAATTTTGGGTATTTGCTACGGTCTGCAGTTAATGGTATTACAGTTGGGGGGGACAGTCTCCCCCGCCAAACAAAAGGAGTTTGGCAAAGCTGTTCTTGAAATATCGGTCAGGGATAAGCTTTTTGACGGCCTTGAAGATCAGGAACAGTGCTGGATGAGCCACGGTGACAGAGTGGAAATGCCGCCGCCCGGTTTTATAATTACAGGCAGTACATCCCAGGCGCCGGTGGCGGCAGCCAGCGACAATAAAAGGGGAATATACGGGGTGCAGTTCCATCCTGAGGTAATTCATACGCCGAAAGGCCAGGACATCCTGCGCAATTTTCTTTTTCAAATATGCGGGTGCAAAGGGCTGTGGACAACAGGTTCTTTTCTCCGGCTCTCTGCGGGAGAAATCATCAGCCAGGTCGGGGAAGGACGGGCAATCTGCGCTTTAAGCGGGGGGGTTGATTCTTCCGTGGCGGCTGTGCTCGTAAATCATGTGATGGGTGAAAGGCTGACCTGCGTATTCGTCGATCACGGCCTGCTGAGAAAAAATGAAGCCGAACAAGTTTTAAGTACCTTTAAAGAAAAATTTAAATTGAATGTGATCCATGTTGATGCTTCGGAACGTTTTCTCAATCGTTTAAAGGGGGTTTCCGACCCCGAGAGAAAGCGAAAAATTATCGGGGAAGAGTTTATCAGGGTATTTGAGGAGGAGGCGGCCAAACTGGGGAAGGTCGATTTCCTTGTCCAGGGTACATTATACCCTGATGTTGTTGAAAGCGGCACTGCCACGGCTGCTGTTATTAAAACCCACCACAATGTCGGCGGACTTCCGTCAAACATGCGGCTTAAGATTGTTGAACCGCTGCGCTGGCTTTTCAAGGACGAGGTGAGGGTTGTCGGCGAGGAACTAGGCCTGCCTCAGGAAGTGGTTTGGCGTCAGCCTTTCCCCGGGCCCGGCCTGGCGATACGCATTATAGGAGAAGTTACTCCGGATAAACTGGAGCTGCTGCGTGAAGCGGATGCGGTAGTAACAACCGAAATTCAGCAGGCGGGGCTGGACAGGGAGATCTGGCAGTATTTCGCAGTGCTCACGGATATGCGCAGCGTCGGTGTGATGGGTGATGAGCGGACTTATGCCAATACAGCCGTTGTAAGGGCTGTAACAAGCCATGACGCGATGACTGCGGACTGGGCGAGAATTCCAGATCATGTACTGGAAAGAATCTCTTCCCGGATAGTTAACGAAATTAAAGGGATCAACAGGGTGGTCTATGATATTACCTCCAAACCGCCGTCCACTATTGAATGGGAGTAAATAAAAATAACTGATTTAAGGAAAAGGTGAATAAAATGCCGGAACCGATTGTCGGAATTGTCGTAGGCAGCGAATCTGATCTTCCCGTGGTTAAGGAAGCCTGCGAGATTCTTGATTTTTTAGGTATAGTTTATGAACTGGTTATTTCTTCCGCTCACCGCGCCCCGCGCAAGACTGTTGAATATGCGAGTTCAGCGGCGGAACGCGGTTTGACGGTGATTATTGCCGCCGCCGGGGGAGCGGCCCATTTACCGGGTGTAGTAGCCGCCTATACTCCTTTGCCGGTAATCGGCCTTCCAATAAGTTCCGGGGCGCTAAACGGACTTGATGCGCTTTTTTCTATCGTGCAGATGCCGTCAGGTGTGCCTGTAGCCACTGTTGCCATAAACGGCGCAAAGAACGCCGCCCTGCTGGCCGGCCAGATCATCGGTGCTTCAGACCGTTCCATGAGGGAAAAAATTAAGCAGTACAAAGAGGCTTTGGCTGCACGATTGGAAGAAAAGCCCACTCATTAAAACGATTTTTTGTGAAGGGATTGAAGGAGAAAGTGATCGAACGCTATACCCTGCCTGAAATGAAGGCTATCTGGTCGCCTGAAAACAAATTTAAAGTTTGGCTGGATGTGGAAATCAGCGCCTGTGAGGCAATGGTTCAATTAGGGCTGGTCCCGCCTGAAGCGCTGCTTGAGATTAAGGAAAAAGCCAACTTTGACATCAAAAGAATTGACGAAATAGAGGCGGTGGTCAACCATGATGTAATCGCTTTTCTTACCTGCGTCGGAGAGTATATCGGAGAGGCGTCGAAGTACCTTCACCTGGGGCTGACTTCGTATGACATCGTTGACACTGCCCTGTCAGTATTAATGAAAAAAGCCGGGGAAAAAATTCTTGCCCGTTTAATAGAATTGCAGGAAGCTATAAGGGAACAGGCTGTAAAGCACAGGTATACACTGATGATGGGCCGTACACACAGCGTGCATGCCGAGCCGGTAACTTTCGGCTTAAAGATGCTGCTCTGGCTGGCAGAAACTGAACGAAACATTGAGCGGGTTAAAAAAGCAATTGAAACGATCAGCGTCGGCAGGCTCGCCGGAGCAGTCGGCACTTACGCTACTATCGATCCTTTTGTGGAATCTTATGTTTGCGGCCGTATGGGGCTTGTGCCGGCGCGTGTTTCCACCCAGGTACTGCAAAGGGACCGTCATGCCGAGTACCTGACCACACTTGCTATCGCCGGTACTTCGTTGGACAAGTTCGCCATGGAAATCAGGCATTTGCAGCGCACAGAAGTTCGCGAGGTGGAGGAATTTTTCGCCGAAGGGCAAAAGGGCTCATCAGCCATGCCTCATAAGAGAAACCCGATTATAGCCGAACGGATCAGCGGGCTTTCCCGGCTGCTGCGCGGAAACGCTGTTGCCGGCATGGAAAACGTAGCCCTGTGGCATGAACGGGACATTTCTCATTCTTCAGTAGAGCGTGTTATTATTCCCGACAGCACGATTGCGCTGGATTACATGCTTTTCAAATGCACGGAGATGATTAAAAAAATGTTTGTTTACCCCGAAAAGATGTTTGCGAACCTGCAGCTTAGTCATGGTCTTGTTTTTTCTCAGAGGGTGCTGATCGCTCTGGTCGAAAAGGGTATCAGCCGCGAACATGCTTATTCTCTTGTACAGCGCAATGCTATGGAATCATGGCGTAAAAGCCAGGATTTTAAAGCCCTCCTGAAGGCTGACCCGGAGGTAACCGGCCTTTTAAATACTGAGGAAATCGAAGCCATTTTTGATTACCGGATTTATCTTAAAAATATTGATCATATATACGGTAGATTTGATTTGTAAGGGAGAGTTAAACATCATGAGACAGTTGTTGCTCCCGGATCCCGAGAAACTTCATGAAGAGTGCGGCATTATCGGCGTCTATGCCCCGGGCCAGGATGTTAGCAGACTTACTTACTACGGGCTGTACGCCTTGCAGCACAGAGGGCAGGAAAGCGCAGGCATTGCAGTGTCGGATGGAGAAGAGATAACACTGCATAAAGGGATGGGACTTGTACCCGAGGTTCTTGGCGAAAATGAACTTGACAGCTTACGGGGCAATTTGGCCATCGGGCATGTACGCTACTCCACAACAGGCGCAAGCCAGCCGATAAACGCCCAACCGCTTGTCTTCCGTTATGCGGGAGGGATGATTGGCCTGGGGCATAACGGAAACCTGACCAATGCGGCTGTTCTGCGCGACCGGCTTGCTTCTTCAGGAACCATTTTTCAGTCTACTACGGATACTGAAATTATTGTCAACATGATTGCCCGTTATTACCAGACCAGCCTTGTCAATGCCATTATTAAATGTATGGTATCGCTGGAGGGCGCCTACTCGTTGGTTATTCTGACCGAGGATCAGGTAATCGCTGTCCGTGATCCTTTCGGATTCCGGCCGCTCTGCCTGGGAGTGCTTGATGATCACGGATTCGTTGTAGCATCGGAATCCTGTGCTCTGGATACCATAGGAGCAAAGCTGATCAGGGATATTTTGCCCGGTGAGATTGTGATTATTGACCACAGGGGCCTTACTTCCATCCGGGGGCAAAACCTTGGACGATGCGCGCACTGCATTTTTGAGTATATATATTTTTCGCGTCCCGACAGCTGCTTGGACGGTTTTCACGTTAATCAGGTCCGCCGTGAGATGGGCCGGCAGCTTGCGCGTGAGTACCCGGTAAAAGCCGATCTGGTAGTTCCGGTGCCGGATTCGGGAAACGCCGCAGCACGCGGCTATGCTGAGGGCCTTGGCATCCCCTTTGAAGAGGGTTTGATGAAGAACCGTTATATCGGCAGGACCTTTATTCAGCCCAAACAGGATGTCCGGGATTTAAGCGTGCGGCTGAAAATAAATCCTGTCAAAAGAATATTGTCGGGGAAGAAAAGTGTTGTTATGGTGGACGACTCGCTTGTGCGCGGAACTACAAGCGCAAGGATGGTAAAGCTTCTGCGGGATTGCGGAGTTGAGGACATCCACTTGTGTTTGAGTTCACCGCCGGTAACTCATTCATGTTACTATGGCATCGATATTTCTGATGATAATGAGTTAATCGCCGCCCACAAACCTGTGGAAGAAATCAGGCAGATGATCGGGGCGGACGGGCTGCACTATCTTAGTATAGAAGGCCTTTTAAAAATATTTGGCGAAAGCAGCAGCGACTTTTGTACAGCCTGTTATTCAGGAGATTACCCTGTCGGGGATTTTAATTCCGCCCGTCCCGGTAAAAACGATTTGGAAAAGAGGCGTAAGAAAGGAAATAGGGACCAATAGAGGTGAGTAAATGAAAGAGAAAGCCGGGTTGACCTATTCAGACGCCGGTGTTGACATTGAATCCGGCAATAAAGCAGTTGAATTAATGCGGCAGGTTGTCCGGACCACATGGAGACCGGAAGTGATTGGAGATCTGGGTGGTTTTAGCGGTCTTTTTTCAATTGATAAAGATAAATATAAACAACCTGTTCTTGCGTCCGGAACCGATGGTGTGGGTACGAAGTTAAAAGTAGCCATGCTGATGCAAAAACATGATACCGTAGGTATCGATCTTGTCGCCATGTGCGTTAACGATATTGCCACTTCCGGCGCAGAACCTCTTTTCTTTCTGGATTACCTGGCGACAGGCAGGCTGGCGCCGGAGAAAGCGGCTGCGATTGTCGCCGGGATAGCGGATGGCTGCAGGCAAGCGGGATGCGCCCTTATTGGCGGCGAAACAGCCGAAATGCCGGGTTTCTACGGCCAGGACGAATATGACCTGGCCGGTTTTGCAGTAGGAATTGTAGAAAAGGAACGGATTATTAACGGTTCCAGGATACAACCGGATGATTGCCTGATCGGACTCTCTTCTTCGGGGCTGCACAGCAACGGCTATTCTCTTGCCCGGCGTATCCTGCTTGAGGAGTCCGGTTTTGGGATTAATGATTTTATTCCGGAACTTGGGCGATCTCTGGGCGAAGAAATGCTTGAACCAACCCGGATCTATGTAAACTTGCTAAAAAATTTAAATAATAATTTTGATCTTTTAGGTATCGCCCATATTACAGGTGGCGGATTGACAGAGAATATCCCGCGGCTGCTTCCTTTCGGAACGGCTGTTGTTATAGATCCCGTATCGTGGCCTGTTGCTCCTGTGTTTTCATTGATTCAGCGAATTGGCCGGGTTGAAGACAAAGAAATGCTCAGAACATTTAATATGGGCCTGGGTATGATTTTATTCCTTCCCTCAAAACAAGCCGGAGCATGCCTGGATTTTCTGAAAAACACAGATGAAAAGGCTTATTTGATTGGACAGGTTGTTAAAGGGGAAAAGGGAGTAGAATATCTTTCATACAGGAAGTGAGCAGCAGATGGTTTTAAAGATTGGTGTTTTAGTTTCAGGCCGGGGGTCGAATCTGCAGGCAATCATGGATGCCTGCGATGAGGGAAAAATCCCGGCGCAGGTAGTTGTTGTGATTAGCGATGTCGGCGATGCGCCGGCTTTAGAGCGGGCGCGCTCAAAAGGGATTGATGCCTCACATGTAAATTATCAGGGTTTTAGCGATAAAACAGAGTACGAAAAAGCCGTTGCAGGTATTTTAAAAGACCACCATGTTGAACTGGTTTGTCTGGCCGGCTACAAGCGTATTGTGGGGAGGGATCTTTTAGACGCTTTTCCGAACAGGATCATGAACATTCACCCGGCATTGCTCCCGTCGTTTCCCGGCCTGGATGCGCAAAGGCAGGCTTTTGAGCACGGAGTGCGTTTCAGCGGCTGCACCGTCCATTTTATAGATAAAGGGGTTGACAGCGGCCCGATAATTTTACAGGCGGTAGTGCCTGTTCAGCAGAGTGATACGCCGGAAACATTAGCTCAACGCATACTGGCTGAAGAGCACCGTATTTATCCTGAGGCAATCGGCCTTTTTGCCGGGGGGAAGCTGAAAATAGAAGGAAGAAAAGTTTTGCTTGGCTGAATTTGAAAATAGCGGGTTTGTACAAATTACCATAAATGACAGGAGGGCAAAAATGATCAAACGTGCTCTTATTAGCGTATCCAACAAAGCCGGGCTCAGAGAATTTGCAGGGCCTTTGACCGAGATGGGAGTCGAGGTAATCTCAACCGGGGGAACCTATAAGTTTTTAAAAGAGGCCGGCTTTCCGGTCACGTATATTACAGATGTAACAGGCTTTCCCGAGATTCTTGACGGACGCGTTAAAACATTGCATTCATATATACATGCGGGAATACTGGCTTTAAGGTCGCCTGAACATATCAGCCAGTTGAACGAACATGGAATCGGCATGATTGACCTGGTTGTGGTCAACTTGTATCCGTTCAGGGAAACTGTCGCCAAGCCTGGAGTTACCCTGGAAGAAGCTATTGAAAACATAGATATCGGCGGTCCGGCAATGATTAGAGCGGCTGCAAAGAACTATAACAACGTATTGGTGGTTGTGGATCCCGGCCGCTATCCCGATCTGCTGGATGCCCTGCAGAAGGACAGGGCAGATGAAAAATTCAGGCTGCTTTTAGCCCTTGAAGCTTTCAGCCATGTATCCGCTTACGATGCGGCAATAGCCGGTTACCTGCATGAGATTACAGGCAAGAGTTCTTTATTCCCTTCCACTCTTGTTCTATCGGCGGAACTTGCGCAGTCCCTGCGATACGGGGAAAATCCGCACCAGAAAGCTGCTTTTTACCGCCAGCCCGGCGCAAAGGACCCTTCGGTCGGAAATGCGCTGCAGCTTTCCGGCAAGGAACTGTCCTTTAACAATATACTTGATTTGAACTCCGCTCTCGGGCTGGTCAGTGAATTCTCCAGCCCCTCGGCAGTAATCGTCAAGCATAACAGTCCCTGTGGGGCTGCAAACGCAGAAAAGCTGGTTGACGCATACCTGAGGGCATTTGAGGGAGATCCAACATCGGCTTTTGGCGGGATAGTTGCTTTTAACCGGAATGTTGACGCCGAAACTGCCAGGGAGATGGTCAAGATCTTTTTGGAGGCGATTATAGCGCCCGATTTTACACCGGAAGCTCTTGAAATTCTTTCTGCGAAATCCAATCTGCGCTGCCTTAAAACAGGCCCTTTGTCAGAAAAGCCAGCCGATAATCTGGATTTGCGCAAAGTCAAAGGCGGATTTTTGATGCAAGAGATAGACATAGAAACAGTAAAAACTGATCAGATAAAAGTAGTAACCAAAAAACGACCAACCAGCGTGCAGTTGGCGGAGTTGATTTTTGCCATGACAGTTGTTAAACACGTTAAGTCAAACGCTATTGTTGTAACCAGGGACCGCCAGCTGATTGGCGTCGGAGCCGGTCAAATGAACCGTATCGGTTCAGCCCGGATCGCACTGGGCCAGGCCGGGGAGCATTCCCGCGGCGCTGTCATGGGTTCGGACGCGTTTTTCCCCTTCCGTGATACGGTGGATGAGGCTGCAAAGGCGGGAATAGTGGCTATAATTCAGCCAGGCGGGTCTATGCGGGATGAAGAATCAATAATTGCCTGTGACGAGCACGGAATTGCTATGGTTTTTACAGGAATGAGGCACTTTAAGCACTAGACATTTCCCAGGAGGTGAGTAGGTGAAGGTATTAATTATCGGTTCCGGTGGGCGGGAACATGCGCTGGTCTGGAAGATCCGGCAGAGTCCCCGGGTCAGGCAGATCTTCTGCGCTCCTGGAAATGCCGGCATTGCCGGCCAGGCTGAATGCGTTGATATTAGCGCTGACAATATACCCGGCCTTTTTGATTTTGCACGCCGTGAAAAAATAGATCTGACCCTTGTGGGGCCGGAAGCAGCGCTGACTGACGGTATTGTGGATTCCTTTAAAGAGGCCGGTCTGAATATTTTCGGACCAACCGCACGGGCGGCCGCAATTGAAGGAAGCAAAGTTTGGTCAAAAACTCTCATGGACAAATACAATATTCCTACGGCCGGCTTTGAAATTTTCAGCAATCCCGGATCTGCCGGGGATTATATTAAAAAGAACGGAGCGCCCTGCGTCGTAAAAGCCGACGGCCTTGCAGCCGGCAAAGGTGTTATAGTATGCGCAACAGTTGAACAGGCCCTGGCGGCAGTTGACGACATAATGGTAAAAAGCGTTTTTGGTTCTGCAGGAAAAAGAGTAGTCGTCGAAGAGTGCCTGGAAGGCGAGGAAGTAAGTGTGATGGCCTTCACGGACGGTGAGACCGTTGTACCCATGGTGTCAGCCCAGGATCACAAGCAGGTTTTTGACGCCGATTGCGGGCCCAACACGGGGGGAATGGGCGCTTATGCCCCTGCGCCGGTTTGCACGACTGAAATCTTGCAATCCGCCCTGGAAGATGTTTTAAAACCCATGGTCAGAGCGCTTGCCCGGGAGGGCTGCCCCTATCAGGGTGTGCTTTATGCCGGTTTGATGATCACCGGCAAGGGGACTAAAACGCTGGAGTTCAATGTACGTTTCGGCGACCCTGAAGCCCAGCCGTTATTGATGCTTCTGGAAACGGACCTGGTTGATATCTGCGAATCTGTTGTGACAGGCAGGCTTGCTTTACAGAAAGTAAACTGGAAAAAAGGTTCGTCTGTATGTGTTGTTTTGGCTTCAGGGGGATATCCCGGCCGTTATTCTACGGGGTATCCAATTGAGGGCCTTGAGGAGTTGCCGGATGATCTTCAGGTATTCCATGCCGGTACGAAAATTAAAGACGGCCAGCTTGTTACTTCCGGCGGCAGGGTCTTAGGGGTAACAACGTTTGCGCCGGATATCCAGGGAGCGATTGCGAAAGCCTATGATGGTGTAAACCGGATTAGGTTTAAGGATATGCACTTTCGGAGTGATATCGGACATAAAGCTCTGGGCAGAAAAGGTATTTAAAAAATTGATGTCGAAAATGATAGTGTTTGGAGAAAAAGAGTTGGGAGAGTTCATACCGAATGCCGATCAGGATTATTCGTTTTCAGGAATTTGAGAAATCCCGTTTTATTAGCAGGCAGTTTTCTTCTCCGGCTGGTGTTGAGGATCAGGTAAAAGACATTTTGAAAAGCGTTAGGGAGCAGGGCGACAAAGCTTTATGCGCCTATACAGAGACATTTGACGGAGTAAAATTGCAGCCGGGACAATTAAGGGTGTCGGAAGGTGAACGCGAAGAAGCTTACAGCCAGGCTGACGCCGGTTTTTTAAAATCCCTGCGTTTTGCTATGAACCGGATAGAGGTTTTTCATAAAAAGCAGCTCCCTAATTCCTGGTTTGACGCCGGTGAACAAGGGGTTTTTCTCGGTCAACTGGTAAGGCCCTTATCGCGGGTCGGCATTTATGTTCCGGGAGGCACAGCAGCTTATCCATCCTCCGTATTGATGAATGCTATACCTGCCCGGGTGGCCGGCGTTAAAGAAATAGTCATGGTTACACCCCCTTGTGCAGACGGCAGGATCAATAAAAATACAATAGTGGCGGCTGTTGAGGCGGGAGTAACTGAGATCTATAAAATAGGGGGCGCGCAGGCAGTTGCGGCGCTGGCATACGGGACGGAAAGCATCAAACCCGTGGACAAAATCACCGGCCCGGGCAATATTTATGTTACACTGGCTAAACAGCAGGTTTACGGCAGGGTGGATATCGATATGCTGGCCGGTCCAAGCGAGGTAGTCATTGTGGCTGATGATTCGGCAGACCCTTGTTATATTGCAGCTGATTTGCTTGCCCAGGCTGAACACGATCCTCTTTCTACGGCTCTATTGTTTACACCGGGTGAGGCGCTGGCCAATCTCGTTCAGAAGGAGATTGAACGACAACTGCCTTTATTATCCAGGAAAGATATTGCATCATGTTCTCTTGCTGATCAGGGAGCCATAGTAATTACGGGCGATCTGGGGAAAGCCATGGAACTTGCCAACAGTTTTGCGCCGGAGCATCTTGAACTTATAGTAGAAAATCCCTTCCACTGGTTAACCCGTGTTCAAAACGCAGGAGCTGTTTTTCTTGGCCCCTATTCACCTGAATCAGTTGGCGATTATCTTGCCGGTCCAAATCATATCTTGCCCACCGGCGGCACGGCGCGGTTTTTCTCCTCATTGAGTGTTGATGCTTTTATAAAAAAATCCAGTGTAATCAGCTTTTCCAGGGAAGTCCTGGAAGAAGTTGGGGAGCATGTAAATAGACTGGCCCGGGTGGAAGGGCTTGACGCGCATGCAAGGACTATTGAAAAAAGGCTTGGGTGTTCTTAAATGAGTTTTAATCTTCAAGGGATTTTGCGCCGGGATTTGAATGTAATCGTGCCCTACGAGGCGCCAAGGGTCGGCGAGGGGGTCATCAAACTTGACGCCAATGAGAACCCTTTTGAATTTCCGGAAAACATAATTAAAGAAATCCGGGAGTGTTTAACATATTCGTTCACGCGGTATCCTGATCCGATGTCAACTGAGCTTATTGCGGCCTTATCCGAATATACGGGAGTGCAAAAAGAAGGGATCATGGCCGGCAACGGATCAGACGAACTTATCTTAAATCTTTTGCTTGTTTTTGGAAACGGGGGACATGTAATCATACCGACCCCGACATTCTCGATGTACCGCATTCACAGCCTGATTGCCGGGGCTAAATCCGTCGAGGTCTCCAGGGGTTCTAAATTCGAGGTGGATGTTTCTGCTGTTGTTGAAGTATGCAAAAGGTATCAGGCGCGTGCGGTTATTGTCTGTTCACCGAATAATCCTACAGCCAACACTACCCCGGTTGAGGATATAAAACGTCTTTTAGAACAAATCGAGGCGCTGGTTGTAGTTGATGAGGCCTATATAGAGTTCGGCGGCGAAAGCTGCCTTAAGTTATTGAACAGGTATCCAAACCTCGTTATCCTGCGTACATTTTCCAAGGCTTTCGGCCTGGCGGGACTAAGGGTCGGCTATCTTTTGGGTAATCCTGAGGTTGTTAAAGAAATATACAGGGTAAAACAGCCTTTTAACTTGAATACCTTCTCACAGCTGGCAGCCAGGACGGCGTTATCCAATAACGGCGAGTTCAAGTTGCTGGTTGGCCAGATTTTATCAATGCGGGACAAGCTGGCTGAGGAAATGTCAGTGATTAAGAATGTCACTGTATTCCCCAGCGAGGCTAACTTTATACTCTTTCGCACACAAATAAGGGGCAAGGAAGTTTTTGAGGGCCTTTTAAAAAAGGGCGTCCTGATCCGCAATGTACATGCGCCGGGCATCGAGGACTGCCTGAGGGTTACTGTGGGCCGGGAAAGTGAGAATAAGTTATTTTTGGATAGTTTACAGGCTGTTTTAAAAGAGGGTGGTTTTGCTGAATAGACATCCACGTGTTAAGGGTGTCAAGGGGACGGTTCCTTTTGACACTTTAAATGGCGCCTTTGTTGTCAAGAGAACCGTCCCTATCGGACTCATAGCGTGAAAAACTAATTTTCAGGATAGACACCCATGCTGCTAACGCAGCACCATCAGATGATGAAAATTCATCAGCAAAGGGAGGGCAATGCCTTAAGTGCGATTTTGAGCCTTCATTCAAAGAACGTGTGACCCCGAGGATAAGCGAGGGAAGTGTTTGAGGCGCTTTAGCGCCGAGTTTTGACCGAGCCCGAGGGTGAACGAGTTCGTACAAGTAAAAGAGTCGAACATGAGCACGTAGGCAGTTGACCTCCCTGAGGATAGTTAATTTTCAGAGTAGTTACAAAGACGGGAGGATCTGTATGGCAAAGGAAAGGACTGCCCGAATTAACCGGAAAACAAATGAGACTGATATAAAAGTTTTGATCAACCTTGACGGAAAGGGAGAATGTTCCGTGCATACCGGGGTCGGCTTTTTTGAACACATGTTACAATTGTGGACCAGACATGCCTGCTTCAACCTTGAACTGACGGGCGAAGGCGATCTGTTTGTCGATGCCCACCATACGATTGAGGATGTCGGCATCTGCCTGGGACATGCCATCAGGGACGCCCTTGGCGACAAAGCAGGAATTGCCCGCTTCGGGCAGGCGGCCGTACCCATGGATGAGGCCCTTGTAATGACGGCAATAGACATCAGCGGAAGGGGTTATCTGATCTTCGAAGTTGATTTCCCCTCACACCGTGTGGGCGATTTTGATACCGAGCTGGTTGAAGAGTTTTTAAGAGCCATGGCTGTAAACGGAGGCCTGACACTGCATATAAGGCAATTCTCAGGATCAAATTCCCATCATATTTGCGAGGCGGTTTTTAAGTCTTTAGGCCGCGCTCTACGCGGCGCTGTTTCTTTTGATGAGCGCATAAAAGACATTCCTTCCACAAAAGGCGTAATTTAAAGGATAAATATTAAAAAACCTATTTTTTAAGAGAAAGGTTTAGGGGGTCTTCTTTGTGATTGCGATTGTAGATTACGGGATGGGAAACTTGCGGAGCGTCCAAAAAGGATTCGAAAAGGCAGGATGGGAAGCTTCAGTGGTCAGTGACGCTTTGTCACTGTCCAAATCATCCGGGATAGTTTTGCCCGGTGTCGGAGCATTCGCCAGGGCTGTGGAGAATCTAAAACGGACAGGCTTGTTTGAAGCAATAATATCTGAAATAAACGCCGGGAAGCCCTTTTTAGGAATTTGTTTGGGGCTTCAACTGCTTTTTGATGTCAGCGAAGAATGGGGATTGACGGACGGGATGGGAATCTTACCCGGCAGGGTAAAAAAACTGCCCGATTCGATAAAAGTCCCCCATATGGGTTGGAATCAGGTTTTCTTCAAAAAAGAGTGCCCTTTAATGGAGGGGATTACAGACGGTTCGCATTTTTACTTCGTTCATTCATTTTACGTTGAAGCTAAAATTCCGGATCAGATAGTTGGGATTACAGAATACGGACTTAGTTATGCATCAATGGTGCAAAAGGACAGTATTTTTGGAATCCAGTTCCATCCGGAAAAAAGCAGTGCGCTGGGACTAAAGATTCTTAAGAATTTTGGGGGGTTGGTGGCAAAAAATGATCGTAATCCCTGCGGTTGATTTGCGTGAGGGGAAATGTGTAAGGCTTGTCGAGGGGCGGGCGGACAGGGAAACTGTCTATTCAGACGATCCGGTAGCTATGGCCCGTTTATGGGAATCACAGGGCGCGAGCTGGCTGCATGTTGTAGATCTCGACGGAGCTTTTACGGGGGGGCTGAAAAACCTTGAGATCATCAGGGAAATTATAGCAACTCTGAATATCCCCGTCGAGGTAGGCGGCGGTATAAGGGAAATGGCAACTATTGAAGAATTGCTCGAGATTGGCGCAAAGCGGGTTATCCTGGGTACTGCGGCAATTGTCAATCCTGAACTGGTTGCTGAAGCTTCCTTAAAATACGGCCAGGCCATTGCCGTGGGTATTGACGCCAGAGATGGCAAGGTTGCCATTGAAGGGTGGGGTGTGACCTCGGAAAAGGACGCACTTGAACTGGCCATCCAGATGAAAGCAAGAGGCATAAACCGTTTGATTTTTACGGATATAAAACGGGACGGGACATTAAAAGGCCCCAACCTGGCGGCTACTGAAAGAGTTGCCAGGGTTACGGGACTTAAAATTATTGCCGCTGGCGGAATCTCAGATATGGACGATTTAATAGCCATATCGGGCTTAGAACATGTAGGAGTCGAGGCGGTTATTACGGGGAAGGCCTTATATACGGGCAGTATTAACTTAAAAGACGCCCTGGCTTTAATAGAAAAAAGGTGAAATAAAAGTATGTTGACCAAGCGTATTATACCCTGCCTTGACGTAGCTGAAGGAAGGGTTGTCAAGGGGACAAATTTTGTAAACTTGCGTGATGCGGGAGATCCGGTGGAGCTGGCCGCTTTTTATGATCGCGAGGGAGCTGATGAACTTGTCTTTCTAGATATCAAGGCATCAGCCCAGGGGCGCAGCACAATGCTGGAAATGGTCTACAGAACTGCCGGAGAAGTTTTTATACCTTATACGGTCGGTGGGGGTATCTCTTCTATAGATGATATCCGGGACATCCTCTCCGCCGGCGCTGATAAGGTTTCTATAAACACTGCCGCGGTTTTAAATCCTCCGCTGATTGCTGAAAGCGCTGAACGTTTCGGTACCCAGTGTATAGTAGTGGCTATTGACGCCAAGCAGGTTGGGACCGGTGGAAAATGGGAAGTTTATACGCACGGCGGGAGATATCCTACAGGTATTGACGCTGTTGATTGGGCTGTTAGAGCAGAGAAGTTTGGCGCAGGGGAGATTCTGCTTACAAGTATGGACAGGGACGGGACAAAGGATGGTTATGACATTCCCTTGACCCTGGCGATTGCAAGAGCTGTCCGAATACCTATAATAGCCTCAGGCGGAGTTGGCACACTGGAACACCTTTTCCAGGGCCTGACCGAAAGTGAGGCCGATGCCGTATTGGCAGCTTCTATTTTTCATTATGGCGAGTATTCAATTCTACAGGCAAAAGAATATTTGAGAGAAAAAGGTGTGCCGGTAAGGTTATAATATTTTCAGGGGTGAAATAAAAAATTGCGTGCAGCAAAAGAATGCCTGGCCTGCCTTGAGGATCTTACGCAGCGTGCAGCTAGGCTTGCGGTTTCCGATCCGCAAAAAAGAGAAGAGGTTCTGTTTAAAAGCATATTATTTTTAAACAGAAATTTTTCCTTGGATTTGGTGCCGGCCTATTTAGCCGGTGAGATTCAAAGGAATATCCGGAAAGCAGGTAAAAATGAAGACCCGTTTGCGGCTGTTAAAGAAAAGGAAATGAGCATAGCCAGACGTATAGCCAGAAATCTGGGTGAAGAACTGGAAAACAACCTGGATTCTTTAATCGCTTTCGCAGCTTTAGGCAACAGCCTGGACTTTTTTATGGACCCTGATACTTTGCAGGATGAGTTAAGCAAACCGGTTAAATTGGCTATTAATGATGTTGACAGATTAAAAGATGCACTGGTATATTATGGTAAGTGTCAGGATCGAAAAAAAATACTTTTTTTTGCCGATAATACCGGGGAATGTTTTTTTGATCTGCCTCTGCTTACTTACCTTGAAGAATATGCCGACGTTATTTATGTTGTTAAAGAAAGTCCTGTGCAAAACGATCTTACACTGCAGGATCTAGCTCAAAGCGGCATTAGAGAAAAATTTCATAGAGTCGTTACAACAGGCACCGACAGCCCGGGGCTGGATCTTGACAATGCCTCACCGGAATTTTTCAAGTTGATAGGACAAGCTGATTTGCTTTTCGCTAAAGGAATGGGGTATTATGAAACACTGCCGGAGCTGCGTCTATTAAAACCAACGTTTTTCCTTCTGAAAACAAAATGCCACCCTATTGCAAGTTCTCTCAAAGTACCCTTGAACAGCTATGTTGGTTTACTTATTGAAAGTCCTGCTTAGAAAAATAAACTAATAGACATCCATGCTGATGAAGCGGCGCCAGTTCCTGTCCGAAGCGAACCGTTGGCGTTGCCGGCACGGAGAACCTGAGCGAACCGTGACAACTACGGCCTGAGGCGGACATGAGCACGCTTAGCTCTTAATGCCGGGGTATTGGCCCATGAGCTTGAGCTTCCCGCAATCGAAGGGAGAAATATCGGACGTACAGCGGCGGGAGTTTACAAGGAAATATATAGAAAGCTACCTGGATTAACTTTTAAGAAATTTTAATGAGAGGCTGAAAAAAAGTGTCCTTCGACTTGGAAAAATTAATGTATGATGCTGCCGGTTTAATACCTGCAGTTATTCAGGACGAAAAGACCGGCATTGTGCTGATGTTGGGATATATGAATAAAGAGTCGCTGGCCCGGACCCTGACCTCGGGGGAGACCTGGTTCTGGAGCCGCAGCCGGCAGGAGTACTGGAATAAAGGAGCGACCTCGGGAAATATACAGAAGGTGCGGGAAATCTTTTACGACTGCGACGCCGACGCGTTGCTGGTCAAGGTTAACCAAAAGGGGGTAGCCTGCCACGAAGGTGATTTCTCCTGTTTTCACAATCCCCTGCAATTGTAGATTTCAACCGGGATGTGTTTTTTAATGTTGGATATTTTGGACGGTTTAAACGAATATCAGGCGGAAGCGGTTAAATATACAAAGGGACCTCTTCTTATCCTTGCAGGCGCCGGAAGCGGTAAAACAAAAGTCCTGACAACTAAAATTACCTACCTTTTAAAGGAGATGGGGGTATCCCCGTTTAACATTCTGGCGATTACTTTTACAAACAAAGCAGCCAATGAAATGAGAGAAAGAGTGGCGACCGCCGTTCCGGATAAGGCAAGGGATATCTGGATTCTTACCTTTCATGCCGCATGTGTCAGAATTTTGAGAAGGCAGGCCTTTTTTTTGGGTTATAACGGGGACTTTGTCATCTACGATGACGCAGACCGGCAGACGCTGCTCAAAGAATGTTTGAAAGAACTTAATTATGATGACAAAAAGTTCTCGCCCAGGGCTGTGGGAGCGGTTATTTCAAAGGCTAAAAACAATCTGACGGATCCTGAGGAGTTTACAGAACAGGCCCAGGGATTTTACGAACAAAAAGTAGCGGAAATTTATGAATTGTACCAGAACCGTTTGCTTAAAAACTGCGCTCTTGATTTTGATGATCTGATCATGCAGACAGTGCGTCTTTTTGAACAGAACCCCAGTGTCCTGGCTTATTATCAGAACAAGTTCCGCTACATTCTTGTGGATGAATACCAGGATACCAACACAGCCCAGTACGTGCTTGTAAAACTGCTTTCAGCGGCGAACCGCAATCTTTTTGTTGTCGGTGACCCGGACCAGAGCATCTACGGCTGGCGGGGGGCAAATATCCGGAACATCCTAAATTTTGAGAAAGATTATCACGACGCCAGAATAATCAAACTGGAACAGAACTACCGCTCAACCCAGGTTATCCTTGATGTAGCTAACGAGGTAATCAGCAACAACAGTTCCCGGAGAGAGAAGGACTTATGGACTGCCGAAGGCCAGGGAGCGCCGGTGACAATTTATCTTGGGCAGGATGAACATCAGGAAGCCCAATTTATAGCTGACCGGATAAGATTTATAAGGGAGCGTTCCGGCGCCAATTACAGAGATTTTGCCGTTTTATACCGCACACATGCAATGTCCCGTGTGGTTGAGGAGATATTTCTGCGGGAGATGGTTCCCTATACTATTATAGGCGGCTTAAAGTTTTACGATCGCAAGGAAATCAAGGATTTGCTGGCTTACTTACGCCTGCTTGTCAATCCTGCGGATGCGGTAAGCCTTTCCAGAATAATCAATATACCTAAAAGAGGCGTAGGGGAAGCTTCTTTGCGGAAGTTGGCAAGCTTTGCTCTTGAACAGAATATAACCATTCTTGAAGTTCTGGAACGGTCTGCAAGAATTCCCGGTCTGACCAGCAAAGTACGTCAGGCCTGCCTTAGCCTTGCGGGCGTGTTAAATGAGATTGCGCAGGAAAAAGAGATGATGAGTGTTACCGAAATCACTCAGAAAATTTTAGAAAAGACCGGCTACTGGCAGGAACTTGTCAGTGAAAATACAGTGGAATCGCGGACCAGGCAGGAAAACTTGAAGGAATTTATGTCTGTAACAAAGGAGTTTGACAAGTATGCCGGCCACGGCAGCCTGTCGGCTTTTTTAGCTGATATGGCTCTTTCCAGCGATATTGACTGGTATACCGATACAAATGACCAGGTAGTTCTGATGACACTGCACAGCGCCAAGGGGCTTGAATTTCCGGTTGTATTTTTAATTGGCCTGGAAGAGGGTGTCTTTCCTTACTCCCGTTCGCTGGATGAACAATTCGAGCTTGAAGAAGAACGCCGCCTCTGCTATGTCGGGATAACACGGGCCAAGCAGCGGCTGTATCTTTCCCGCTGTTGGCAGCGTACGCTTTATGGTGTAACCCGCTTCAACAGGCCATCGCGGTTCCTTGAGGAAATTCCCGATCATCTGATTATGTCCGAGGGCTCTCTTAATTTAGAAACAATACAGTCGAAGGCTTATTACAGGGGCCTTGAAATAAAAGAAAAAGCCGTCTCTGAGCAGGCAGGATCAATTACAACTGCGGATTTTAGTCTTGGTGAACGTGTCCGGCACAGCAAATGGGGTATAGGAACAATTGTTGACTTAAGCGGCAAAGGGGATTCTGCAGAGGTCAAGGTTGCCTTCCCCGATCTTGGCATAAAGACTTTACTGGTCGTTTATGCGCCGTTGGAAAAAGTCTTCTCTTGAAAATTATATAGTTATTTTTTGGCAATAATATAATTATTGCTTTATGCGGAGGTCCAATGAAGCAGTTTATAATTGTTGCTGTTCTTACAACAGTTATTCATATGGTGAATACTTTAATTTACTCTGTGCGTTTGTCAGGAGTCAGGACCGAGCGGCTGGCTACGGCGCTATCGCTGTTTCAGGTAATTTTTCTTATTGCCAGTACGGCAAATTTAATCCAGGCCCCTATAATGTCCTCGATTGTTGAACATGCGATAAATGACGGAATTGCCAGGGTTGGCTCGAATGAACTGCTTGGCAGTTCATTTTACCATCATGAGCTGAGTCTGTTGAATTCTAAAATAAGGTTTGTAATTCTTTCCGGGACTTTGGGTACTATCCTGGGAGGCTTGCTGATCCCGGCGTTTGTTTCGGTATTTGTAAAGTGTATATTGCTTTTAGAGGGTATGGGTTCAGTGCCGCGTATGCTTTTAGAGGCAATAATAAGGCCGCGGAAAATTTCCTCAATGACCAGTAAATTCAGATTGCCGAGTCCCGGAAGATTCCGGGATGTCTTAAGAGAACCTTTAAACATACCCAGGCATTTTTTAATTGCAAATATAATTATCACGGGAATCTGGACAACCGGCGTGCTTTCCGCATTATACGCAGGCGCCCTGATCCCTAACTTCAGGGCTACGGCTACCATGATGTCGGGTATTATTAACGGGGTTGCGGCTGTCCTGGCGGCCACGGTTGTAGACCCGACCGCATCAATAATTACAGACCAGGCTATGCGCGGCGCGCGGCAGGAAAAAGACGTCCGGCAAATGGCCATCTATCTGGCTTTCACGAGGCTGCTTGGCACAATTCTTGCCCAGGCTATCTTTGTGCCGGCGGCATTGATTATCCGTGAAGCGGCAGCAATACTAAACGGGTGGTGGTAGTCTTGAATGCGGAATACGGGAAAGCCCGCTTAAGGGTTGAGGAACTGAGAAGGGAAATAGAAGAACACAATTACAGGTACTATGCCTTTGATGATCCCGTAATTTCCGATGAGGAGTACGACCGTTTAATCAGGGAACTGGAACGGTTTGAGAAACAATACCCCGAATTGATTACCCCTTTTTCACCCACCCAGCGGGTGGGAGGGCAGCCTAGCCAGGGATTTGCAACAGTTGCGCACATGGCGCCGATGCTGAGCCTGTCCAATGCCTTCAGCGATGAAGAACTTAATGATTTTGACCGGAGGGTCCGTGCAGCGCTGCCCGGAGAAAAAGTGGAATATATCGTGGAACCGAAAATTGACGGATTGGCAGTTTCCCTGCGTTATACAGACGGAAACTTTGTTTTGGGCGCCACCCGTGGTGACGGAGAAACCGGAGAAGATATTACAAATAATTTAAAGACGATTAAAAGCATCCCCTTGCATTTACGCCGCTATGCAGCCAGACTTGAGGTCAGGGGCGAGGCATATATGGCCAAGGAGACCTTTGCCCGGCTGAATAATGCCCGAAGCGAGGCAGGAGAACAGCTCCTGGCCAATCCGAGAAACGCCGCCGCAGGATCGCTGCGTCAGCTTGATCCCCGGGTTACCGCTCGGCGCAGCTTGAATATTTTTGTCTATGGAATAGGTTTCAGTGAAGATATAACAATACAGAGTCACACTCAGGCGTTAAAGTTTTTAAAGGAAGCCGGTTTCAGGATCAATCCATTGATAGATATCTTTGATGAGATATCAGACGTTGTAGCATACTGCAGGGAATGGCAGGGTAAAAGGTTTGCCCTTCCCTATGTTATAGACGGCCTGGTAATCAAGGTTAATTCGCTTAATCAGCAGGAGCGTCTGGGAGCAACTATGAAAAGCCCGCGCTGGGCGGTTGCTTATAAGTTTCCTCCGGAGCAGGCAGTGACGAAGGTAAAAAAGATTATTGTAAGGGTTGGACGAACAGGAGTGCTTACGCCAACAGCCGTCTTGGAGCCGGTCTTGCTAGCCGGGACAAGGGTTACCAGGGCGACACTTCATAATGAGGACATGATCACTCAAAAGGACATCCGTATAGGGGATACGGTAATCGCCCAGAAAGCCGGGGACGTCATTCCTGAAGTAGTAAAAGTTATTAAAGAAAAACGTACCGGTCAGGAAGAAGTCTGGCAAATGCCCGAAAAATGCCCTGTTTGCGGTTCGCAAACTGTCCGTTCGGAAGGCGAGGCTGCCGTTCGCTGTACATCTATGGCCTGTCCCGCACAAAGCAGGGAAGGCATAATTCATTTCGCCTCGCGCAATGCCATGGATATTATTGGACTAGGCCCAGCGATTATAGACCAGCTGCTTGAAGCAAAACTAATTAATAATCCTTCCGGATTGTATACTCTACAATACCAAGATTTAACCAGTCTTGAGCGCCTGGGTCCGAAATCGGCGCGCAACTTGATGGATGCGATAAATAAGAGCAAGGGAAACTCTTTAGCCAGGCTTATTTTTGCTCTGGGTATAAGGCATGTGGGTGAGAAGGCGGCCAGGATTTTAGCCGATCATTTTGGTACACTGGATAATTTGATGGCTGCAGAAGAAGAAATGACGGTTATCCCTGAGATAGGCCCCAGGATAGCGGAAAGCATCCGGGACTTTTTCGCAGTGGAACAGAACCGCCGGATAATCGATAAACTTGTCCAGAACGGAGTCAATACTTTTGAAAGAAGGAAAGATCAACCGCAAAACAAGCTTTTAGCCGGGCTCACTTTTGTCATTACAGGGACACTTGGCGTCTATACGAGGCAGGAGGCGCAGGAACTCGTCCGGGAGCAGGGCGGAAATGTTTCTTCCAGTGTCAGCCGTTCGACAGATTTCCTGATTTGCGGTGAAAATCCCGGTTCCAAATATGAAAAAGCTGTTGCGCTTGGAGTAAAGGTTCTTAACGAGGAAGAATTCAAAGCTATGTTAGGTCTGTAAACATCAGACATCCATGCCGCTAAAACGGCGTCATCAGAAGGACGAAAATTTATCAACAAAGGGAGGGCAATTGACTTCATTAAAGCAAGATTATTTTTAGGTCAAATACACGAGAACCGTCCCCCTGTATTCAAAGCAAGATTATTTTTAGGTCAAATACACGAGAACCGTCCCCCTGTATTTGCCCCTGTATTTGTAGGAATTGACTTCATTAATGCAAGTTAATTTTTAGGATAGATGTTTTAAATCAGCTTTTTTTGTTATAATTTCAGTGGATTATATTAACAGATTGGGCAGGTGAGATTATTGATTAAAAAATCCGATGTTGAACATGTAGCTTTACTGGCCAGGCTGGAACTTGCTGACATCGAAAAAGAGATTTACACAAAACAGTTGAATGATATTTTGGGACATTTTGAGTCTTTGCAGCAGTTGGAGACAACTGACGTTGAGCCCATGGCTCATGTCCTGTCCCTTTTTAATGTGTTCAGGGAAGACAAGGTTGACCGGCACCTGTCTTCAGAAAGTGTCCTGGCCAATTGTCCGGACAGGGACGAGGATTGTTTCAAAGTACCAAAGATCGTTTAGGGAGGCGTTTTTTTGTCGCTTTATTATTTAACGGCTCATGAACTGCATGATTTGCTGCTAAAAAAAGAAATATCGGCAGTGGAGGTTAACGAAGCTGTTTTCAATAGAATTGAATCAGTCGAAGATGGCGTAAAAGCCTACCTTACCTTAACCCGCGATCAGGCCATGAGAACCGCACAAAGTGTAGATGACATGATCAATGCCGGCCGGCCGATTCCTCCTTTGGCGGGCATACCTGTCGCGATAAAAGATAATATTTGCACCGAAGGGGTGCGGACAACCGCTGCTTCGAAGATCATTTATAATTTTATACCGCCGTATGACGCTACTGTTGTTAAAAAACTCGCCGGTCAGCATATTGCAATGACAGGCAAAACTAACCTGGATGAATTCGCCATGGGTTCCTCAACAGAGAACTCTGGTTTTTTTGCAACCCATAACCCCTGGAATCGCGATTGTGTTCCCGGTGGTTCCAGCGGCGGTTCCGCTGCTGCGGTTGCAGCCGGGGAGGCAATTTGCGCAATTGGTTCTGATACCGGAGGTTCTATCCGCCAGCCGGCTGCGTTCTGCGGAGTAGTGGGGATCAAACCAACTTACGGGGCTGTATCCCGCTACGGGTTGATTGCCTTTGCCTCTTCTCTCGACCAGATCGGACCCTTTACCAGAGATGTTACAGACTGCGCGCTGATGCTTAACGCCATCTGCGGCCACGACCCTCTTGACGCAACTTCTTCAACGTACGAGGTTCAGGATTTCAGGCGCTGTCTTGTTAACGATATTAAGGGATTGAAGATTGGTGTGCCCCGGGAATACATGAGTGAAGGTATCGACGCGGAGGTCAGGCAGGTTATCGAGAAAACTATGTCCCTGCTTGAAATGAATGGGGCTAGGATAGAGGAGACAAGCCTTCCTCACCTTGGTTACTCACTTCCTGTTTATTACCTGATTGCCCCGGCTGAAGCCAGTTCAAATTTGGCCCGTTATGACGGAGTCAGATATGGGTTCAGATCTGAGGGGGCACAGGATGTTGTGGACATGTTTATGAAAACAAGGAGTCAGGGTTTCGGCGCCGAGGTCAAGCGCCGGATTATGCTGGGCACCTATGTTCTTTCAGCCGGCTATTACGATGCCTATTATTTAAAGGCGCTTAAGGTGCGCACTTTAATAAAGGAAGACTTTAACAAAGCATTTGAGAAGTTCGATATTTTGCTTTCACCGACAACTCCGTCCCCGGCTTTCCGTTTTGGTGAGAAAACCGGTGATCCGCTGAAGATGTATCTTTCAGACGTATTTACCATAGCGGTAAACCTTGCCGGAATTCCGGGCCTTTCTATACCCTGTGGGTTTGTCAATGGCTTGCCCGTGGGGCTTCAGCTAATGGGCAGGCCTTTCAGCGAGGGCAAACTGCTTCAGGCGGCCTATACTTTCGAACAAAATACCGACCATCATAAAAAGCACCCGGAGTTATAACAAAAAGGGAGGTTTTTTATCTTGACCCAGTATGAGACCGTCATCGGTCTTGAAGTGCATTTGGAATTAAAAACTAACTCAAAAATCTTTTGCAGTTCCTCCACATCTTTCGGAGGAAAGCCAAATACTCATGTTTGCCCGGTATGCCTTGGTTTGCCCGGTGTGCTTCCGGTAGTCAATAAAAAGGTTGTGGAGGATGCGATACTGGTAGCTCTCGCCTTAAACTGCCGCATTGCAGAGTTTTCGAAATTTGACCGTAAAAATTACTATTATCCCGATATGCCTAAGAATTACCAAATTTCACAATATGATTTACCGATCGCATTAGATGGGCGCCTGGAAATTGAACTGGATGGGAAATTAAAGAAAATAGGCATTACACGGCTTCATATGGAGGAAGACACAGGAAAATTGGTGCATCAGGGAACAATAACCACTACGCCTTTTTCACTTGTGGATTATAACAGGGCCGGAGTTCCGCTGCTTGAAATAGTGTCCGAACCGGATCTCCGCTCACCCGAGGAAGCCAGGATATACCTGGAAAAGTTAAAATCGGTTATCCAGTATACAGGAGTTTCCGATTGCCGGATGGAGGAAGGCAGTTTGAGGTGCGACGCTAACGTTTCCGTGCGACAGTTAGGGAAAGAGGAGTTTGGCACAAAAGCCGAGATTAAAAACATGAATTCTTTCAGGTCTCTTCAAAAAGCCCTGACCTACGAAGTCAGCAGGCAAATTGAGGTTTTGGAAGAAGGCGGACGTATTGTTCAGGAGACCAGGACCTGGGACGAAGGCCAGGGGATAACCCTGCCTTTGAGAAGCAAGGAACAAGCTCATGATTACCGCTATTTTCCCGAACCCGATCTCGTGCCTATGATCATTGAAAGGGAATGGGTGGAGTCTGTCAGAAACCGGCTCCCGGAACTGCCCGACGCCCGACGCGAACGTTATGTGCGTAATTACAGCCTGCCTGATTATGATGCGGGTGTCCTTACTTCAACAAAGGAAATGGCTGATTACTTTGAAGCCTGTCTTGATGCCTATCCTTCACCGAAGACAGTCAGCAACTGGATCATGGGTGATCTTTCACGCTTGCTTAATGCCAACAATCTTGAAATAAATGATTGCCCCGTCAGTCCGGTTAACCTGGCCTCTTTATTCAAAATTCTCGACGAAGGCACGATTAGCGGCAAGATTGCCAAGGTTGTATTCGAAGAGATGTTTGCAACGGGAAAGGATGCCGGTACTATCGTCAAGGAAAAAAGGCTTGTCCAAATAAGTGATGAAGGATCGCTGTCTGCGATTGTGGAAGAAGTAATTGCCGGAAATCCAAAATCGGTCAGCGATTATAGAAGCGGTAAAGATAAAGCGCTGGGATTTTTAGTCGGTCAGGTTATGAAGGCCACGAAGGGGAAGGCGAATCCCGAACTGGTCAATAAACTTTTCAAAGAAAAAATATTGGATTAAAAACAGGAATACACATCAATTTTATAGGGCAACTTCTAAGGCTTGACAAACAAAACAATGTTTAAGCCTTATTCTTTTTTTGTTGTTAAATATACAACCTAACTTTAAGTATTTTAATTTAACCGGCCAGTTAATTTCTTTATTATTTAAATTGATAAAGGAGATTCAAAGTTATGAATTTTGAAGAATTAAACAATTTAATTAAGGTGGCGATGGGAGAAGAAAAGGCGGATTTGGCGCTCCAAAACGGCTCACTGGTTAACGTATATACGGGCGAAATACTGGAAGAACATTCTGTGGCGGTCAAGGGTGAAAGAATAGCCTGGGTAGGCAAAGACGCCAGGAATGTTACAGGACCTGAGACGAATGTTGTCGACTGTACAGGAAAATTTATCATCCCGGGATTTATAGACGGTCACACCCATTTAATTCTTTTCTATCAAGCGGATCAATTCCTGAAATATGCAATGCGGGGCGGTATTACAACAATAATTACGGAACTGATGGAAATCGGCTTTCCGCTTGGATATAAGGGTATTCTGGAATATCTGAAGTCACTTAAAGACCAGCCCATAAAGATCTTTAGTGTCGCTCCTCCAATGGTTACGAACAGCCAAAGGACGCGGTCAAGAACGATTAACCTTGAACAGATTGCCGAACTGCTTAAACGTGATGATATTCTGGGCTTGGGAGAGACATACTGGTCAGCCGTAATTGAAAGGGACGAAAAAATACTGAATTTTTTTGTTGAGACGTTTAAGTCGGGCAAAATAATTGCAGGTCATACGGCCGGCGCCAGGGGCAACAGCTTAACAGCGTATGCGGCGGGAGGTGTCCGGTCGTGCCATGAACCAATCACTGTGGCGGAGGTTGTAGAAAGGTTAAGGCTGGGTCTTTATGTGCTGATTAGAGAGGGAGGGATCCGGAAAGAACTGGCGGAGATATCAAAAATGAAGGATCTGCAGCTTGATTTAAGACAATTGATTTTGGCTACGGACAGCATTACTCCTGAGCAGGTAGTAGAGGAAGGTTACCTGGAGACGGTAGTCCAGAAAGCCATCGACCTGGGTTTTGATCCGGTTTGCGCTATTCAAATGGCTACAATAAATGTGGCCAAATACTGGAACATGGATCATTTAATCGGGGGTATTGCGCCCAGCAAATATGCAGACATAATTGTTCTGCCGGATCTGCGTAAAATAAAAGCCGAGTATGTAATTAGTAAGGGCAAGATTTTATCAAAACAAGGCAAGCTTCTTATAGAGCCGAGAAAACATACTTTTCCGGCCTGGGCGCATCAAAGTATGCGGCTGACAAAGAATTTTGGGCCTGAAGATTTTGAAATAAATGTGAAAAACGTAAGCGACCGTGTCAGCGTCAGGGTAATTGAACAAATTACTGAATTGGTGACAAAGGAAACAATTATTGAAGTCCCTGTCCAAGATGGAAAAATCAAGGTTGATCTGGATAAGGACCTAATAAAAATTGCCGCTGTAGATTTCCTGGCAGAGGAGTTAAAAATGTTTGTCGGTTTAATCAAAGGATTTCAGATGAAGAAGGGAGCATTTGCCAGCAGCATGGCCTGGGATCTGACCAATATAGTGGCCGTAGGAGCTGATGAAAAGGATATAGCGGTTGCTGTCAACAGGATTTTGGAACTTCAGGGAGGTATCGTGGTATGTTCAAACGGAAAAATACTGGCTGAACTCCCCATATCCATAGGAGGCTATATGAGCGATCTTCCGATTGAAGAAATCGTCCAAAACCTTAAAGATATTCAAAAGGAGGCGTCAGGTCTTGGCATCCCCTTCACTGATGCGGAACTGAGTTTAAATACATTGACAACTGCTGCAATACCATTTTTCAGGATTTGCGAGGAAGGTTTTTATGATTTGAAAAACAACCGTTCGCTCGGCCTGCTGGTTTAAAGTAAAGGCAGAACAGATCCTCTGCACTCGGTTAACTGAAAAAAGTCAATATTTTTTTGATAGCCATATACTCTAAATAGTATAACGGTAAGCAGGAAAAAATTAGTGTATAGCTGACTTATTCCACATTGGATATTAAGATCAAAAATACGGGGGTTATCCTGATGGAGCATGTCTATGAAAATTTGCTTGATGCACTGAAAACGGGCGCCAGGCCAGTATTGGTTACCCTGGTTTCCCGCAAAGGGGATATTATGCCGTCGCCGGGAAGCAAACATTTGTTTGTTGAAAACAAAGAAGTTGGAAATATTGAAGCAGACTGGCTTAGCGGGGATATTAAAAGACTGGTGAACCTGTCAAGAAAGACTAACCGTCTGGAAAAAGCTGATGTGTTTTTTTCGGGAAATAGTGAAATATACTGTACACTTGTTGCTGAACCTATTTACGGGATTGAAAAGCTGTTTATTTTAGGGGGCGGGAATATTGCCCTTCCGTTGTCGCATGTGGCTAGTATGCTCGGTTATTGCGTTACTGTAGTTGACGACAGGCCGGAATATGCGAACATTGAACGGTTTCCGGAGGCGCAGGAAGTCATTTGCGGCGATTTTTCAACCTGCCTTGAGAATATGACAATTGATTCATGGACCAGCGTTGTCATAATCACCCGTGGCCACCAGTTTGATCTGCTCTGCCTCGAAAAGTTATCAGACCTGGAAATGGCCTACCTGGGCATGATAGGCAGTAAACGAAAGGTTGAAATATGCAAAAAACATTTGCAGGCTAAAAGTATATCAAACGATAAAATAAAAATAATCCATGCTCCTATAGGATTGGATATCGGAGCTCAAACTCCGGAGGAGATTGCTGTAAGCATAGCTGCTGAACTAATCAAATCAAGACGCGGCGGGAGGGCGCCTTCCATGTCGGAAGGGCTGAACGGCGGAAAGAAAGTGGAAGGTTACCTACGGGGCAGTACCCCTGCAGCGAATGATCTTACCCTGTTTGAAATTGTCTTGTCACACCTCAGAGAGGGTATGCCGGTAGCTCTGGCCACAGTAGTATCAACTTCGGGTTCGACACCCCGCAAGTCAGGTGCAAAAATGCTGGTTTTTCCGGACGGGGGGATAACAGGCACAATCGGTGGTGGGATTATCGAGAAAAAGGTTCGTCAACTGGGTATTTCCGCACTTGAAACCGGACAGGTAAAATTAAGCGCTTTTCAGCTTGACAATAATTCGGCTGGTTCACTGGGGATGGTCTGCGGCGGCGGAATGGAAGTATTTATTGAACCGGTAATGAATTAGTATACGAGGGAGTAATTAACTTGAAAAAAGTTTTCGTCTTAATCAAAGGAGCAGGACCTCGACAAAGTTGATTATCTGGTTGTTGAAGCAGACGGCAGCAAATTTATTGTAATTATTTTGATTTGACCTGTCATTTGATTTTATTATTATTAAATTAAATAAATTAGTGCAACTTTTTCGCCTTGCTTCCGTCAAGGTGTTGTAATTCAAGGTAGTGGCGGAACTGGTAAATATCGTTGGTGGTTGTTTCTATCCGCAAGATGATCCCGAACTTATCGTACATTAGACCGCACTCATCTGGTGCTTGATTCTCGTACAGAAGATTTTTGTATTGATTTTGTTGCGAAAATAGAATTGCAGCTTGCAATGCAGGCATTAATACATTGCCGAAAGTAACTAGTTAAAAGTTAACATAAAGGAAGTGATTTTATGGAAGATGAAAAAGATGCAATTTGTTGGCAGGACGGAGGCGTCAACCCTTTTCATGAAACCCCGACCCTTATTAAAGCCGCTCATGAACGTGAACATAAACATGGCATAGAATATTACCTCGATATAGTCAAGGAATGGGAGTACTGTTATTGCGCAAATTGCAGGCAAATGAGATTTAGTACGGAGCTTGAAGCAACAGAGAACGGGATCCGCTGCGCCATATGCAAAAGTTATAACCTGGAAGCCCCTGGCTGGGTTGTTTGCCCTTATCACAAAGATTCATTGGTTAAGTGCGCCCGGGCGGGTAAGGGAACAAAGAGGCGAGAATAGTACTGGGAGCGGTTTCACCCACACCGGTGCGGGCAAAGAAAGCTGAAGAGTTCCTGAAAGACAAGAAAATCAGTGACGAACTGTTGGCCGAAGCCGGGGTCATTGCCTCCGGGGAATGCAAGCCCATCACAGACGTACGGGCCTCGGCCGAATACCGCAAAGACATGGTGCGCGTCTTTACCAGGCGGGCATTACGTAAAGCTATCGACGAAGGACATGCTTAAGAAAGGGGCGTCTGAAAATGTTAAAGTTCGTTATAGATAAAAACGGAGTCAAGCATTATTTAGTTTCATTAAAAGTTAACGGCAACGCGTATACAAAGATGGTTAAAGCCAACAGCATGCTGGTAAACTTCTTGCGGGAGGAGCTTGACCTTACCGGAACTAAAAAAGCGTGCGAACAGGCCGACTGCGGCGCCTGCACCGTGCTGCTAGATGGAAAGCCGGTCAATTCCTGCATGGTCCTAACCATTAACGCCGACGGGCGGGAAGTCACAACCGTCGAAGGTCTCGCTACAGATGGAAAGCTGGACATACTCCAGGAAAAATTCATCGAACACTCGGCGCCGCAATGCGGTTACTGCACTCCCGGTATACTCATGTCGGCCAAAGCGCTGCTTAATCGCAATCCCCACCCAAAAGAATACGAAGTGCGCGAGGCTATAGCGGGCAACCTGTGCCGCTGCACAGGCTATGTCAATTATGTCAAGGCAATTTTGGACGCTGCTGAAAATCAATAAAGAAAGGGATGGGAACATTGAGCGAAAAACATTCCTATGTAGGAAAAAACCTTCAGAGAACCGACGCTCTGGATAAAGTGACCGGGCGCGGCAAATTTACCGCTGATCTCAAATTTTCAAACATGTTGTATGGAAAACTTATTCGCAGCACCCATGCTCACGCGCGAATTTTAAATATTGACACATCCGAAGCGGAAAAACTGCCCGGTGTAAAAGCCATTATTACCGCTAAAGACGTGCCCTCCATAAAATACGGGCTCAGCCCCGCCCGCTATGACGAAACTATATTTTGCACCGGCACAGTCAAATTTTATGGTGATAAAATAGGCGCTGTGTGTGCGATTGACGAAGATACCGTATATGAAGCCCTCAAGTTGATTAAAGTCGAATACGAAGTGCTGCCGGCAGTATTTACTCCCACTGAGGCGGCTGCCGAAGGCGCTCCGCAAATCTTCGAAGAATACCCGCGCAATCTCAACACAGAAATTCACCAGCATTTCGGTGATTGCGACAAAGCACAGGAAGAAGCCTACTACGTGCGCACCGACCGTTTCCAGGGACAGCGTACGGTACACGGCGTCATCGAAGCCCACTGCACGATTGCCTACTGGGAAGGAAAAAGAGTAATTATTCATGCTGCCCACCAGTCAGTCCATTACCTGCAGCATCACCTGGCCCGGATTTTTGGAATGAAAGAAGGCGACATCCGTGTAATCACCCCCTATGTGGGCGGTGGTTTCGGCGGTAAACTAGATGTCAGCGGCCTGGATGTTTCAGCCGTTATCCTTTCCAAAATGACCGGCCAGCCGGTCAAGATGGCTTATGACCTGGAAGAAGTCTGGTTAAACGGCCGCGGCCGCCACGGCATGGGTATGGAATACACCACCGGCGTAACCAAAGAAGGGAAAATCCTATTCGTGAAAAATGAGATTGTCCTGGACGGCGGCGCGTACTCCGGTCTGGGTGTAGCCTCGTCTTACTATGCGGGAGCCCTGCTGACCGTGTTGTATGATTTCGACAACTACAAGTTCGACGCGTACCGGTACGTAACCAACCTGCCGCCCTGCGGCGCACAAAGAGGACACGGGCAGCCGCACCCGCGCTACGCCTTTGAAAGCCACCTGGATCACATCGCCGAAGATCTCAATATAGACCCGATCGAGATACGTATAATCAATGCCCGCAAATCAGGTGATGTAACACCGAATGGGTACGAATTAAAGTCATATTTCTTGAAGGAAGCAAATGAACTGGCGCGGGACGCCTCCGGGTGGAAAGACAAGAAAGGCAAGATGGCCAAGGGCAGAGGCATTGGCGTCGGCAACGGCGGTTTCGTTTCCGGCGCAGGTTTCTGTCAGTATCGGACCGACCTGCCGCACTCAATAGGCATGGTCAAAGTGTATGACGACGGGACCCATGCGATCGTATATTCCAATGCAGTCGATATTGGTCAGGGCAGCGACACGGTGCTTAGACAGATGGCCGCCGAGGGGATGGGTTATCCATATGACGACATCACAATCGTGTCCCATGACACCGACCTGGCCACCCTTGATTTTGGCGCTTACGCCAGCCGGCAGACCTTGATGGCCGGTTGGGCGGTAAAAAGAGCGGGAGAGGATGTCAAGAAAAAAATTCTTGAGATGGCGGCGGAAATGATTCAAGTCAAGGAGGATGGCGGTTACCGCTCGGGCAAGTTGATGCCGGAAGAACTGGATTGCAGGGAAGGCATCGTATTTTTGAAGCAGGAACCGGCTGTTAAACTAACCTTTGCCATGGGCATTGGTGAAACCCTCTGGGAAAAGGTAACGTTTGACGAAAAAGGAAAACTGCTCAACGGGAACTATGCTGAATACCGGCTGCCGACCGCGCTGGATATGCCGCCGGTGCATTCAATGATCTTGGATACTTTCGAACCCAACGGGCCTTACGGCGCGAAAGAAGTTGGCGAGGGCGCCACTACTCCGACCCTGGGTTGTGTTGCCAACGCTGTTTACGACGCCACAGGAGCCCGGGTATCCAGCCTGCCGCTTACTCCGGAGAAGGTCTGGCGCTCCATAAAGGAAAAAAGAGAGCGCGAAGAAAAGTAATGCGGGCATAAAGCGCTTTGGCCGGATGTTTGATATGAGAGGCGATTGTCCCGCCTCTCATATTTTCAAAAACCTTACTATACCTTTTGCCAAATGCGGACATATCGGTGAAGAAATACCCTGAAAAAGAGCCTTTGCCGGATCTGAAAGGATGAAGAACTTTGTCTAAAAATGAAAACATTTCGGCAATTGTCCTTGCTGGGGGGTATTCTTCACGGATGGGGGATTTTAAACCTTTGCTGCAATTGGGGCCTTATAGAGCTGTAGAACACGCCGTCCTGTGTTTTCAACGGGCGGGGATAGGTGACGTAAGGGTGGTAGTGGGCTTCCGGGCGGAAGATGTCGTGGAGGTTGTCAAACCGCTGGGCGCCAGTGTTGTTTTTAATCCTGATTTCCCGCGTGGGATGTTCTCCTCCATCCAGGCCGGAGTAAGGACCCTTGAGCCGGGTGTGCAGGCTTTCTTTATGCTGCCGGTGGACATTCCGCTAATCACCCGTATAACAGTTGAGAAAATAATGGATTGCGGCCGTCCGTATTACAATGGTATTATTTACCCTGTTTTTAACGGCAGGCGGGGCCATCCTCCTCTTATAACAACAAGATATAAAGATGAGATCATAGGCGGCAGTGATCAGGACGGCTTGCGGGGAATACTGGCCAAGCATGAGCATGAAACTTTTGATATAGAGGTGGATAATGAGACTGTGTTGCTGAATATGAACACACCGGAAGATTATTACAACCTGCTAAGTTATCTTAGAATGGGGTGATTCTTAAAAAATAATTTAGGGGGCTTTAAAATGAATCAAAAAGAAATTGATGAAATCAACAAAACTATACCTTTCGTAGATGCGAAAATATTATGGAAAAAAGATTCTGGGTGGACATCTGAATATTGGGAAAAGATGTATAAAATGGGCTGGAGAATGGTTCAATCAAAAGAAGATCCGGAAATTATTATTATTCAGGATGAAAACGGGAATAATTTATTTTCCGCTCATGACAGGATAACTTTGTTGCAGTTATTGCTTAATTGCTTTAGTAAAGCGTGAGGGAGCCGGTGTCGGAGATTCCAGCGCCAATTCCATAGCTGCAAAAACGGCTGTGATGGCCAAAGTTTTTCGATGGACCTTAAAAACCAATCGCCAGTTATGTCAAAATAGTAAACACTTCAATTCGACAGCGTTTTACATAAGCCGCCGCAACTTCTTCCGGCGCATCATACCGATTGCTGATCAACTGATAGGCGGTCCCGCTGCTACCCACAGCCGTTTTTTATAAATACTGCGGAGATCCAAAAAGCATCTCCTGGGCCAAATCCGGCTTTGTTATTTTATCAGATTTAAATTTACTGCAAGTGCATAAGTATAATAAAATGATGATTAGAGAAACCGCCGCATATTTTTAAGAAAGCATTTTTAGCAAAAAGAATTGGGAAGGACAGGAAGATTTGAGCGATTCCAGGCCTATCGGCTTATTTGATTCAGGATTGGGAGGACTTACCGTATCAAGGGAAATATTCAGCCTGATGCCGGATGAATCAATTGTTTACTTCGGGGATACTCTGCATGTGCCTTACGGATCACGCAGCACGCAGGAGTTAATTAATTTTGCTGATCAAATAATTGCTTTTTTGATGAGTTGTAATGTAAAATACATTATCTTCGCCTGTAATACAAATTCATCCCTTTCTCTCCAGGTTATGAGGGAACGGTATTCAGTTCCCATGAAAGGCTTGATTGAACCTGGGGCGAAACTGGCTGTAAACTCCACTGTGAATAACAGGATTGGAGTTATCGCAACAGAGGCAACTGTGTTCAGCCAGGCATACCAGCGTGCGATTAATTCATTGAACCCGTCTGTTTCTGTTTTTGCCCAGCCTGCCCCGCTTTTGGTGCCTCTGGTAGAGGACGGGATGTCAGAAACACAAAAGGCTTTTGATGTTGTAAGTGAATATGTGAGACCATTTAAATCAGCTGAAATAGATACTTTGATCCTTGGCTGCACTCACTATCCGTTTCTTCTTGCTCATTTCCGGAAGTCCCTTGGTCCGGAAATTATTTTTGTTGATCCCGCTGCTGCAACAGTTTTAGAATCAAAGGAAGATATGGACAGTCTTAATCTATTAAAAAAATCATCAAAGGACACTCCCTGTCATCGTTATTTTGTAAGCGGAGAACCTTCCGATTTTGCTTTTAAAGCTGAAAACCTGGGATGCGGAAGGATTAATGTTGAACGTGTCGTGCTGGATAAGAGCTGAGAATCTTTCTTAAGTAAATGAAAAGGTAATAGCTGCCGCCGATGAACAGAGGTAAGATAGGGATTACAACAACCATACCCGTTGAAATTGTTTACGCTGCCGGATATATTCCGGTTGATCTGAACAACCTGTTTGTAAATGATCCTGATGCTTTGACGCTTGTTGAAGAGGCTGAAATAGCGGGATACCCGCGTAATACCTGCGCATGGATTAAAGGTCTTTACAGTATCGTATTAAAACACAGGGATATACAGACGGTAATTGCAGTTACCCAGGGAGATTGCAGCAACACTCATGCCCTTATGGAAACACTGCAATTGGAAGGTGTACAAGTTATCCCTTTCGCGTATCCTTTTGACCGCGACAGGGATCTTTTAAAACTGCAGATAAAAAAGCTGATCTCTTTTTTTGGAGTAAAGGATCAGCAGGTTGATCTGACCCGCGAAAAGCTCAATAAAATAAGGCGCAAGGTTTGGAAACTTGATCAACTTACATTTTCCGAAAATGTGGTCAGCGGCTGGAACAACCATTATTATCAGGTCAGTTGCAGCGATTTTAAAGGCAGTCCTGAAGGATTCGAAAGTGAACTGGATGATTTTTTGTCAGGTTTAAACAGGGCAGTTTTGCCTGAATCCGGGATCCGGCTAGGGTATGCCGGTGTACCGCCAATCATGGATGACTTGTACAGTTATATGGAGGAAAACGGCGCCCGGGTTGTTTTTAATGAAACACAGCGTCAGTTTACAATGCCCTTTGAAACACAGGATTTGGTTGAACAATATCGTTTATACACATACCCGTACGGTATCTTTTATCGTTTGCAGGATATTCTGCAGCAGATCGAAAAACGAAAGTTAGACGGTCTTATCCATTATACTCAGGGCTTTTGTTTCCGGCAGATAGAAGACCTGATCATCAGAAAAATAATAAATATTCCAGTGCTTACCCTGGAAGGGGACAAGCCCAACCATCTGGATGCGCGGACGCGAACGAGAATTGATGCTTTTTTTGAAATGATCAGCCGGTCTAAATAATTAGACATCCGTGCCGCTGACGGCGTGGAGCACCGGAGTAAGCGGTAACAATGCCGTACCTATCGGACTCATAACATGAAAAACTTATTTCCAGAGTAGTTACACGTGGTAATATATCAAGGATAAAGGGGAGGAATGTATGTGAAAAAAGTTGTCTTAGCGTACTCCGGTGGTCTGGATACTTCTATTATTATTCCATGGCTCAAAGAAAACTATAATTGTCAGGTAATTGCCATGGTTGCCGATCTGGGCCAGGGCGACGAGCTTAACCTGATCGAGGAAAAGGCTGTTAAAAGCGGGGCAAGCAAGGTTTATATTCAGGATGTAAGAAAGAGATTTGTTGAAGAATATATTTTTCCTGCTTTAAAAGCCGGAGCAATATATGAAGGCAGATACCTTTTAGGTACTTCCCTGGCTCGTCCTTTAATCGCTCAGCAACTGGTAGAAGTGGCCGAAAAAGAAGGGGCTGAAGCGATTGCCCACGGCGCAACCGGTAAGGGTAACGATCAGGTTCGCTTTGAATTGGGCGTTAAGGCCCTGAATCCGCGTTTAAAGATTATCGCGCCCTGGCGTGAATGGAATATAACCTCCAGGGATGAAGCAATAGACTACGCCAACGCAAGAGGCATTCCTGTGCCTGTAACGAAAGAGCGGCCATACAGCATGGACCGCAACCTCCTGCACCTCAGCCATGAGGGAGGACTTCTTGAAGATCCTGCCAATGAAATGCCTGCCGATGTCCTGATGCTTACGGTACAGCCGGAAAAAGCGCCGGATAATCCTGCTTATCTGGAAATCTCCTTCGAAAGCGGAGTACCTAAAAAGGTTGACGGTATAGAGCTTGATCCCGTTTCTTTGCTTGAAAAATTGAACCTGATCGGCGGCGCCAACGGGATTGGTGTGGTTGACATGGTTGAGAACCGTCTGGTGGGGATAAAATCACGCGGTGTCTATGAGACGCCGGGCGGGACATTGCTTTTCATTGCACACAGAGAACTGGAAAGCCTTTGCCTGGACCGGATGACCATGCATTTTAAAGAAATAGTGACTTCAAGATACTCCGATCTGGTATATGAAGGGGTATGGTTCGCTCCTTTAAAAGAGGCCCTGGACGCTTTTGTGGAAAACACTCAAAAGACAGTTACCGGAACTGTGCGCCTTAAATTATATAAAGGGAACTGTACGCCGGCGGGGTCTTTTTCGCCTTATTCATTGTACGACCCCGAACTGGCCACATTTGGGAGCGATCAAGTTTATAACCAGGCGGATGCTACCGGTTTTATCAATATTTTCGGACTGCCTTTGAAAGTAAGGGCGTTGATGGAGGAGAAAGTTGGCTTGAAGAGTGGGGAAAAATAAGAAAATTCTTGTTGTATTCGGCACCAGGCCGGAAGCAATTAAAATGGCGCCGCTGATCAAAGAACTGGCCCGCTATTCTGAAGAGATCAACTGTCTTGTCGCTGTAACAGCCCAGCACCGGGAAATGCTTGATCAGGTCCTTGATCTTTTTTGCATCCGTCCGGATTTCGACTTGAATATCATGAAATCAGGACAAAACCTTTTTGAGATTACTTGCAGGGCCCTTTCCGGTCTGCAGGAAATATTGAATAAAGAACATCCGGACCTGGCGCTTGTTCACGGAGATACAACAACCACTTTTATTGCAGCCCTTGCAGCCTATTATCTGCAGATACCGGTAGGGCATGTCGAGGCCGGCCTTCGTACGGGGGATAAATATGCCCCCTTCCCGGAAGAGATTAACCGCCGGCTCGCAGCTGCGATAGCCGATTTGCATTTTGCGCCGACTGCTCTGGCCAGGGACAACCTTTTAAAAGAGGGGATCAGCGGAAAAAAAATTTTCGTTACCGGAAATACGGTAATTGACGCTCTTTTATTAACCCTAAAGGACAACTATAGTTTTAATAATAGCGTTTTAAACGGCATAGACTATAAAAATCACAGGATAATACTTGTAACTACTCACCGGCGCGAAAATTTTGGCGGGCCAATGAAATCAATTTACAGAGCGCTTAAGACAATTGTTGATTTTTACCCGGACGTGGAGGTAATCTTTCCTGTCCACAGGAATCCTGTAGTAAGAAACACTGTTGCTGAATTATTAAGCAATATTGATCGTGTGCACCTGATTGATCCGCTTGAGTATGAACCATTCATCAACTTGATGAACCGCTGTTTTCTTGTGCTTACTGACTCCGGCGGCCTTCAGGAGGAAGCTCCTGCCCTAGGTAAACCGGTTCTGGTCTTAAGGGATGTTACGGAAAGGCCCGAGGCAGTTTGGGCGGGAACGGTAAGAGTTATCGGTACGCAATATGAAAAGATTGTTTCAGAGATCCGGCTGTTGCTTGATGATCAACAACATTACAAGAGGATGTCCGAAGCGGTAAATCCTTATGGGGATGGGAAGGCTGCAGACCGTATCTGCCAGGCTATACTTTACTATTATGGATATAACAAGAAGCCTTTCGAAGAATTCGGCGCCGACAAAATTTAAGAGGCAAAAATTTTAGGTTTTCATGCAGGATTTATGTGTTACCCGTAGAAAATAATATAATTGTGACTGTGTAGGTATGTTTTTAGAGAATGAAAGATAAAAAACGCCCAAAAGACAGACAAGCTACTTTAAATGACAAAAATAACGGAACAACAAAAAAGACAGTTAACTTAATAAGAATTTATGCGCTGGCTTCAACCCTGGGTTTTCAGGTCGCAGCCCCCATTGTAATAGGAATATTGGGTGGGCAGTACCTGGACAGAAAGTTGGGCACAGGGCCGTGGCTGATGATCATTTGCTTGTTCCTGGGGCTTGCGGCAAGCATAACCGGATTACTGAGGCTTGTAGAGAATATATTCGGGGAGGAGAAAAAGGAATGAGGGATCTGCCTTTTGAGCAGTTGGCAGACAGTACTTTGAAGGTTTGCGCATTCTTGCTTATTCCCTGTGGTATTCTTTTATCCTTAAACTATGCGACAGTAATAGCGTGGGGCTTAATTATTGGGATTGGCACAGGCATGTGGAACACTTATTTTATGGCCAGAAGATCAAAACTTATCGATCCCGAGGATGAGTACTTTAAACTAAAACTGCAGAAAAACTTGCTGACGGGTGTTCTGATCCGTCTTTTAACTACCCTGGCAATGCTTTGTTTAGCATATAGAATTTCGCCGGTAACGGCAATTGCAGCCGCCGCCGGCCTGACCGCGGTCTGGGGAGTCTTTACCGCAATAGCAGCCGGGGCTATGGCAAAACAGGCAAAAAAAGATTTTCAGATCTACAAACAGAATCAAACTTAAGTAGTCAGACGGCGATGAAAAGAAGTTTATTTATTTTAAAATTGCAATAAACACTGACTGCTTATATAATTGTTAAAAATAAATGTTACGTGTAAAGGGGGTGATAATTGAGAATGTTGGAACATACTGAACATGCTTTAAATTTCTGGGGATTTCAACCCGCCGGGTCCTGGCATTGGGGAATGATTGGCAATTTTTCAATTGATGTTAACTCGAAAACACTTATTGTAACATGGTTGACAATGCTCCTGGTGGCCCTTTTTGCCGTTGTGGCAACGCGTAATTTATCTATGAAAAAGCCGAATGGAATACAAACAATTTTTGAAATGTACTATGGTTTTGTTCTCGGCCTGGTCAAGGAGCAAATTAGTGACCCTGTAAAAGTAACTGCTTTTATGAGTATTCCAATGACGTTTTTTATTTTTATCCTATTTTCTAATTTACTGGGATTAATTCCCACACTTACGTCGCCTACGGCTGACTTAAACACAACTGTGGCTTTTGCTCTATGCACGTTTTTTATTTTTGAATTTCTTGGTATCTATTACCAGAAGGGAAAGTTTTTTAAACATTTTTTGCAGCCATTTGTACCTTTCCTGCCCATCAACATTATGGAGGATATATCAAAACCAATCACCCTGTCTTTCCGTCTATACGGGAACATTTTTGCAGGTGAAATGTTGCTCCTCGTAATAATGACAATGATGTCGCCGATTATTAATTTCTGTGGCGGTTTTATTCTTCCGGTAATCTGGTTGGCTTACAGTATTTTTGTAGGCGGTATTCAAGCTTTTATTTTTACTATCTTAAGTACGGTTTATGTGGCTCAAAAAGTCAGTGATTCGGGCCACTAAAAATTTCAGGTCTTACAGAAAGGAGGGAGAGAGATGGAAGTAGGAGCAGGTGCTGCCATTGGAGCTGCTATAGCAGTAGGATTAGGCGCATTAGGAGCTGGAATTGGTGACGGTCTGGCAACATTCGCAGCCGTGTCGGGTATTGCCCGTCAGCCGGAGGCGCAGGGCAAACTTATGACGACAATGTTTATCGGTATCGGTCTTGTTGAAGCTATTCCTATCATTGGTGTGGTTATTGCCTTCATGCTTTTTGGTAAAGTTGCTTAAAACTTTCTGTAACAAACAGGGAACGGCATAGCGGGCATTTAATATCCTGCTATTGCCTTCCGTTTGTTAGGAATATTCCTCAAGAAAGCAAAGGGGGGAGAATATTTGTTAGAGTTTAACACTACCCTTTTAGTGCAGATAGTCAACTTCATAATTCTGCTTGTTTTCCTGAGACTGGTTGCCTTTAAACCCATAGCCGGGTTGCTTAAGGCTCGTCAGGAGTTCATAGCCAACAATATTGCTACGTCTGAAGAGCAAAGAAAGCAGGCGGAGGAACTGCATGAGCAGTACCTGGCGGAAATGCGGAAAGCACGTGAAGAAGCGCAGGCTATACTTGCTCAGGCTACAAAGGTCAGCGAGAGCCAGGCTAAGGAGATCATTGCGGCGGCAAAGGAAGAGGCTAACAGGGTAAAGGACGGCGCTTTAAAGGAAATTGAGCGGGAAAAGGAGAAGGCCGTTCGTGAATTAAAAGATCAGGTTGCAGTGTTGTCTGTCATGGTAGCCGGAAAGATTATCGGAAAAACTATGACAGCCGATATACAGCATGATATGGTAGAACAGTTCATCAGGGAGGCAGGGGATCTGCCGTGTTAGAAGGAGCTGTTGGTTCCAGGTATGCCGGAGCTCTGTTTGAAATTGCGGAGCGGGACGGCATTATAGACAAGCTGGAGCAGGAACTGGATAATATTCGGGATACAATTACGGGTTCACGTGATCTGCAAAAGGTCATGTATTTCTCACAGGTCAATCCTGATGAAAAAAAGGCTATTCTGAAAGACATCTTTAAAGATCAGATTTCCGGTTTGACTTTTAATTTTTTATTCCTTTTAATAGACCGGCAGAGAGAGGCATTTTTGGATAGCATAGTATCAACTTTTAAAAAGATGGCCTACAAAGCCCGGAATACTGAGCAGGTTCAGGTAACGAGCGCAGTAGAGCTGAATGAAAACGAAAAGGCGGAGCTTGAAAAGTCCCTTGGAAAACTCACCGGAAAAAAAGTCCAGTCCAGCTATAGCGTGGATCCCCTTCTGGTTGGCGGGGTGATGGTGAGAATAGGGGACAGGATAATAGATGGAAGCGTCCGCAACAAGTTGGCAAGTGTAAGAGAACACTTAAGGCAAATCAGCTAAAAGGGATTGAGGTGAAAAGAGCAAATGAACTTGCGACCGGAAGAGATCAGTTCGATCATTCGGCAGCAGATAGAAAATTATGAAGCCAAGATTGAAATGCAGGATGTTGGCATGGTCATCCAGATTGGTGACGGAATTGCCCGTGTTTATGGAATCGAAAACTGTATGTCAATGGAGTTAATCGAATTTCCAGCCCCTCAGGAGGGCGCCGAACCGACGTTAGGGATGGCTTTAAACTTAGAAGAAGACAATGTAGGATGCGTACTGCTTGGCGCATATACCCATATCAAGGAAGGCGATATGGTTAAAAGGACCGGCAGGATTGCCTCCGTTCCGGTAGGAGACGCATTGATCGGACGTGTTGTTAACCCGTTGGGGCGTCCGCTGGACGGCAAGGGCCCAGTAGCCAGTGACAAGTTTCGGCCGATCGAACGTATTGCTCCTGGTGTTATGACCCGTAGAAGCGTTAACCAGCCAATTCAGACTGGTCTGAAAGCTATTGACTCGATGATTCCTATTGGCCGCGGCCAGCGGGAATTAATCCTTGGAGACCGCCAGACTGGAAAAACAGCTATCTGTGTTGACACGATAATTAACCAGAAGGGCAAAGATGTTATTTGCATTTATATAGCAATCGGACAGAAAGCCTCCACCGTGGCAGGTATAATCCAGACTTTAACTGACCATGGAGCGATGGATTTCTCCATCGTGGTTGCGGCCACAGCGTCTGATCCTTCTCCTCTGCTTTATATCGCGCCTTATGCGGGAGTTGCCATGGGCGAGGAGTTCTTAGATCAAGGCCGCCATGTCCTGGTTGTTTACGATGATTTATCCAAGCAGGCGGTTGCCTACCGTGAACTTTCGTTGCTTCTGCGACGCCCGCCGGGCCGTGAAGCATACCCTGGCGACGTGTTTAACCTGCATTCACGCCTGCTGGAGAGAGCCTGTAAGTTAAACGACAGTTTGGGAGGCGGTTCTATAACGGCTCTGCCGATTATCGAAACCCAGGCTGGCGATGTTTCGGCATATATTCCTACAAACGTGATTTCGATTACTGACGGCCAGATTTACCTTGAGCCGGATCTGTTTAACGCCGGTGTACGGCCGGCTGTTAACGTAGGTCTCTCGGTATCAAGAGTAGGTGGTTCCGCACAGACCAAGGCTATGAAACAAGTTGCCGGACGTTTGCGTATTGAATTGGCCCAGTACCGTGAGTTGGCTGCATTCGCTCAGTTTGGTTCAGATTTGGACAAGGCCACACAGGCACGTCTGATACGCGGCGAGCGGATGGTTGAACTGCTCAAACAAAACCAATATGTTCCTATGCCGGTAGAAGAGCAGATAATGGTAATTTACGCAGGTATTAACGGCTTCCTTGATGATCTCCCTGTGGAAAAAGTATTGCCTTTCGAAGCGGGATTTATAAAATTTGCCCGGTCCACAAAACCTGAGATAGGCGATTCGATTTCTAAGACGGGACAGTTAGGCGGCGATCTGGAAGGAAAATTAAAGTCATGCATCGAAGAGTTCAAAAAAACCTTTTAGGCTAGTTAAATAACTTGCTTAAAAGGCCAAGGTGGTGAAATATATAGATGCCTAGCACTCGGGATTTACGGCGGCGGATAAAAAGTATCACAAGTACCCAGAAAATAACAAAGGCAATGAAAGCTGTATCCGCGGCCAAAATGCGTAAGGCACAGGATCAAGTGTTTTCTGCCCGCCCCTATTCAAAGCGGATCAAAGAGGTTTTAGGCAGAATTTCCACTTATGCAAAGGGTGTCAAACTTCCCCTGCTTGAAGAGAGGGAACCTAAAAATGTGGCCTTTATTCTGATTACAGCTGACCGGGGGCTTTGCGGAGGATTCAACGGCAACCTGATTCGAAAAACAGTGGAACAGGTCCGTAGTTTTCCAAATGTTAATATGGTCTGTGTGGGACGTAAAGGACGGGATTTCTTCAGGCGCCGGGGTTATAACATCGCCGGGCAGTATCTCGGCCTGGGGGAAACGATCAGATTCAGCCAGGCACAGGAAATTGCCCATTTTGTAATTGACAAGTATATTTCCGGTGAGTTTGACGTTGTCTATATGGTGTTCAGTGAGTTTATCAATGTCCTGGTTCAACGCCCCACCGTAATCAGACTTTTACCTATTGAGCCCCCTGCAGAAGTTGCTACAGGAGTTGTCGACTATATTTTTGAACCCTCAGCTGAAGGGGTGCTGGAGAGTTTATTGCCGCTTTATGTGGAAAATACAGTTTATTACGGCTTACTGGAGTGCAAGGCTGGTGAGCAAAGCGCTCGCATGACAGCCATGGACGCTGCAACCAAGAATGCCGGAGAAGTGATTGACAGGCTTACATTAGCTATGAACCGGGCACGTCAAACCGCAATAACCAAGGAAATAACAGAGATTGTCGGTGGGGCGGCTGCTCTGGAATAAAACCGCGATGAAAGGGGAGAGACCAAAAGGACATGAACGTTGGTGAAATAGCACAGGTTATTGGTGTAGTAGTTGATATACGTTTCCCACCCGGCCAGGTGCCTACAATTTACAACGCTCTTAAAGTTGAGCGGGAACAGGGGGAACTAATCCTCGAAGTAGCGCAGCATCTGGGTAACAACTGTGTCCGGACTGTGGCCATGACAAGTACCGATGGCTTGGTCCGGGGGATGAAAGTTATTGACACCGGCAAACCTATTACTGTTCCGGCAGGTCGTACGGTTTTAGGCCGCCTGGTTGATGTGCTTGGCAAACCGATCGACGGCAAAGGTGAAATTAAAAGCGATGTTTATTACCCAATTCACCGCCCCGCTCCATCAGTTGCCGACCAGGTAACCAGAGCGGAACAGTTGGAAACAGGCTTGAAGGTTGTCGACCTGCTGGTGCCGTTCTTGAAGGGCGGTAAAATCGGTTTGTTCGGCGGCGCCGGCGTTGGCAAAACGGTCGTTGTGATGGAGTTAATTAACAATATCGCCAAGGCGCACGGAGGAGTTTCGGTGTTTGCGGGTGTAGGCGAACGTACCCGTGAAGGAAACGACCTGTATAATGAAATGTCCGAATCGGGAGTTTTGGATAAAATCACCATGGTTTTCGGACAAATGAACGAGCCCCCGGGAGCGCGTTTAAGAGTAGGACTAACTGGTCTGTGCCTTGCTGAATACTTCCGTGATGAAGAGGGAACGGACACCCTGTTATTCATTGATAACATTTTCCGTTTTACCCAGGCAGGCTCGGAGGTTTCCGCCCTGCTGGGCAGGATGCCTTCTGCAGTAGGATACCAGCCTACTCTGGCTACCGAAATGGGCGCCTTCCAAGAGCGTATTACATCGACCACAAAGGGTTCCGTTACATCGGTCCAGGCCATTTATGTGCCGGCTGATGACTTGACTGACCCTGCGCCGGCCACTACATTTGCCCATTTGGATGCGACTATTGTTCTTTCACGCGCGATTGCCGAGTTGGGTCTGTATCCGGCCGTGGACCCGCTGGATTCCACATCCCGTATTCTTGATCCGCATATTATCGGTGATGAACATTACGATGTTGCCCGCAGACTCCAAAAGGTACTTCAACGTTACAAGGAACTTCAGGATATCATAGCAATCCTTGGGATGGAAGAATTAGCAGACGATGACAAGCTTATTGTTGCAAGGGCCAGAAAACTTCAGCGTTATCTGTCTCAGCCCTTTAGCGTTGCGGAAGCTTTTACGGGTATGCCGGGTGTATTTGTGCCTGTTAAAGAAACTGTCAGAGGATTTAAAGAAATTCTCGACGGCAAGCACGATGATCTGCCTGAAGAGGCATTTTTCATGGTCGGCGTGATTGAAGATGCGGTTGCAAAAGGGAAGAAGCTGTTAGAAGGAAGTGCATAATATGGCTGGAAAAACACAACGCCTGGAAATTGTCACTCCTGAACGCAAAGTGTACAGTGAGGATGTTGAGTTTGTAGTCGTACCAGGTTCAGAAGGTGAAATAGGCTTTCTGCCGGGACACTCACCTTTGGCCAGCAGTTTAAAAATTGGAGTTCTCAGGATTACCAAAGATGGCGGCGGCAAACCTTTACGGATTGCCATTACCGGCGGATTTGTTGAAGTAATGGACAGCCGTGTGACCATTCTTACCAATGCTGCCGAACGGGAAGATGAGATTGACAGAAAACGCGCGTTGGCTGCCAAGGAAAGAGCTGAGCAGCGTCTTGCGGCCAGAGCGGCGGATTTAGACTTGTTAAGAGCTGAACTGGCTTTAAAACGGGCTCTGAACAGGCTAAAGTTATTTGAATAAAACGGTTTAACCTAACTTTATATTAAAATAGGCCTTGATGCTGCACTCATCATGGCCTATTTTTTTTCTTTCCAGATGACGTATGTTTGAAGTTTATTAATAACATAAATTACATATAATACATATTATGGTATAATGATGTAATATATTCTAAAGGAGGTGTGAGCATCCAAAGGTTTTTAATTGGAATATTATTGCTGATCATTACTTTGTTCTTGGGATTGCCGTATTTTACGAACCAGTTTTCTCCCGTGCAAATAGAAAAGCAGCAAACCCTGGTCAAACTGTATATCCATGATCAGAAGAAAATTGTCAATATTACTCTTGACGATTACGTACTGGGAGTGGTGGCTGCTGAGATGCCGGCAAGTTTCCCGCAGGAAGCTTTAAAAGCGCAGGCGGTAGTTGCCAGGACTTATATACTAAAGCGCTTAAATTCAGGCGGTCTTCTTAACCCCAACCATCCCGGCGCAGATATTTGTGACGACCACAGGCACGGGCAGGCATGGATCTCCAGGGGGGAAATGAAAAAGCGTTGGGGTTCTTTAAGCTACTATTACTATTACAATAAACTCGCTCAGGCTGTAGAGGATACAAGAGGACTTGTCATAGTCTGCAAGGGGGGTCTTATTGATCCGGTTTACCATTCCTCATGTGGAGGCAAAGGAACTGAGGATTCTGGTGAAGTCTGGCATTACGGAGAGCAATACCTTGTTGGTGTTTCATGTCCTTATTGTTCTGACCCAAGACCTGTGCAAAGCTCATTTTTATCTGTTGCAAGAGTTAATTCGCTTCTAAGGTTAAACTCAGACTTTCTTCCGGTGACAGGTAAACTAGACAGCAACGCAAAATCTGCTGTTCCGGTAATGAAAGTTATAAAATATACACCTTCCGGCCGCCCAAAAGAAGTAGAAATTGGTAATAAAACATATTCAGCTGTAACGGTTCGCGACCTGCTAAACCTCCGTTCCGCTGATTTTATAATGGAGTTGAAAAACGGGGAAGTTGAAGTGACCACCCGCGGGTATGGTCATGCGGTAGGGATGTGTCAATACGGGGCAAAAGGTTTTGCCGATCATGGATATAACTATAACAAGATAATAAAGCACTATTATAAAGGCGTTGACATTGTAAAACTTCCGGAAAAATAAGAAAATCATTTTAATCAGGATATTTTAAAAAGCTACAGGGTATTTCCACGTTTCCAGCGCATATAATTTTTTAGTAGCTTTTTGCTGGGAAGGTGGGGGCGATGCAGGAGTATATCCAGAAAAGAGTGCTGGAAATCTGTGCTTATATACTTGAGACAAAGGCTACCGTTCGCCAGGCGGCGTCTGCGTTTCAGGTCAGCAAGAGCACCGTCCATAAGGATATGACAGAACGGCTTTCTTCATTAGATAAGTCTCTTGCCCGCAGGGTAAGGGTAATTCTTGAACATAATAAAGCCGAAAGGCATTTGCGGGGAGGGGAAGCTACCCGCAAAAAATATAAAGAAACGGTTTGAGCTTATTGTTAATCGGGTTGCAGCATTAAAGCCGTATATTTATTTTGCTCCAGGGCTATATTATGTTTAAGTTCTAACGTCAGGGAGTGAGTAAATATGACTGAGCAGCATCCCATAGAAGGTTTGATGAAGACAGCCATGGAGAGCATTAAAGAGATGATTGACGTAAACACCGTAATAGGAGATCCTGTAGAAACTCCGGACGGTATAATAATCATCCCTATTTCAAGGGTGGCTTTTGGTTTTGGCGCTGGCGGCGGTGAGTTTGAGCATGATGTCCAGGAAGAAAGAGGTGACGTTCAAAAACCCTTTTTCGGCGGCGGAAGCGGAGCCGGTGTCTCAGTGCAGCCGGTTGGTTTTTTGGTAGTTGGACACGGTAATATAAGATTGCTTCCGGTAGAAAATAACGTAATTCTTGATAGGATTATTGATCTTGCGCCTCAGGTCTTGGCGCAGATTCAGTCAATTCTGGGTGAAAAAACGCAAGAAGCGGAAGCGCAGAAGAGCAATTCATCAACGCGGGATCAAAAGACAATTATAAATACAACACCTCCTCTGTGATACAAAGGTGATTCCTCCTTTAAAATCGGTTTTTTTAACCGATCCTTTTTTTGCCCTTAAAGTTTTATAAAAAACTAATATCCAGGCAAAAGTTCTATCTTGTCCACCATATACATAAGATTAGGAAAAACAGTGGGTAACCAGGCATTGGTGGTGGGCAGGGTGGTTAATTATATCTGGCTTGGTATGATTATTTTTAGTATTATTGTCGCGGGTATGAACGGAGACATAGAGGTGATCACCAAATCTGCGCTTGAAGGCGCCGGCGAGGGTGTTAAAACCTCTCTGCATCTGATATCCATAATAGCGTTTTGGTTGGGTCTGATGCGCATAGCTGAAGCCGCCGGGCTTATACAGATACTTGCCAGAGTAATGCGTCCTCTTACATGCGCTTTATTTCCTGATCTTCCCAGGGACCACCCGGCTTTTGGAGCAATAATTATGAATCTGAGCGCAAACATACTTGGTCTGGGAAATGCTGCAACACCGATGGGTCTGATTGCCATGCAGGAACTGCAAAAAATAAACAACGAACCCAAAACTGCCTCACCGGTTATGTGTACCTTTTTAGCCTTAAACACATCTTGCTTGACATTGATACCTTCAACGATTATAGGTATCCGTCTGCTGCATAATTCAAGCGATCCGACGTCTGTGGTAGGGACAACCATTTTTGCAACAGCCTGCGGAATGATTGTTGGTATTTCTGTTGACCGGTTGATGCGCCTTATTTGCACTGTCCGGGGGAGGTAAGTTTTATGTACGGGGTTATAGCAGAAATTTCTCGCTGGGCGATACCGTTTGCTATTTTTTTTATACTGCTTTTCGCATCTCTTAAACGATTGCAGGTGTTCGAGATATTCGTTGAGGGAGCAAGTGAGGGGTTTAGCACCGCAATTAAAACTATTCCTTACCTTGTAGCCATGCTTGTGGCCATAAATATTTTCAGGGCTTCAGGAGCAATGGCTATCCTTGTAAAGTTAATATCCCCGCTTCTAAATAATTTTGGTTTTCCCGCCGAAGTTTTGACACATGCCTTGATGAGGCCTCTTTCTGGAAGCGCAGCCCTCGGCATTGCTGCAAACCTTATCTCGACCCACGGGCCGGATAGTTTTATCGGTCAGCTGGTTTCAACGATGCAAGGAAGTACCGATACAACCTTTTATGTGCTTGCCCTGTATTTTGGCTCAATCGGTATTACGAAATATCGCTATGCCATAGTTGCCGGCCTGGCTGCAGATTTTACAACACTGGTTGCGTCTGTTTATATTGTTAATAAGATATTCGGGTAATGTTATGCTGAAAATTAGCGAGGGAATAAATCGGGGCGTAATTGGGATGACTTTCTTAAATAAACATTTCGTATTTCCTGCTGCGGCCGCTCTGTATTTACATGCAACAAGACCCGGATACACATACCGAGTTTCCCGGGCGTATCCATTTCATTCATGCATAGCAGAGGTACATACTTCCAGCCCAATAATTCCCGGGCGGCTTCTGCAGGGAAGGCTGCATCCAGGTCGTTTGTTACGGTAAAAATAATGCTGGCAATATCCTCGCTGATAATGTCATTTTCCTGAACAATTATTTTAAGCAACTCAAAAGTAGCTTCCAAGATTTCTTCACGGTCATTTCTTTCAACCGTTGTTGCTCCTCTGATACCACGTACAGCTGCAGCCAAGATTTTAGCTACTCTCCTTATATCTAACGAAAGTTATGTGTTTGTTCGAAACGCAGACGGTATTCTCTAACTTCTTCGGCGACGGTAAATATTAATCTTTCTAGATCGTAGCGGTGAAGAGATAGTGCAGTTGGAGAACTTATTTCAACTTTTCTAAAATCATCACGCATAGTAAATCTAATCAGGTCTTCCAGTGAATCTGCGGTCAGCTGCAGCACTACAGGAGCATAGGCAACCTCAAAACCGTTGTTTTCTTCATAAATTGTATAAATTTCAATGCCCAGATCTATATCGTCAATATGTATACCTTGGATGGGCACGTTCCGGAGTAAAGTAACCTGTTGTTCCCTGGCTTCTTCAGCGGCTTTATCCATTGTTTTGCCGCCGAATAAAAATCTTCCCGGCCTGGCTACGCCTTTTATATCCAAGCGCACCTTTGCCTTAATATCCCGGTCGGTGATATCGCCGGTCTGTGACATAGCCATGCAAAAACCCCCAAATGGATTCTTCAATACATATATTGCCAATGTACTGCTTTGTGATTGTATTTAGACTTTTCGCCATTGGCAAAGAATTTCCTGCAACAATTCAACCCGTTAAGGCAAAATACCTGCCGTTTTTTTTAATTGCTCAATTTCTTCAAAAGTAAGAAAACGGTACTGGCCAGGTTTTAAACCATCAATTTTGAGTTGACCGATACTGATTCGTTTAAGGCGCTTCACGGGATAGCCAATCTGGTCGCACATTCTCCTGATCTGCCTTTTGCGGCCTTCATAAATCGTAATCTTAAGTATCGATCCGTATTTTGTTGTTCTTTGAAGGCTAACCTGAGCAGGAGACGTCCAACCGTCAGACAGCAGCAAACCTTTTGCCATCATCGAAAGTTCTTCACTGGAAGGATTCCCTTTAACCCAAGCAAGATATGTTTTAGGTATCTGGTGGCTGGGGTGTGTAATCAGATAGGTTAACTGCCCGTCGTTTGTTAAAAGAAGCAATCCTTCGCTGTCATAATCAAGCCGTCCAACCGGAAACAAACGATGGGGGATATTTTTAATCAGGTCGGTTACTTTGCGCCGGCCCTGCGGGTCATGAAGCGTAGTAACAAAATATCTTGGCTTGTATAGCGCAAGATAGACTTTTGCTTCTGTTTGCCTAAGAACCTTTCCGTTTATTTCAACCCTGGTCATCAAGGGATCCACAAGGATACCGGGACGTGTTACTGTTTCACCGTTCACTTTTACAATGCCTGAAGCAATAAGTTGCTCGCAACGCCTTCGCGATGCTATTCCTGTCCTGGCCATATATTTTTGCAAACGCTCCATGACGCCATCCTCAATATTAATTCTGCCGCATTATCTATATATAGCCCTGATCTTCTTGTAAGGGCAGTTTTTTAATTGCCTCCCGGGCAAGTGTATCACAACGGTTATTATATACATTTTCATCATGCCCCTTTACCCAAATCCAGGTGACTTTGTGTTTTTCAGCAAGGCTTAAAATTCTTATCCACAAATCGGCGTTCTTCGCTGGTTTATTGTGGTCACGGCGCCAGCCGTTCTCTTGCCATTTTCTTGTCCACCCTTTGTTTACCGCATCAATTATATATTTGCTGTCGCTGTATACTTTAACCTCACAGGGTTTATTCAAAGCTTCCAAGCCTATGATTGCGGCGATTAATTCCATTCTGTTATTTGTCGTTTGACGGTATCCCCCTGAAATTTCTTTTATGTTATCCTTATATTTTAAAACTATACCGTAACCACCGCTTCCAGGGTTGCCGCTGCAAGCGCCGTCGGTGTATATTTCTACTTCAGGAAGCTGTCCCATTATTAGCCACGCCCATTCAGTTTTCTCTATTATAAAACAATATAACAATATTTCACAGTCTAATTAGTTCTCCGGCAAAGTCACGCTAAACGCCGATTAGTGCTAGAGCAAGTTCGTGATTCCACCCCAGTCTGTCATTGAGCAGGGCTACATCAACGGAAAAGATTTGATCATACCAATCCAGAAAATTATGCGGCTTCTGGGACAGAAAACCATTGTACCAATTTTAAAGAAAAGATAGATTTATTAAAAACAACAACAAGAAGAAATATTTATTATACCTGCTGCAAATAAAAATCTTTCGACAAAATTCTGCATTTTAGCAATCACATTAATTTTGCATTTCTGTAACTCCTCGCCAAGCTCGCCAAGTTTTCAACTTTGAGCCAGACTCATATTTCCCGATTGGTGTCAGTATTTGTTGAATTATATCGGAAATTTCTCCTTCAAGGATAAAGGAATTTAATAAATTATAGTGAAAGACCAATAAGATCAAAACAAAAATAATTAATTTATCTTTTAAGAGGAGAATAACAATGAGAAAGATCAGAAAAAGGAGCAAAATAGTAATCTCGCTTCTATTGGCATTAACGCTGCTGCTCCAAACTAATTTTGTCCATATAGAAAGATCCAATGCTGAAGAGCCAATTGCCGTGAATCCAGCAAAAACAGAAAGCGCTCAAGCAACTCACACAGAGCTTACTGATAATTCAATAGCTGAACCGGCTGCACCAGCCACACTATCATTGCCTGCTGCAGAAACAGGCGAAAATATTGTTTCTGAAGATAACGAATCCGCCGCTGAACAAGATGAAACCTATAAGGGCAATACGTACAACAAAGAAGATCAATCAAATACTGCTGTTTCAGCAGTTGCACATCAGGAAAAAGACATACCAAACAATCTTCTTCTGATAAACGAAAACCAAGGCCTCGATACAGTCGTTGAAGATGTTTATAATTCCTTCCCTATAAAAAACCAGGGAGGTAAATATAATGCAGGCTTTTCCTCTAAATCCGGCCAGGGGCTCCTTTCTTTTTCTTTTAAAGACTCCAGCCTTTTGCTTAACCCGTCCGGAACAAACTCCGTAACAGCAGACGTGTATTCAAATATAGTCACGTATAATGACATATACCCGGATACAGACCTAAACTACACTCTCGAGAAAGACCAATTGAAAGAAGCCTTAACTGTTCACAGATATACAGGTAAAAATGTTTTTGACTTTCAGCTCAGTGTAACCGATGCGGTTTATGAATTATCGCCCGAGGGAGAATTAATATTCTACAAACCCGGCACAGTCATGCCGCTATTTTACATGCCAAAACCTTTCGTTATAGACAGCAATGGAAACCGTTGCGACATTGAATTCAACTTATCCGGAGGAGGCATATTAAAGCTTACAATCGATCCGGAATGGCTCAAAACCGCCGCCTACCCGATAGTTATCGACCCTACTATCTATGTCTGTGACGCTGTATTTTACCGTGGCACAGATGCGTACAAGCAGGACGGTACTTCCGTTTCATATAACATTCCCCGCTACGAAACCGGTAGGTTCGAGCAGGCTATTATGGTAGAATCCGGGACAACCAATCTCCTTACAGCAAACCAGAGCAGTGTAGAAACTGATCTAACCGGTCTTGAATCTAACGGCCCGTTCGGCCCGGAAACACGGACATTCACACGTGATTCATCGGCAGGAGCGGGCTGGCACGGAAGCGCATCTGCAAAGCTGACAAGTAATTACTCGGGCAACCAATGGATTTCCATTAAAACCGTTTCAACATCAATAAGCCCCAACACGGCTTACTCAGCAAGCATAAATACCAGGGCAAGTGTCGCCGGCAGAAACCAGTATCTCTATATCAAATGGTATACTGTTGCGGCTAGCAATAAATGAACCCAAACTAGCCTAAACGGATAGAATTAAATGACCCTTACAAGGGTTTTTCTTTTTTGAGGAAGAAGTATAACAGAAAAAACG